>JAKBUS010000018.1 GCA_021841585.1 Pseudomonadota bacterium | reverse complement strand
TCGCCATCTCCAAGGACCCGCTCATCGCCGTGAAGCTTACCCATGCGAAGAAGGGCGATCTCGTCACCGTCGACTGGATCGATAACAAGGGCATGACCGGGCACGCCCAGACCCACGTGAGTTAGGGCTTAAGCCCCGCGAGGAAGAACCCATGAAGACATCCGCCACCCTGGTATTAGCCGCGACGTTGCTCGCGCCCCTCGTGGCGCAGGCCACGCCGCAATCGGACATGCACAAGTTCCAGGCCTACTTCCACAAGCGTTTCCCAAACGTACCGTTCAAGGATTATGCAAACGGCGTGTACGCCATGCCGGCCGCGAAGAATCTGCGCGCGCAGTGGAAGCAGATCATGGAGTTTCCGTCCTATACCTTCGCCCTGGACCGCGGCAAACGGCTCTGGAACACGCCTTTCAAGGACGGCAACACCTACGCGAGCTGCTTCAAGAACGGCGGCGTGGGCATTGCCACGCATTACCCCTACTGGGATCCGGCCACCAAGGAAGTGCGGACTCTCGTCATGGACATCAATACCTGCCGGGTACGCAATGGCGCGGCACCCTATAAAAACGTGACGACCGGCCCCATGGCCGACATTGACGCGTATGTAAAGCACCTGTCCTATGGCAAGCCGGTGGAAGTCGAGATCAATTCACCGGGCGCCGTCAAGGCCTTCTACGCCGGCGAGCATTTCTTCTGGGCACGCCGCGGTCAGCTCAACTTCTCGTGCGCCACCTGTCACGTGTGGAATGCGGGCAAGCGGCTGCGCGGCAACGTGATCGGCGCGGCCTTGGGCCAAGGCGTCGACTTCCCTGCCTATCGATCGGCGTGGGGCACCCTTGGGACGCTCGCGAAGCGCTATCAGGGCTGCAACAAGAAGGTCGGCGCGGCCCCCTTCAAACCGGAAAGCGTCCAGTACCGGGACCTCGAGTTCTACCAGATGTACATGAACACCGGGCTTCCCGAAAGCGCCCCGAGCCAACGCCCCTAGAGAGCGGCGCACTTAAATGACAAGGCCGCCCGCGGGCGGCCTTGTCATGTCGGGAATAGAATCCCATCCCGCCGCGTCTCCCAGGGGACCACGTCGCTTCACTCAGACGTAAGGTCTATTGCGGTAGTCACCCACAAGGCGCTGCCCACCACCAGACTTTTGAACAAGCGCGAGGAGTAGACGCTTATGAGCTTGTCACGACGAGAATTCTTGCAGATGTTGGCGGTCGCCGGGGCGGCCGGTACCGGACTGGCCGGCTGTAGCATGGATCGCATGCACCGCGGCGAGAACACGACCGCGGCGGCAAGCCATCTCTATGACATGCCGGTTTATGGCAATGTCAGCCTCCTGCACATGACCGATTGCCATGCGCAGCTGTTGCCTGTCGATTTCCGCGAGCCCAACATCAATATCGGCGTGGGTCACGCCTGGGGCCGCCCGCCACACCTCGTAGGCGAGCACTACCTTCGTTATTTCAAGGTGCCGTTCGGGGGGCGCCGGGCAAATGCCTTCACCTACCTGGATTTCACCGAGGCCTCGCGGCGCTACGGCAAGATCGGGGGCTTTGCCCACCTCGCGACGCTCCTAAAGAAAGTGCGTGGCGAGCGCGCCGGACGCAACCTGTTCCTGGATGGCGGCGACACCTGGCAAGGATCGGCGACCTCGATGTGGACCGAGGGACGCGACATGATCGGGGCGCAAAAACTTCTTGGTGTCGATGCCATGACCGCCCACTGGGAGTTTACCTATGGGGCCAAGCGCGTCATGCAGGCCATCAATACCGAACTAAAGGGCCACATCGAATTCCTTGCCCAGAACGTCAATAATTCCACCTGGGGTTCGCTGGTCTTTCCCCCCTACATGATGCGCGAGGTCAACGGCGTGCCGGTCGCCATCATCGGCCAGGCCTTCCCGTACACTCCGATCGCCAATCCCGCGTATATGGTCCCGGACTGGCAGTTCGGCATCGATCAGTCACATATGCAAAAGACCGTGGACGAAGTACGCGCCAAGGGTGCCCAGGTGGTCGCCGTGCTCTCGCACAACGGCATGGACGTGGACCTGAAGATGGCGCACCACGTCCACGGCATCGATGTCATCCTTGGCGGCCACACCCACGACGCCGAGGCCGAGCCCGTCCCGGTGCGCAATAGCGGCGGCACGACGCTGGTCTTCAACTCCGGCTCCAATACCAAATTCCTGCTGGTCCTGGATCTCGACGTGCGTGGCGGCCGCATGCGCGGTTACCGGTCACGCCTCATGCCAATATTCGCGGACCTGCTGCCGGCCGATCCGGAAATGGCCGCCTATATCGACAAGGTGCGCGCGCCCTACAAAGACAAGCTCGCGGAGAAGCTCGCCGTGACCGAAGGCCTGCTCTTTCGCCGCGGGAACTTCAATGGCACCTTCGATCAGCTGATCGTCGATGCGCAGCTCGCCGTATCGGGCGCGCAGCTCGCGTTGTCGCCCGGCTTCCGCTGGGGCACGAGCCTATTGCCGGGCGAGCCGATTACGATGGAAGACGTCATGAACCAGACGGCGATCACCTACCCGGCGACGACGATCGACACCTACACGGGCAAGCAGCTGAAAAACACCCTCGAACAGATCGCCGACAACCTCTTCAACAAGGACCCCTATTATCAGCAGGGCGGCGACATGGTGCGCGTGGGCGGCTTTACCTACACTATGGCCCCGATGCGCAACATCGGACACAGGATCTCCGACCTGCGGCTCTCGAATGGCAAGCCCATAGAGGCCAATAAACGCTATACGGTGTCGGGCTGGGCGGATGTCTATCGCCCCAAGCACCCGGGCAAAAAGATCTGGGATGTGGTCACCGAATATCTGCGCGACCAGAAGACGGTGCGCATCGATGTCCCCTACACGCCAAAGCTCACGGGTGTCGCCAACAACCCTGGCTACGCGCCGTGGCCTGCCCCCAAAAAGACCATGACGGGCACCTAGGTGCCCTGCCCCTTGCCAGGACCGCCCGGTGCGGTCCTTTTTTTTGGCCGGCGCCCGGCGGCACGCGGCGCCTCCGAGGGCCCGAGGACCGGCAAGACAATGGCCCGGGCGCGGGGTTCAGACCGATGCCCGCGCGGCCGAGGGGCCTGAACCGGCAACGGATCCCGCCCCGCCTTTAAGCAGAGCGGCTCGTGACCTGTAGGGAACTCGGCGGCATGGCCTCCTCATCGGCGAGCGCCAGGGCCCCACGAATCACGCGGTACACCCACCATATGCTCACAGCGATCAGCACGGCGTAGCCGAGCAGCGCGAAGAAAAGGAATAAGCCGGCGGCGGCCCACAAAAGCCCCCACCAGAAGGTCCGTATCATCCAGCGGTGATGGCTCCCATAACAGCTTCCGCTGCGATCACGCCGCCAGTAATTGAGGCCTAACGCCAGAAGGCTCGGTGCGAGCATGCCGAAAAACCCCACGACATACAGGGCATAGGCGACCACCACCAATTCGCGCTCGCGATTTCCATCGAATGGTCGGACGTCCACCAAGCCCTCCTCTCAAACGCAGTGCAGGAGCCCCACGCGAATACCGGTCAGGACGTACTGAACCGCAAGCGCCGTCAACAACACGCCCAACAACCGGGTCACCACGTTGGCCCCGGTCTCACCCATCAGTGCCAGTAGGCGCTCGGAAGACAGCAGCACGGCAAGCGTGATGGCCAACACCACAGCCAGTATACCAAGGAGCCGTCCGATCGCGACAAGGCGGCCATGGGCGGCCGAAAGCATGAGCAGAAGGCTCGTGAGGGCCCCAGGACCGGCGAGCAGCGGGATGGCGAGCGGAAATACCGAGATGTCGTTGCGCCCCCGCGCCTCCTCGGTCTCGCGCTGGGTCGTCGAACGCAACCCGGAATGACGGGCGAAGACCATGTCGATCGCAAGCAGAAACAACAGGATACCGCCGGCGATCCGGAAGGCCGAGAGTCCTATCCCCAAGACCCGCAATACGGCAAAGCCGCTTACCGCGAAAAATAGCAGGACCAACGCCGCTATCAGAACGCCCTTCACGGCCATCCGCTGACGATATTCGTGGCTCGCGCCGGCGGTCAGCGCCCCAAAAAGCGGTACCAGGCCGATCGGATCGACGACGACAAAAAACGTCAGAAAAATGTCATACGCCTTCATGACAACGGCCATCGCGCCAGGACATCGTAGGACCCGGGACGCTCGGCCCGCGAGCGGCACAGGACATAGTCGGCGACCGCCCATGGTACCGGCTCGGGCGGCGGCGAGCACCATCGCGGCTCCCCCGCCCCCAGGCGCCGGAGCGTGACATGCGGCCGGTAGCGGTGCAGCGCCACCCGGCTGGTGGCGCCGCTGACCAACCGCCGCAGACGGGCCGCGAGCCCAAGCAGCGCCGGTGGCGGATATGAAGGGGCAAGCGCCGCGATGTTGCCTACCCCAAGCCAGATGATCTCATCCAAGACGCACACAAACGCCTCCCCGGACACGCTCGCGGCCCCCGCCTCCAGGGCGCGGCGCACATCGGCCTCGACCGCGCCCGCGAACGCGAGCGTCATGTGGTAGCCGTCGGCCGCCACCGGCCGGCCCGCCCATCCGTCGGCGCGCGCAGCGAGCCGTGCGCGTACATCCTCGCCGGGCCACAGTGCGAAAAACAAGCGCTCGCGGCTAGAAGAAGACCCGTAACCCGCCCTCATAGTCGGCAATCACCGTATTGCTCTGAGGCTCCATAATAACAAGATTGCCAGACTGCTGCGGCGCACTCTGTCCATACGAGAAACGCGTATAGCGGACCGCGGCATACAGCCCTAGCCAACGCGACAGCCGCAGATCCAAAGAGGCCCCCGCCTTGACGAGCGGCGCCGCGCCAAGGCCCTGCGAAAAACCGAGCGCCGCGACCGCGATCGTAGGGTTCAAAGTCTGTCCCGCGGCGGCGTAGATACTGCCCACCAAACGCCGCGTCAACGCCACCTGGATGAGCGCTCCGAGCGCCACATAATCATGGTGATAGTCTTCCTCATAGGCTTGCGTAGTCCCGACCCCGATCTGCCGCCGCCATGCGTGGTGTCCATACTGAAGAAATGGCGCGGCCATCACCGGCCCATCGTAAAACGCGGCGCCTAGACGTAATCCGTAGCTTGAAATAATCGCGCCCGACACCCCGTTCGGGATCGGCGTCCCATCCTGCGTGTACCCCTCATAGCGCACATTTCCACTCACTCTGTCATAGGTGAGGCGCGCGTACATCCGGCCGCCGAGGACAAGCCCGGACAGACTCGCGCGAAAACCGTTTACATAACCGCTTTCGCGGTCGAAATAGCTGGACTGCGGGGCATTGGTGCATACCGCAAGCGCGCAGGTATCACTTGGTTCGACGTAATGCAGGTCCGTCAGGCGATAAGCGATCGACACATTGTTATCGATGCCCCAGACCGCCCGTTCGTGCGCGTATACCGTCCCTCGCATGACGCCCGCGGTCAGCGCTGCCAACAACAGTTTTCTCAAGAACCGGACCTCGGGGCGGAGATGCCCCATCGAAGACACGCAAGGGCTAGGGCTCGGAATGCGTCAACAAACGATCCGGGAGATGCTCCATGGTTATGCGCCCAGGGCCCGCCAAAATAACACACCTTTCTATAACGTTCTGAAGTTCACGAACGTTACCAGGCCAATTGTAGCGGGCGATATGCGACTTTACCTCATCCTCCATCACTGGAATCGACGAAAGGCCGTTTCGGGCCGCCGCCTGCGCCAGGAAGCGTTCCGCGAGAAACGGTACGTCCTCCGGCCGCGATCGTAGTGGCGGCATGAACACCTCGGCCACATTGAGCCTGTAGTACAGGTCCTCCCGGAACCCCTCGCCGGCAACCAGATGACGGAGATCGCGATTGGTCGCGGCAATGATGCGAGTGTCGACGGCACGAGTCTTCAATTCACCGACCCGCTCGAACACCTTGTCTTGCAGGAAGCGCAAAAGCTTTGCCTGCCCTTCGGCCGATAACTCGCTTACCTCATCCAAAAACAGCGTGCCGCCGTCAGCGGACTCGAGCCGCCCGACCTTGTCCTTCACGGCGCCCGTGAACGCCCCCTTGCAATGACCGAAGAGCTCGCTTTCGAGAAGCGTGGGTGAGAGGCTCGCGCAATTGACCTCGACGAATGGTCCCTGGCTGCGCGCGCTTGCGGCATGGATGCGGCGGGCGATCATGCTTTTCCCCGTGCCGCTCTCGCCCAACACGAGAACGGTGGCTTCGCTGTGGGCAAAGCGCTCGGCCATGGACAAGGTCCGCTGCAGGGCCTCCGAGCGCGTCATGAGATCTTCCTTGCCCAACGCCACGCGCAGATGGCGGTTCTCGGTCTCGAGGCCCTGAATGCGGATGTTGCGACTCAAAATCTGCTCGATCTCGGCCGGCGCGAATGGCTTTACGATGAAATCGGCGGCACCGAGCTTGATGGCCTCCACGGCCTTCTCAACCGTGGCATACGCCGTCATGATAATGACCGGCAACGACGGATATTCGCTCTTTATGGCCGTCAGAAGCTCGATACCGCCCGCGCCCTCCATCTTCAGGTCTGACAGTATGATGTCGGCGCGAAACTCCTTCAGGATTGTGAGCGCCGCCTTCACGGACGCGACGTCACGCACGCGGTACCCGCGCCGCTCAAGAAATATCCCAAGCGTCAGACGGATCTTGCGGTCATCGTCGACTATAAGAACGGACGCCATGTCTCAGGGCCCTTCGGGGAGCGGTACGACCGGCTGCAAAGGCAGGTCGCCGGTAGTCATGCGCCGGGGAAGCGTGATGCGAAACTGCGTTCCTTCGTTTACCCTCGATGTCACGGTGATGCGTCCCCCGTGCGCCTCGACCATTTCTCGTACGATGGCAAGCCCCATGCCCGCCGAACCGTGCCGATCGGCGGCCCCCCCTTGCGTGAACCAGTCGAAGATATGCGGCAGCTCCTCGGGCGGTATGCCGCGACCGGTGTCGGCGACCTCCACCAGGACCTGCTCCCCATCGGGCGTCGAGACCGATATCGTGATCTGGCCATGCAGGGGCGTATGCCGCAGGGCATTGGACAGCAGATTGTTGAAGACCCAGCCAAGCTTCACCGGGTCCGCATTCACTGCCACATCCGGCAGGCATTTTACGACCAGATCCACGTCCTGAAGATCGGCCTGCAGACGAAAGGAATGCGCCTGGCGGCGCAGGAATTCACAGAGCTCCAGGGGCTTTAGCTCGATGCTCGTGCGAATGGCGTCGGGGCGCGATACATCCAGGAGATCCTCCACCAGCATCGTCAGACGGCTCACCTCCTCGCGCCCGACCTCGAGCAGCTGACGGACCTGATGCGGATAGTTTTCCTGGTGGGCCGTCTCATAGAGCGTTCCTATGCTGAGACTCAAGCTCGTGAGCGGGGTCTTTAATTCGTGCGACAGCGTTGCCAGAAGCTGCGTCCTCTGGTGCTCGGCGTGGCGCAGCTCGGTCACGTCCTGCAATACCACGATGAGTCCGATGATACTGCGTTTCTTATCGCGGAACGGGACGGTCTTCAGGATATAGGAGTGAAGACGGCCGCGTATGGTCAGGGAAAACTCGTTGCGGCTGTACTGTGGCTCGTCCTGGTCTTCCCGGCGCAGCGACACCAGCGCGTTGCGCAGATTCATGTAAAAACGCGTGGCGATATTGAGGTCATTGATATTGCGCCCGAGCAGTTCCCCCGGCTCGGTCTGAAGCAGCATCCCGGCCATGAAGTTCACATGCAGGATCTTGTCCTGCCGATCCAGGAGCACGAGACCATCATCTATGGAATTTATAAGGGCGTCGATCTTCGCGTTCTCGTAGACCAGTCTGTCGGTATTCCCGCGCTCATGCTTATCAAGGCGCCGCAGGAGCCCGTTGAACTCGCGGGTCAGGTCATCGAACTCCGTAAGCCCATAACGCTCAAGCTCGCGGTGGGTACCAGACGGGCTTAGATCGTGGATACCGCGCGCCAGCTGACGCATGGGCCGCAATATGAGCCGCACCATCCATACCGACAGGACCAGGATCACGAGCAGCGAGGCGCCAAGCCCAAGCGAGGCGAAAATCGTCAGATCCTTGATGGCGACGATCGCATGGTGTTCGCGCGCAGCTATCGCGGTCCGACCCACGATCTTTAGGTCCTGCAAAGCACTATCAAGTACGCGTAGGTGGGCGGCATTGGGGGCATGACGGTAGGCCTTCCAGGCGGCCTCGACCTCCGCCCGTTCGGCCGCCACATGCAGCCCGCGGCTGTCGTCCCGGAAGCCCTGCCAGGCGGCCACAAAGCGCGTGGCGATGCGCGCGCGGGCGTGGGCGCGCGTGGCAAGGTGGTAGGCCTGCGCCGCCTCACGCATCTTGCTCATGGCCGCCGCCGAATACGCGTTGGTGCGCAGAATCGCCTGGGTCGTCCCGCCCAGACCACTGATGCGACTGACCAGTAGCGCGCCCAGGATCCCGAGCAATAACACGACAGCGGAAATGGCGATTATGAGGCGATTACTGAGTGATCGTAGCATGGCTTTTCCTAGTTACGCGCAGACGCGTCGCGCTCGTTGGTGTCGACGATTTGAACATCGACCCCCTCCGTATGGTTCAGAAACTCAAGCGTGAGCCACTTGAACATGCGCAGGCGCCAGCCCACGTGCCGATTCTTGCCAAAGACCGCCATGGTGATGCCGTGCTCGTCAACGAAGCTCACCAGGGCATCGAGCACGCTATGCCCCTCGAGAACCTCGAATCGCGCGCCGAGTTCCTCGGCTAGCCGCTCGAGCTTCAGAAGCTCCTTGCGCACCGGACTCAAGGCCTTGCCAGGCGCGAGCTCGGGCCTCACCACGGTGACCGCGAACCAATCGGCGTTCAAGCGGCCGGCGACCCGCGCCCCGCGGCGCAGCAAAGCCACATTCGTGGCGTGGTCGGGCCCGAGACAAACAACCACGCGCTCGGGGCGGCGCAAGGGCCCGGCCTCGCGTAGCAACCGCTGTTCCTCGGTCTGATACTCAACCTTGCTCGCGACCTCGCGCAGCGCCATCTCGCGCATGGCCGCGAGATTCTCAGGTGTGAAGAAACCGCGTAGCGCGCTTTCGACCTTCTCTGCGGGGTAAATCTTTCCGCGCCGCAGCCGCTCCCTGTGGTCCTCAACCGACAGATCGATATTGATAATCTCGCTCGCGAGCGCGAGCACCCGATCCGGTACGGTTTCGCGCACCTTCACACCGGTCAATCGTTCGACATAGGGGTTCAGGCTTTCGATGTGCTGAATATTGACGGCGGAGATGACGTTGATGCCGGCCCTCAGGATGTCCTCGACATCCTGATAGCGCTTGGGATGCTCGGTGCCGGGGATATTGGAATGGGCCAGCTCATCGATTACGACCATCTGCGGGCGCCGCTCGAGGATCGCCGGGAGATTCATCTCGTCGAATAGCCGGTCCTGGTAGCGAATCCGCCGCAGCGGGACCTTTTCGAGATCACCCACGAGCGCCGCCGTTTCCGCGCGACCGTGCGTCTCGATATAGCCGAGCACGACATCGACGCCCTCGCTGCGCAATCTCTGCGCCTCCAGCAGCATCTGATAGGTCTTCCCGACCCCTGCTGCCGAGCCAATGTAGATCTTGAGGCGCCCGGCCGGGCGCTCCTTCAGCGTACTCAAGATATCCTCTTGCGTAGAGGACATCATGCTCCGTGGTTCATTCATACCATCCGCCGGAAATCGCCGGTCGAGACCCTTGCGGGGCCCTAGGGCGCCATCCTAGCATGGCGGGCTCGGGCGGCGATGCGCCTTAGCCCCAGATTCAGGGACAGGACATCGACGCGCGCCTGCCCAAAGAGCCCAAGCCATGGTCCGCGTACATGGCGGGCCACGAGACGGTGCACCACCGCAAGCGGCAAGCCGCGGTCACGCGCGACCCATGGGGCCTGCAAATAGGCATTGGCAGGGGTGATGTCGGGGTCGAGGCCGGACCCCGAACTCGTGATCATGTCGGCCGGCAGGCGCCGGCCAGCCAGATGCGGGTGGCGGGCCAAAAGCCGCGCGCGCCGCGCCGCGAGATGGCGCGCGAGTTTCGCGCTCGAAGGACCGAGGTTGGAGGCCCCCGACGAGCGCGGATTCATGTGCACCGCCGAGGGTCGGCCATGGAACCAGCCAGCCCCCGTAAACCGTTGCTCGATGAGGCGCGAACCCACCACCTGGCCCTTTACGCGCACCAGGCTGCCATTGGCGGCCCCCGGAAACGCGAGCTGATTGATGCCCACCTCGAGCAACGGGTAGCCAAGCCCAAACATCGCCCAACTCAACAAGGTCAGGCGTAGAGCGGTCCCGAAAGTACGCGACACGGCGCCTCCTTATGGCTAACGCAGAAACGGGCTCAACAAAAGATCGATGACCTTGATGCCGATGAACGGCACAATGAGCCCGCCGAGCCCGTAGAGCAAGACATTGCGCGCCAACATGTGATTGGCGGTGGTCGGCTGAAAACGCACGCCGCGCAGCGCCAACGGAATGAGAATCGGGATGATGATCGCATTGAAGATGAGCGCCGACAGGACCGCGCTCTCGGGAGTGGCGAGATGCATGACATTGAGTGCCGAGACCCCCGGCAATGCGAGCATGAACATGGCTGGCAACATCGCAAAATACTTGGCGACGTCGTTTGCGATCGAAAACGTCGTGAGCGCGCCGCGCGTGATCAAAAGCTGCTTGCCGATCGCCACGACATCGATGAGCTTGGTGGGATCGGAATCGAGGTCGATCATGTTGGCGGCCTCCTTCGCCGGCACCGTCCCCGAATGCATGGCAAGCCCGACATCCGCCTGGGCGAGCGCCGGCGCGTCATTGGTGCCATCCCCGGTCATAGCCACGAGCCGTCCTCGAGCCTGCTCGGAGCGGATCACGCGAATCTTGTCCTCGGGCTTGGCCTCGGCCACGAAATCGTCGACCCCAGCCTGCTCGGCGATGACGCGCGCGGTAATCGGATTGTCGCCGGTAACCATGACCGTCTTTATGCCGAGACTGCGCATGTGGGCAAAACGCTCGCGCATACCCGGCTTCAAGACATCCGACAGGCCGATCACCCCGACCAGATCCCCGTCGATGGCAAGCGCCAGGGGTGTCGCGCCCTTGCGTGCCACCAGTTCCGCCGCACCCTTGAGCTCCGCGGGCGCGGTGGTCTTGAACCCCTCCTGGACATAGCGCGCCACCGCCGCCACCGCGCCCTTGCGCGCCTTGCGGCCATCCGCCAGGTCGGTGCCGCTCATGCGCGTTTCGGCCGTAAATTCGACCCCCTGCCCTGGCTCCCAGGCGGGATCGTGCTTGGCACCACGCGCCACGGCCAGCGCCACGATGGAGCGCCCCTCGGGGGTGGTATCGTACCAGGAGGCCGCAAGCGCGATTGATGCGACATCGCTCTCGTTATGACCGGGCAGAGGCACAAACTCGGTGGCTTGGCGATTGCCCATGGTGATCGTGCCGGTCTTGTCGAGGATCAGGGTCTGCACATCACCCGCGGCCTCCACCGCGCGCCCAGACATCGCCAGCACATTGAATCGGGTTGCGCGATCGATGCCGGCGATGCCGATCGCAGACAACAGCGCCCCGATGGTGGTCGGCATCAGGGCCACCAGCAAAGCGATCAGGGTGGCGACATCGAGATTAATGTGAAGGAAGGCTGCGAGCGGCTTCAATGTCGCCACCACCACCACGAAGATAAGACTCAGCACCGCCAACAGCACTGTGAGCGCGATCTCGTTCGGTGTCTTCTGGCGGCGCGCGCCTTCCACGAGATGGATCATGCGATCGAGGAAGGTGTGGCCGGGGTCAGCCGAGACCCGAAAGACCAGCCAGTCGGACAGGATACGCGTGCCGCCGGTCACCGTCGAGAACATGTCGGTCCCTGGCTCTTTCAGAACCGGCGCGGACTCGCCGGTGATCGCCGACTCATCGACCGATGCGATGCCCTCGAGAATCTCGCCATCGGTCGGGATAATCTCCCCGCGCTCGACACGCACGCGATCTCCCTTGCGCAGGGCGCCGGCCATGACCACCTCGAAGGTGTCGTCATTGACTATGCGCCGCGCGGTTACGTCAGTCTTCGTCTGACGCAGGCTGTCGGCCTGCGCCTTGCCCCGACCTTCCGCCAGAGCCTCCGCGAAGTTGGCAAACCACACCGTGAAAAACAAGATGGCGGTCACAAAGCCGTTGTAGGCGGCCGTCACGTCGGTCTTTCCGAAGAGCCTTGGATCGAAGGTCAGGGCAAGGGTCACGAACATCGACAACCATACGATGAACATGACCGGATTCCGGATCTGCACCGCTGGGTGGAATTTCTGGAATGAATCGACGATCGCCTGGGCGATGAGCTCGCGCGTGCCCTTGCGGTGTACCTCGGTATGGCCGGGCGCGCCGGCCGCGGCCTCGCTCATCGCCCCACTCCAGATAGCGTATGGTGGGCATAAAGCGCGAAATACTCGGCGATCGGCCCGAGCACAAGCCCAGGTAAGAAGGTGAGCGCCCCCACCACGATGATCGTGGCAAACCAGAATCCCCCGAATAGCGCGGTGTCGGTCTTCAAGGTCCCTATGGTCTCCTGCACGGGCGGCTTGGCCGCCAACGACCCGGCGATCGCGAGCATGAAGATGATGGAGGCGTACCGTCCGAACAGGATCACAAGACCAAGCGAAACGTTATACCAGGGGGTGTTGCCGTTCAGGCCGGCGAACGCCGAACCATTGTTGGCGGCCGCCGAGGTAAAGGCGTAGAGGACCTCCGACAGGCCGTGCGAACCGCTGTTGCCAAGCGAGCTCACCCCATAAGGAGAGACCAGCGACCACGCGGTCGGGATCAGGATGATAAGCGGATGAACCAGAAGCGCGAGCGAGGCCAGCACGATCTCGCGCTTCTCGATCTTCTTGCCGAGGAACTCCGGCGTCCTGCCGACCATGAGGCCGGCAATGAACACCGCGAACAGCCCATACATCAAGAAATTGAGGGTACCTACACCCTTGCCGCCGAATACACAGTTCAGCATCATCTGCACGAGCGAGACCATGCCACCAAGGGGTGTGTAGCTGTCGAGCGCGGAGTTTACGCTCCCGGTCGTAAACGCGGTACTGACGGTATCGAAGATCGCGCTCTGGGTGATGCCAAAGCGCACCTCCTTGCCCACCATGTTGCCGCCCATCTGACCGCCGCCGGCATGCTGCATGAGGCCGGCGTGGGCCAGAAGCGGCGTGCCGCGCTGCTCGGCGCCCACCGCCACGAACATTGCCACCACCAGCATGGACGCCATGACACCGTACATGACGCGCGCGAGCTTACGGTTACCGACCATGCGTCCGAAGGTGATGACGAGCGCCATGGGCGTCACCATCATAAGCAGGGTCTCGATGAGATTCGACAAGGGCGTCGGATTCTCGAAGGGGTGCGCGGAATTGGCATTGAAGAATCCGCCGCCGTTGGTACCGAGGTGCTTTATGACCTCGAGATCGGCCACCGGCCCCATCGGTATGTGCTGCGTGCCGCCCTGAATGAGGTGCGCCGTGACCATGCCGGTGAGGGTCTCCGGCGACCCCGTCCATACCAGGATCGGGGTGATGAAAAGGCAGGGCAAAAGAAAGACGCGCGTCAGCACGCGCACGAAATCCCGGTAAAAATTGCCGAGGTTGCGGCCCTTGTCGCGGGCCGGCCCAAGCGCCCGGAAAAACGCGATGGCCACCACGACGCCTGTGGCCGCCGAGGTGAACATGGGGAAGGTGATAGCCGCCATCTGGCTAAAGAGCGAGAGCGTCGATTCCCCGCCATAGTTCTGCCAGTTGGTGTTGGTGATGAAACTAGCCGCAGTATTGAAGGCCAGCAAGGGGTTGACATCAGGAAAATGCAGGGGATTCCACGGCAGATGCCCCTGCCACGACAAGATCCCGTAGATCAGAAGCCCCATCAGCAGATTGGTGAGCAGCATGCCGGCGGCGTAGCCCTTCCAGTCCATCGCCTGCTTCACGACGTCCCGACCTATGAGGCGATAGATCAGGCCGTCGACCGGGTCTAGTACCGGGTCGAGCAGGGTCTTTTGGTCCTGAAAGACGCGCGCCAGATAGTGGCCGAAGGGCACGCTGATGGCGCCCGCCACCAGGAGCTCGAGGACGATCTGCCAAAAGGCCGCGGGGCTCATCCCTCAGAACCGTTCCGGATACAAGATCGCATACACCAGATAGGCCGCCACCGCGACGACCAGCGCAAGCAACACATCCATCATCGGTTGCCACCCTCGCGGGCGCGGATGACGGATTCGGAAAAGCGGACAAGACCCCATAGGAGCCCGTAGACGGCCACGAACAATCCCCCCATGATCCAAAACACCGTCGCACCCCTCCCGTTCCGAGGACCCGGCACGATCCACTCCCTGGACCCGCCCGGATGACGGGCCCACATACCCTTGAGGGGCGGTGTTCGGGGCCCGATAAACGGCAAAATCTACCACGAACCGGCGCGCGGTCCTAGGGCTTGTCGACTTCGTCATTGCCGACATCGGCCCCACGAAGGTCCGGGCATCGTGGGCACGCGGCCCTTGGCCGCGGCCAGACCCATGGAGGGCCTGCAGACAGCCAGACGCTGTCGGGCGCCCCCAGAAAACCCGAGGTCGCACCCGACAGACGCTTATCGTCGGAAATGGCCGCCATCCATGCCCCACAAGGCGAGGTTTAGCTTGACCACGTTGACCACGGGCTCGCCCAGGAAACCGAGCGAACGCGGCGTGGTGTAGCGCTTGATGAGCGCGTCAAGCCGTGCCTTGGGGATCTTGGTGGCGCGCGCCACGCGCGCCACCTGATAGCGTGCGGCGGCGACGCTGATGTCGGGATCGAGCCCCGAGCCCGATGAGGTGACGAGATCGATCGGTATCGGCCCCCTCTCCTTCGGGTCGGCCTTGCGTAGCGCCGCCACCCGCGCCGCCACGTGCTTGCGCAGCAGGGCATTGTCAGGGCCCAGGTTAGACGCACTCGAGGCCTCGGCGTCGTAGGGCGTAGGTGAGGTCGCCGACGGACGGCTCCAGAACAGGCCCGGACCGCGGAAATATTGCCCGATGAGGGCCGATCCCACGACCCGGCCATGAACGCGTATCAACGATCCGTTGGCCTGGCGCGGAAACAGGACCTGGCCTATGCCGGTCATGGCGAGCGGGTACATAAGCCCGGTCACGACCGTGAGAACAAGAAACAATACGACCGCCGCGCGCATATCGCGTGCCGCCATGACTCCTCCTATATCCATGTCAAAAGCATATCGATGAGCTTTATGCCCACAAACGGCGCGACAAGCCCACCCACCCCGTATATCCAGATGTTACGGCGCAGGAGGTCCTTAGCCGCCGCCGCGCGGTAACGGACGCCACGCAAGGCCAGTGGTATCAGAAGCGGAATGATCACGGCATTGAAGATCACCGCCGCCAGGATCGCGTGCGTAGGGGAGCTTAAATGCATGATGTTGAGCGCCCCGAGCGCCGGATAGGTGCTGACGAAGGCCGCCGGAATGATCGCGAAATACTTGGCGACATCATTTGCGACGCTAAAGGTCGTGAGAGAACCGCGCGTGATCAGAAGTTGCTTGCCGATCGCGACGATCTCCAGGAGCTTGGTAGGATTGGAGTCTAAATCCACCATGTTCGCGGCCTCGCGCGCGGCCTGCGTGCCGCTTGCCATGCACAGTGCGACATCGGCCTGCGCGAGCGCCGGGGCATCGTTCGTCCCGTCACCGGTCATGGCCACCATGTGCCCTTCCTTGTGGTACTCCTGGATGCGCGCGAGCTTGGCCTCGGGCTTGGCCTCGGCGATAAAGTCGTCGACCCCGGCCTCGGTGGCAATGGCGCGCGCGGTGAGTGGGTTGTCGCCGGTCACCATGACCGTGCGGATACCCATCGTGCGCAAGGCCGCGAACCGTTCGCGGATACGGCTTTTGACGATATCTTTGAGTTCGACCACCCCCAGGGCCTCGCGCTCTTCACAGACGACGAGTGGTGTGGCCCCGCCCGAGGCGACCTTGTCGATCATGCGATCGAGACCATCCGGCCAGATCCCGCCGGCCTGCGTGACCCATTGGCGCATAGCGTCGGGGGCCCCTTTGCGGATCCGCCGTCCGGGCAGATCGACGCCGCTCATGCGCGTGTCGGCGCTAAACGGCACCAACACCCCTTCTTGCGCATCACCAGACTCCGCCGCCTCCTTCGGGAAGCGCGTACCGGCGAGCGTAACAATACTTTTGCCCTCAGGGGTGGCATCGGCAAGCGATGCCTGCCTAGCGCATGCCGCAAGCCGCGCCTCAGCCACCCCGGTCGCGGCATGAAACGCCGCCGCCTGGCGGTTGCCGTAGGTGATCGTCCCGGTCTTGTCGAGAAACAAGACATCGACGTCACCCGCGGCCTCGATGGCGCGACCGGAGGTCGCAACCACGTTGGCGCGCAAAAGCCGCATGATGCCGGCGATACCGATCGCCGGCAGCAGCGCCCCTATGGTCGTCGGGATGAGACACACGAGCAGGGCCACGAGCACCGTGATGCCGATCACATGCCCCGCGTGCGCCGCGTAATGGACGCTGTACCACGAGAACGGAAACAGCGTGATGGTCACGACCAGAAACACGAGCGTCAACACCACAAGCAGGATGCTGAGCGCGATCTCGTTCGGGGTCTTGCGGCGCGACGCGCCCTCCACCATCTTGATCATGCGATCGAGAAAGGTCTCGCCAGGCTGCGCGGTGATGCGTATCACAAGCCAGTCCGACAACACCCTGGTGCCGCCAGTCACGGCACTACGGTCCCCGGCGGCCTCGCGTATCACCGGCGCGCTCTCGCCCGTGATCGCGCTTTCGTCGACCGAGGCGATGCCGACGACCGCCTCGCCATCGGAGGGGACGATATCACCGGCCTGCACGAGGCAATGATCACCCGAGCGCAGATCCACGCCCGCGACCATCTCGAACGGGCTGTCTGGGCGCGGCTCTTTCAGGCGCTTGGCCTCGACCTCCTGACGGGCCTGCCTGAGGCTCGCAGCCTGCGCCTTGCCCTGACCCTCAGCCAACGACTCGGAGAAGTTGGCAAATAGCAGGGTCAACCACAGCCACGCGTCGACCACGCCGGTAAAGGTGGTGAGCGCCGGCTTATGGATGATCAGGTCGCGCACAAAAAGCGCCAAGACCAGCCACGACCCAACGTAGACGACGAACATCACGGGATTACGCAGCTGGTGGCGGAGATCCAGCTTCCGGAAACTATCAGTCAGGGCCTCTCGCGCCAGGCGGTCCCAGGCGAAGGTTCGAGCTGCGGTGGCAGCTTTCGCGTTCATGCTTTCTCCTTGAGATTATTTCGACGCGGCAAGCGCGTGTATGTGGGTCAGTTGCTCGGCGATCGGTCCAAGCCCCAGGGCCGGGAAGAAGTTCAAGGCCCCGACGAGCAGGATCACACCCACCACCAGACTCACGAACAGCGGCCCGTGGGCGCCGAGCGTGCCGGCGGACGCCGGGAGCCTTTGCTTAGCGGCCAGCGACCCGCCCAGGGCCAGCAACGGCAGATAACTCCAATAGCGCCCGATCAGCATGCAAAGACCCGTCGCCACGTTATAGAAGGTGGTATCGGCGCTCAGGCCCCCGAAGGCGCTGCCGTTATTATTCGAGGCGCTAGTGAAGGCGTAGAGGATCTCGCTGAAACCATGCGCCCCGGGATTGAACGTCCCGGCGCGCCCGGCGGCCAACGCCGTCGCGACCGCCGTGCCGATCAGGACCAGCAAGGGCATCACGAGGATCGACAACGACACCATCTTGATCTCGAAGGACTCGATCTTCTTGCCGAGATACTCCGGGGTGCGGCCGATCATAAGGCCACCCAGGAATACGGCGAAGATGACGAAGGCCAACATGGTCGCAAGGCCTGAGCCCACGCCCCCGAACGCCGTCTCGCCAAGTTGCATGAAAAAGAGATTGACGAGACCGGAAAGGGGCATGAAGGAGTCATAGGCACTGTTTGCGGCACCCGTCGAGGTCGCGGTGGCCACGCTGCCAAAGAGCGCCGAGTTCCCAGCCCCGAAGCGGTCCTCGACGCCCACCATATCGCCGCCCCCGGCGTTGGTGGCCATATGGGCCTGGCTTACCGCAAGGCCGTGGAACAAGGGGTTCGCAGCCAGATCATAATGCATGCTCGCCAACGCCAGGGGCACGAACAGCACCAACATGGCCGACAGGATCATGGTGCTCTGGCGACGATCCTTGACCATGTGACCGAACATGAACACGAGCGCGGTCGGGATAAAGATCATCGCGATCATTTCCAGATAATTCGTGAACGCCGTCGGATTCTCGAAGGGATGCGCGGAATTGGCGTTAAAGAAGCCCCCGCCATTATTGCCGAGCTGTTTGATCGCTTCCTGCGAGGCCACCGGACCCAAGGCGATGGTTTGATGGGTGACATGCACCTTGCCGCTTGTAAACGGCGCGATCAGATGCGCCTCAACATAAGCGCCCAAGGTCTGGGGGGCACCCTGCTCCAGAAGCATGAGCCCAAGAATGACCGCCAGGGGCAACAGGACATAGAGGACGGTGCGCGTCATGTCGACCCAGAAGTTGCCGAGATGACGACTCTTTGCGCGAACGATGCCGCGGATGAGGGCGACCACAATGACGATACCGGTGGCTGCCGACAGGAAGTTCTGCACGGCCAGGCCCAGCATCTGCGACAGATAACTCATCGTCGACTCGCCACCGTAGGCCTGCCAATTGGTATTGGTGACAAAGCTCGCGGCGGTGTTGAAGGCCAGCGCATGCGTGACATCGGCAAAATGTTCGGGATTGAGCGGGAGCCCGTATTGCCACAGCAAGAGACCGTAAAGAAACACTATGCCTAGGAGATTGAAGATCAGTAGTGCTATGGCGTAGCGCTTCCAATCCATCTCGTCATCTGGATGGATGCCCGCCAAGCGATAGAAAAGGCGCTCGACGGGCCCTAGGGCGCGCGTCGCCCAGAAGATCTCGCCACCATAGACGCGGGCCATGTAGGCCCCGAGCGGCAGGCCCAACAGGATAGTGACCGCCAGCATGGCGATCAGAGTCTCGACAGGCGAGGTCATAGAAAGCGCTCCGGATTCAGCAAAAACACGAAAAGATAGACAAATAGGCCTAACCCCAGGGCCAGCCCCACCCAGATGAAGACGCTCATGGCCCCCTCCGCAGGCGCTCGAGGAGCGCGGTAAACCCGATCGAGGCGGCAAAGAACACGACAATCACGCCGAAATACACCCATGCCATCGGCACGTCTCTCCCAAGATGAGCGGGACAGCCCCGCGCCATTCTTTAAGCAAATCACGTGCCGAAATATATTTATGTTGCCTATCAATACAGTAGGAAGAGACGACCCCAAGCTTACGGCGACCTCATCGGACCATGCGGCGGATCACAATGACGCCCCATCCTTGTGGGGACGCGGCACCGGGCGGAACACCGGCAAGGCGCGCACAGGCCGCGCCGCAGCGCGGGACTTAAAGTGCCTTGTCAGACAAGCAGCCTCGGCTATTCTTTTAGAAACGAAACAGACCCATACCGGACGATGCCAGATGAGTAAGGTGGTGCCCGAAACGAGCGGCGAGCGCAGTGATGCGCCGCAACGGCGGATACTTGTCGTGGACGACGACGATGGACTGCGCGCCGGGCTTGCCATCGGCCTGAAGCGTGACGGCTATACGGTGCAACTCGCGGGCGACGGCCACGAGGCGGTCGAGAAGCTTGCGGCCATGGACTTCGACCTCATCCTGCTCGACCTCCACCTCCCAGGCACCATCAATGGCCTGAGCCTGCTGAATACCATCCGCGCCGAACGCTCGCCCCTGAACCTCCCGGTTATTATCATCTCGGGGTCATCCGATAGCGCGAATATCGTGACGGCATTGCGCGACGGGGCCAACGATTATGTCGTGAAACCCTTCGACGCAAGCACTGTGCGGGCCCGTGTCCGCACGCAGATCACTCTAAAGACACTGAAGGACGTCAACGACCACTTTCTGCGGACCGCGAGCCACGATCTGAAAAAACCCATCATGCTCATGCTTGATGTCGCAAACCAGGTCCGGTTGTCGGCGCAGAGCGGCGAACCCATGTCGGCCGACGATCAATCGGCCCTGGATCTCCTGATCGACACCGGGAAGTACATGCAACAGATCATAGGCGAGCTTCTCGATATGGGCGCCATCCGCGCCGGCCACATCCACCTGCGGAAACAGTCCACAGACTTCGGCGCCATCGTCCGGCAAGCCGCAGCCCACAATTCCGGCTACGCCCACGGTAAGGGTATCGAGCTTGGCCTCACGTTCTCGCCAGGCCTGCCCCATATCCTGGCCGATGAGTTGCGCCTCCTGCAGGTGCTTGACAATCTGATCGGTAACGCCATCAAGTTCAGTCCGCAGAAGACCCGCATCACGATCTCCACCTCGATCGAGGACGAGCGCATCGTGTGCGAGGTGGCCGATGAAGGCCCGGGGCTTCCCGCGCAGGACCAGGCGCGCCTTTTTCAGCCCTACCAGTCACTCAGCAACAAGCCCACCGGGAACGAGCAAAGCACCGGACTGGGTCTTGCCATCTGTAAGGAATTGATCGGTCTTCATCAGGGCGAAATCGGGGTGCGCAACAATGCCGCCCGCGGCGCCACCTTCTGGATCCGTATCCCAGTCAAGCCGAGGCCTGAGCATGACGCCATCCTCGCCGAACCCGGCATGACCGCCCAACAGGCGACCTAGGAACGCCGATCACTGAAGGCGGTCACGGTAACTGAGGGGGGCGCCTCCCCGGCGCCCGCCGGACCGAAAGACGCGGCCGGGACGGCCTTCCCTCCGGGGTCGGGACGTCCCGGTCCCACCCGAAAGAGCGTGATCTCGGGCGGCGCGAGCAAACGGAATGGCGGCCCCCAGGCCCCGGTTCCGCGGCTCACATACAGATAGGAGGCGCGCGCCAGCCGAAAAAGCCCGGCATGCGCCGGATAGTAGAGGCGGGTCAGGAAACCAAAGGGGAAAATCTGACCCTTATGAGTATGCCCGGACAGCTGCAGGTCGAAACGCGTCTCCGCGCCGGGTAACACCTCGGGGCGATGCTTGAGCAGCACCGTAAAGACCTCGTCCGACAGCCCGCGCAGGACCCGCACCTCGTTTTTCGCCGACTCACCAAGCCGGCCGGCCGCCGGGTCATCCACGCCGGCGATCTGCAGGCCGGAGACGATCACCGCACGATTACGCAGCACGATGAAACCGCAGCGCTCCATGAATGCGAGCGCGGGCGCAAGGCCCGCGTAGCACTCGTGATTGCCGATGACCGCGAACTTTCCGAGGCGCGGATTCAAGGCCGACAAGGCCTCGGTCACGGGCACCGCAAGGCCGGCCCGGGAATCGATCAGGTCGCCAGTCGACACCACGACATCGGGATCATGGTCGCTAAGCCTCCTAAGAAGCGTCTGGATGCGCCGACGCCCATTCATGGACCCTATATGCACATCCGAGACCTGGGCTATGCACAGCACCCCGGAGGGGCCGACATCCTTTGTGGTCGGTATGTCGACCATCTCGACGCGAAGGCGCGAACGCTCGATAAAGGCATAGAGCGCCAGCGCCACGGTAAGGCCAAGGGAGAGCGCGAGCGACAGGGGTCTCGCGGGCGCACGGGGGGCGCCGGCCAGCATGAACGAAATTGCCAATGCCAGATCCACAGCAAGCCGCACCATGACAAACAGCAGGACCAGGCCGGCCCAGGTGTAGCCGATCCAGGAAAACACCCGGCCCCACCGCTCGAATCCCCGGCGATCCAGGCGCCGGGCCAGGAACGGGGTAAGCCCGAGACCCGCCAGCGCCACCCCGAGACCCACGCGCCCAGGCAGCGATAGCCCGAGATCGGCCACGAGGACGTGCCAGATGAAGATATGAGCCAGACTATAAAGGGTTATGAAAACAGGAAAAATCATTGATGAACCCTCGGAGGCCAGACATCATTGTGGCGCATGGCCTAAGGCACTCCCAGGCACCTTTAGACACCCGCATCAAATCATCCGGCAAGCGGCCCCCCTCCCGCGGCGCGCAGGCGCTCAGGAGGCCAGCGCGCGTTCGACGATTCCGGCGAAGAGCGTGTCGAGTTCGGCACCCAGGGTATCGAGATCGGGGTGACCGTAGGGCGCAAATACGCGCGAAGGCCGGCGATACGCCACGGTCGCCTGGCCACCCCGGACATAGATATGGAGGCGCAACGGGATATCGAGCCCCGCCTCCTTGCGCGCCACCCATACGCGCACCGCAAAGTCGGGCCGGAAGATCTCCAATATCTGATCGCAGTCGACGGTAAGGCCCTTCTTGGCGGCATTAGCCTGCCCGTTGATGTGCGCCACGAGACCCATGGGCGCCACGGCAACCGCCGCCTTCAGACGCTCCACGGTCTCGTCACAGCCGTAAGGCGACGCCGCCTGCACCAAATCCTCGCTCATCGTGTCATCCTTGTCCGGCAAGGCCGGCTCGCACCAGGGCAGGTCCAGATATCAAGACAGCGGGTGACCCGGAATCCCGCAGGCCGTGACCGCGCCCCGATAATTTCGCTTGCCGTCTGTACCATCATCGACTGTAATGAAAAGTGATCGTTGTTGCTATATCATTCGCCGGTTTCGAGACTCACACAACATCCACCCAAAGACAAGACGCCATGCGCCCGCTATCGATTCTTATCGCACTCCCGTGGCTACTCCTCACAGCGTCCGCATCCGCCATGACCATGTCTTCGCCCCCAAATCCTTGTGGCGGCCCTTCGGGCCTGCTCGCGGAGCTCGACCGACCGACCATCGCCGACAGTGCCTGCGTGGTGCAACCGGGGCGCGCCATCCTGGAAATGGGCTATGCCCACATGAATACGAACGACGGCACCCGCCAAAACCTCCCGCAGGCGGAGCTGCGCTTCGGCCTGCCGCATCGCAATGAATTCGTGTTCCTGCCGCCAAACGCCACCTATGCGGGCAATGAAAGGGGCGGCGAGACCGATTACAGTGCGGCGGTCATGGGGCTCAAGCACGAATGGGGCTATACGCGCCGATGGATCTATACCGGCGAGGTCCTGTTCACGGCACCCGGGACGCACAACCCGTCCGGCACCACGGATGGCTGGGGGACGGCCGTGAATGGGATCGTCGCATACAGCCCTACACCGAGCATCTCGCTCGGATTGATGCTCGGCGTTACCAGTCAGTATGACCGGCAGGGGCGCCGCTACACGAGCCTGAATCCAGATTTCACCGCGACTTGGCTCATCAATCCACGCTGGCAGCTGTACGCCGAGGTCTATGGGCAGACCCACACTGCCCAGGGGGCCGGCAGTGGCTGGGATACCGACGGGGGCGTGCAGTATCTCGTGACGCGACGCATCGAGGTCGATGCGGAGATCGGACAACGGCTATCCGGGGCGCTAGGCGGCTACCGCCATTACTGGGGGATGGGCGCGGGATGGGAGTTCTAGGGAACGGCAGCGAGAAAGGGCCCTCGACCTTGGCGCGCGAAGGCGTCACCAAGTTCGAGCTTCACTACACCCGAAGCGCACCGCTCATGGCCGCGCGCCTGGCCACGCTGCAGGCTTGGCGGCGGATACTCTTTGATCTTGGGCTCATTGGGCAGGAACTCACGGAGGCGGGCCCGATCGGCTTTGGAAACGTAAGTGAGCGCTTCGATGCGCAAGATCGCGAGGGGCGCTTTGTCATCACCGCGACCCAGACCGGCCACAAACCCTTACTCACACCCAAGGACTACAGTCTCGTGACGGGCTGGGATCTCGCCGCCAAC
Organism: Pseudomonadota bacterium; assembly: GCA_021841585.1. Classification (GTDB taxonomy): domain Bacteria; phylum Pseudomonadota; class Gammaproteobacteria; order Acidiferrobacterales; family Acidiferrobacteraceae; genus Acidiferrobacter. The sequence continues at coordinate 17,379 of JAKBUS010000018.1, read as the reverse complement.
CGCATCGATGCCGAGGGACCGGCGCCCCCCTCCTCGGAATCCCTGACGCACGCCATCTTCTACGCCTCGCTGGCCGATGTGCATTATGTATTCCATGGCCATTCCCCCGAGATCTGGTCGTGCGGCGATGCCCTCGGGCTTCCGTCGACGGACCCGCGCGTGCCCTATGGAACGCCCGGCATGGCCCGCGAGGTCCAGGCCCTCCTGGCCCTGCCCGATGGTCGCGCAAGCGGGCTTCTGGTCATGGGTGGCCATGAAAACGGGGTGATAAGCTACGCCGCCACCGCCGAGGCCGCGGGCCACATCCTCATTCAGACCTTGGCGCGCGCCCGCGGTCTGGCATCGACGACGAGAGACAGGCACCCGCCTGAATGACGATCTTCTCACCCACGCGTGAATGCCATGTGCGCGGGCGCCCCGGGACAGGCAGGGAGACAAGACCGGACGAGTGTGGGCCCCCGCCACCCGGCCCCAAAGTCACCACGCCCCACCGATCAGGACCTACCTCCGTACTTTCACATACGCGCATGCCGGCCACGGTCGGGGTCCACGCGCCCAATCCGGCGCCAGGTGCGCGGCGACCGCAAGGGCGGGCGGGCGCGCCAACGATCGACGGGGCAGATCATGCATGAGGGGCATCAGCCGGAGACGGGGCCCGCGGATGGCGATCCCATCGCCGGATGGATCCGTTTCCTTTATGGCTTCTTTCCCATGCATCCGGGCGCGCTGGCCGACCTCCTGAGCGCGCGACAACACCCCATGATGTTCGATCACCAACGCGCGCGCCTCATACTGTCGCGCATGCGGCTCATGGCGATGCTGTTTGCCATACTCACGCCACTGTGGATACCCATGGACGCGCTGGTCTTTCCCGAGTCGATCTGGAGGCCCCTGGCGTTGGGGCGCATCGTCGCGAGCGTGGGCCTCACCGTGCTGGCCATGCGTTCCCGCCACGCCACGAGACTCAAGCAGGCCCACGGCGCCCTGGCCTTGCTGTTTCTCATACCCGCGGCGCTCTATCTCTTCGCGCGCGCGCTTCTGGCGCACGCGCCCCTGAATCCCTTCGGTGCGGTCATGGCCAACGGCTACGCATTCCTGCCCTTCATGATCATGGCCGGCCTTAGCATCTTCCCGCTGACGGCACGAGAACTGAGCGCGCTTGCGCTGCCGCTGCTCGTGGTCTTTGCCATCCCGGTCGTGGATCACGATGCCTTCATGATGCCGACCCTCGACGCCGCGGCGATACTCTGGCTGCTCGCACTCGTGGGCGCGGTCGGCGGCCTATCGGCGATAAGCCAGCTCCAGATCCTTCGCTCACTGTTTGCGACATCCGTAATCGACCCATTGACCGGGGCCCTGAATCGCGGCAGCGGGAATGAGCTCATTGCCCTGCAGTTCGCGCTGGCGCAGCGCCATGGCTATCCGCTGGCCCTTGCCTTCGTGGATCTCGACGACTTCAAGCGGGTCAACGACACGGCAGGCCATGAGAACGGGGACCGGCTGCTCAAGGAGGCCGCGCAGGCCTGGCACGCGACATTGCGCAAGAGTGACGCCCTCCTGCGGTGGGGTGGGGAGGAATTCGTGCTAGTGCTGCCCTACACGGATTGCCAGCGCGCCGACCACCTGATCCGCCACCGCCTACCCGCGCTGCCACGGCCGGACGGCACACCCCTTACCTTCAGCATCGGCATCACGGAATGGCGCGCGGACGGCGTGACGCACTGGCAGGCACTGGTCGCGCTCGCCGACAAACGCATGTATCAGGCCAAGGCCCAGGGCAAAAACCGCATCGTCGCATGCGCGCCCGAACCCTCTAAAAACTGACAGGGCGGCACTGCGCGACGCCACCCGCGCAGACCTGTCCGGCCCGCATGAATCGATGCGCGCCGCGCAGCCCACCGTGCGATAGACATCCGGCGCGTATCGCACAACCCAGCCCTCAGGGAGCGGTGGCGCCGGGCAAGACCTTGCGCATCACCGCGAACGCCAAATCCGATCGTTTCGCGACACCAAAGCGTTCATCGCCGTAAGGAAAGACCCGGCGCTCACCCGTGAAGTCATAGCCCATGCGCTGATACCAGGCGACGAGATCCCGGCGCAGATCGATCACCGTGATCTCGGCATGGCGCGCGCCCCAATGAGCCGCCGCCCAATGTTCGGCATGCGCAATCACCGACCGCCCCAGGCCCTGGCCCTGCAGGTCGGGGCGGATCGCAAACAGCCCGAGCTCGACCCCCGCCGGCGGCGCCTTCTCAAGGTGGATGCAGCCGCACAAGGCGCCGGCCACATGCGCCTGCAGAATGAGGCTGTCATCGCGCGCAAGCATCGCGCGCAACATGTCGCCATCGATGCGCTGTCCGCCCAGCAGATGCGCCTCGCTCGTCCAACCCCTCACCGGGCCGGTTGCGCGATAGGCGTCGTTCACGAGGCCGGCGAGGCTCGCGGCCTCGTCGGCGCGGGCAAAGCTCCATTCGCTGATGGCCGGCACACGGCGCCCTCTCTTGGTCTGGACACCCATGATAGGGCGGCCAAGGGGGCCTGCGCCAGTGAGCCGCGCGCACGCGTTGCGCGAGCGCCGACCCCATCCACTCGCACGAATCATGCCCGCCCGAAAGCCGCGCGATTCGCCCATGTGGGCCTCATGGCCTCAAGGCGCGCTACAAGGGCGGCGCGTCGGCCCCGGCCCGCTCGAGACCGCCCGGCCTCGGTATCCCGCACGCGCGACGCGAGATGACAGCAAGCAATGCCGCCAGGGCAAAGCCCACGAGTGGCGAAATGTCAACCCCTCCGAGCGCGCGAGCGCCATAGCCGACCCACAGGGGATTGCTCGAAAAAAGCGCGCTCGCCGCGACCGCGATCACAAGGACCCCCACGCGTGACCGGCGACCCTCGGACCACGATGCCGGGTCCGGCGGGAGTCCCTTACCCACAAGGTCCCCCAGGATCTGCACTACGACTACGCCCGTCCAAGGGGCGGCAACGATGATGAGAAGTGATAGAAAAATTTCGAACACATCCAGAAAGGTCGGGGCATAAAACAGAATCCAGACCGCCATCGCCGTCCCTATGGAGGCATCCACGAAGGTTGAGAGGCGCCGGTTCAAATCACGCCGCAGGGTCACGGCGAGACTAAAAGCCGAGCTGAACGCGTTCAGGAAGTTCGAGGCAAGCAATCCCATGATCGCGAACAGGCAAAAGCCATAGTACAGGATTTCATTATGAAACATGCCGCGCGGAAACGCGATTCCGTCCCTGCCGAATGTGACCCCGCCCGCCTGGTACAGGGCCACGGATACAAAGAGGATTACAAACGACCCCAAAAAACCCCCGGCCGCGGGGGCCAGCGCGACACGCGCAAGCGGCGTGCCGCCGCGCGTGAATCGCGAATAGTCGGACGCGAACATGGTCCAGGAAAGCGCCCCGCCCATGAGCCCCAGGGACAAAGCGCCCAGGGCCTCGCGCAGCGTTCCTACCGACATCGCCGTGCCGGTGCCGAAAAGGCTTGCCTTTAAAGGGACATGAAAAAGAATGACGATCGAAAACAGCATGAGCAGCACGGCGCCCGCCTTCTGGGCCGCGACGATGGCGCGATAGCCGAGGAGCGGGACCGTGAAGTTGGCCAGCAAGGACACCGCAAGCGCTGTCAGTGTCGCGCTCAGCGGATAGACGGTCTCGCCTTGAAACAACAGGCTGCGCACGATATAGATGACGATTACCAGAACGACACTCTCCCACCCCACCTGGGAGAGCCAATTGGCCGCCGATATGGCGCGATTGACGCGCGCGCCGAATAGATGCTCCGACACCACCATGGTCGGCAGGCCATAGACGAACCCCGGGATACTCACGATACCAACCAACAGAAAACACGCGGATGCCGCCAGCATTACCCACAAGAACGGCGCGCCCGGGAAGGCCTGCGCCATGATGCCGCCCAAGGGGATGGTCGAGGCGGTCATGGTGGCGGCAAGCCATATGAAGAGCGTCCCCCATGAGGACCCCTGGCGCTGATCTCCGCCGGTCGCCCCTAAAGAATGCCGTTCGCGCGCCATGGTTTGGCCCCCCTTAGTTTATGTCACGGCCGGCGCCGCTCACGAACCGTCTCCGCTGATGTGCACGGTGATCTCGAAGGTCGTGTCCCGCTTGGGCATGCGCTTTAAGAACGGTGGATAGTGGCCGCGCTCGACGGCGGCGAGCGCGGCGCCGTTCACCGCGCGAATGCGGCTCGGCACGAGCACCTTGGCCCATAGCAGGCGCCCGCCCGGCGACAAGCGAAATTCTATCGTGGAGTGGCCGGAAAGGCCCATGGCCTTTAGCATCGCCGGCACGCGCAAGTGACCTTGTATCATGGGCCGCACGAGACCCACATAACGCGACATGAGCGAGGCAATCAACTGCGGCGACGGACTGGGCGCGGGCGCGGGCTTGCGGGGCTTTACCGGCACCGCCTTATGAGGCCGCGCCACCGGCTGGGGCCTATGCGGCGGCACCACGGGTAGCGTCTTTCGGATCAGCTTCGGCTTCACCGGCGGCGGCACCACCTCATGCACCGGGGCCTTGGTCACGATCGGCTTGGGCGGCATCTTATGGGCCACGGGTGGCGGGACCACGGGGCGTGGCCGCGGCTTTGGGCGCGGCGGCACGGGCCTCGGAAGCGTCACCATCTGCACCGCAATCGAGCTTGGGCGCACCGTGCGCGGTACGCTCTGGGGCCACAGGGCCGCGAGCGCGACCAACCCGACCTCCAGCACGAAGGCTGCCGCCAGCGCATATCCAAAGACCCGTGAGCCCTCGTCATCGCCGCCTGCGCGCGGCGCCCCGCCGGACCACCCCAAAACGCTCATGCGCGCCTCCCCGGCCCCCGCGCCTTCACCTCGCGCCTCGCGCCGACGCGCATCCGTCCAGAAAACGCATTCATGCCTTGGGCTCCGTCGCGATGCCGATCTGGCTCACGCCAGCCTTGCGGCAGGCATCCATGACATGCACGAATTGCTGGAATGGCACCTTCTTGTCGGCAGCGATCGTCACCTGAGTCTTGGCCGGATCTCCGTCCCCATGCAGCATCTTAACCAAGGCCGCCAGATCATAACGCTTGTCATTAACGACCACCGTACCCGGGCTCTTCACGTTGATGACAAAATGCGGGTGCGGCAACGTGTGCGCCTGGCTTGATGCCGGCAGATTCAGGTGCAGACCACGGTCCGAGATCATCTGCATCGTGATCATGATGAAGAATACAAGCAAAAACAGCATGACGTCGATCATGGGAATGATCTCCACACGGCCCTTCTTTCGTCGACCCATTCGTGGTGTCATGGTGTCCTCCCGTCAGATCATGACCCGGCCATCCGCCGGCCGGCCTTTTTGCGCTTGCGTCTGCGTAACCGATACGGATTCCGGCCACACCGGCGCGCCATCCATGCGATTGAGCAATAAAATCTTCAAGGATTCGAGCTGGTATACGATCTTCTCTATGGCATTGTTGAAGGCGTTGAAACTTATAAGTCCCACCATGGCAATGAAAAGACCCGTGGCGGTCGCAATCAAGGCATCGGCCACCCCGGCGGTTACCGAGGTCGGCGCGTGGCCCGGCAAGGCCAATATTGAGAAGGCATGAAACATCCCTATTATGGTCCCGAACAGTCCCAGGAGGGGCGCCAATGTCACGATCGTATCGAGGACCCATAACCTCTTGTCGAGTGTCGGCGTAATAAGAAATATGGTCTCATCAAGACGATTGGCGAAGGCCTCTCCGCGCGCGCTTCCATAATGGTGAATGAGACCGAAGTAACGCTGGGCCACCTCCACGAGGCGCGCCTCGGGAAGTCCCGCGCAACGCTCGACGATCTCCTTTAAGTCGTCGCGCTGCATCCTGCCACGCCGCGAGATGTCCTGAATCACCTCCTGGCCCTTTTTCAGGCCCCGCCGCAGAAACCATAGCCGGTCGATGATGACCGCAATCTCCAGCATCATGACCAGCGCCAAAACATACAGAACGCCGTCTGAATAATTCGCCAAATGAACGATATATTGCAGGACCACCATATTCGTCTCCTTTGCGTAAACTTCTGAACGAATCATGTCGTGCATTCGCCGAATCGGCGCGATCACACCTCGCGCCCGTGGATTTGAATGCATCCTTGCATACACCCACAGCATGTTTCGTGCCAGGCGCTGCTGCTCGGCTTTGGCCGCTAAAGCCGCGCAATTTAGCACTTATGCCGCCATGGCCTCGCCGCGCGGGCCGAGACGGGGCCCGTCTATGGGGAATGGCGCGCCAGATCGCACCATAAGCGCGCACGCATGCGCTTAGCGCATGGCGGACCGGGCTGTAGCGTTTTCGGTCTTGGCCAGCTGCTCTAGCGTCACGCTGCGCGCGAACTTTTCGCTTTGCAGGATATGATCGGTCATGAGCGTCTTCGCGGCCGCCAGGTCCCCTTCCAGCAGCAGACATACAATCCTATGGTGTTCCTCGTAGGTCCTGTCTGTGCGGAACCCTTCTGTAAAATCCAGGCGCCTTATGACCCGTATGCGCTCGTTGATATCGTTTAAATAGGTTGCTAGAGCAAGATTTCCGCCGCCGCGCGCGAGGGCCATGTGGAAGGATTCCTCTTTTTGCACCATGAGGCTCAAATCGGCAGCACCGGGCAGGACATGCGCGGGATCCCACTCCCGCGCGAGCGCCCACAACGCCTCTTTGGCCATGGATTTCGCGGCAATATCAAGGGACAGGCATTCGATTGCCGTGCGTACCCGGTAAAACTGTGCGAGCTCCGATATATTGATCTGGCGCACGAAGCACCCCTGCTTGGTGCGGATACTGACCTGTCCTTCCTGGGCCAGGCGCTGCAGGGCCTCGCGTACCGGCGTGCGGCTCACCCCAAAAAACGTCGCTAGGTCGGACTCGGTGATGCGGCTTCCGGGATAAATCTCGAAGCTCAAGATCATCTCTTTTAGGCTTTCATAAATAGCGGACGCGCTGACACGCGGTGCTAACCCATCCATAGAGGCCTCCTTAGCTTGCGGCATCGCAGATAGAGCCACCAATCCCTGCGCCGATTCATATTCCGCCGTACCGAACGATCCTGTACGGCAATGCGACGCGCGCCGGCCGACGCAAGGACGTGATCGAGGCGCTCTTTAGGCGAATGCACGGATCCGGCAATGGCGGCTGCGAGTTCATGCGAAAGCAATGCCGGATGCCCGCCCCGCCCGCGCCAGACCGGAATGGCGGCGTATGCCCCGCGCAGCCCCAGGCGAAGCCGGCAGATCGTCGCCGGGGAAGGCAACCACGCGTCTACCAAGACCACGAGGACCGGGCCGCGCGCGCCACGCAGCCCCGCGCGCAGGCTCGCGAAAGGCCCGCCGGCCCTGTTCCTGTTCCAGATCCTCCGTACGCCGGACGGCACGCAACGCGCGGCGCCCATGGCCGAGTATCCGAGTACGACACGCACCTGCGCAAAACCCTGCGAGCGCAAAAAACGGCATTGACGGTAAAGCCATGGGCGGCCCTCGACACGCCGGCAGCCCTTGTGGGTGCGCGCCCGGGATGAGCGCCCACCGGCCAGCAACAAGGCCATCATGGGATACCCCCCTGGCGCCTTTGCAGGAGTTCGGCGAGGACGGCAACCGCCACCTCATGAGGCCTCTTGCCGAGACCCGAAAGCCCCATCGGCATATGCAACCGGGCCAGTTCCCGCTCACCAAATCCACGGTCCCGGAGCCGCTTTCGAAAAAGCGCGGCCTTCGTGCGGCTGCCGATCACGCCCAGATAATCGACGGGGCGCGCAAGGAGTACGGCGGCGATGGCGAAGTCGAGACCGTGGCTATGGGTCATGACCAGCGCCGATGGCGGGGGAGACGTGTCTTCGGCGGGCGGCATGGCCACGAGGTGACGGGTGACCCCCACTGGGAATCGCGCCGCCTCGTTCCACTCCGGGCGGGTATCGAACACCGAGACGTCGTATCCGAGATGACAGGCGAACGCCGCAATCGCGGCGCCGACGTGGCCTGCGCCAAACAGCCATAACGGGTGACTTTTTGTTGCGCGCTTCAAAAAATACGTCCCGCCCGGCCCGACGCGAAGACCGGCCGGCCATTCATGCGCGGCCGGCTCCGGGTTGCAGTCGGCGCCGGCGGGATGCCAGCGGCCCCGCCACCAGGCCCCCAGCAGGCGCGGCTGACCCCGGTGGTCCCAGTTGTAGAGACGTGGCGCATTTTCCTGAAGCCACGGCGTTGCCGCACGCGGCACGGGGCAAATGATCGCCACCACACGCCCTCCACAGCATTGATCATGTTCACTATTGAGGGAAAACTCCATGACCGCGCCGATGCCCTGTTCGCCGCATGCCAGGGCGCGCGCCTTCAGGGCCTCCTCGATGGCGCCACCCCCGACCGAGCCCCGCCAACCGGACGCCGCGAGATACAAGGAGTCCCCGACCGCAGTCGGCGCCGAGCCCGCCACCTGCGTCACAACGACCTCGACCAAGGCGGCCGCATCAGCTTTCATCGACGATCACCGCCACAGGCCCCCCTCCCGGCGGCCCCATGTGTTCGGCGCGCGTGGAGACATAAACCGCCGTGGTTCCGGTCAAGGCCGCCAGCACGGCACCCACCACGCACCGTGAATAGCGCATGTCGCTGAAATCCTCATCGGTCCACATGGTATGGCGGCGGCCACGGATCCTATGGGTGGGATCGGCATCGGATTTGGCGAATATGGCGCGGATACGGCGTGTCTGATCGGGCGCAAGCTGCCCGCACGTGGACAGGCCGGCCGTGGCCAACAGCGCGCGCACCGGTTCCATATCGATGACGTCGCGCATAACGGTGTGATGAATCCGGCATGGGCTGTCCCAAAACGGTGAGTTTGCGAACACCAAGATCTCGCTTACGCAAACGCCGGGCTTGGCCGAGACATTGGCGACTTGCGAGTAGAGTTCAAGGCGCGCACCTATGGCGTCATCGGTCAGCGTATTGCCGTCGATCTCGCCGAGGGCGGCCGCCACGCCCAAAGCCGAGGCCGAGCGCGCATGGGCCATGGTAGCCCGCGCCGGGCTTAAGGCCCCGGGCGTCACCACCGGCAGCGCCGCCTTCACATGCACGAGATGCACATCGTCCGGGGGCACGCGCAACTCCGACATCGCCCTGCGCATGGCCGCCTCGGTCTCGCGCACCATGACCATGGTTCCCACCTCTTCGGGATCGAACGGTCGCGTACGGCTCGTGGCAAGCGCCAGACTTTTTCGCATCGCGGGTGTGCCCGGCGCCACGGCCCCGGTTTTCGTGCATACCAGGTAATGGGGCGTTATGACGCCCTCGCAGCCCCCTGAAAACGACAGCATGACGCGCCGCTCGACGTCTGGTTCCGGAAGCGCCAGATGCCCGGCCAATAAGCGCGTGAACGCGCCCGTCGCCATCGCCCGCGTGAAATCGTTGCCCGCGCCGTTGCCTTCCGTCTTGCCGATGATGGCCATGATGTCAGCCGCGGCGATACGCCGGTCTTGCAAATCCCGCGCAAGCCCCTCGACATCGTCGGGGGCCGCCGCCGCATAGGCATGGATATCGGCGCGCATCAGAATGGGACCCGGGGGATGTATCCGGTACGGGCGGCGATATCAATCTTCCACACATCCCCATCATCGATCTCCTGGGGGCCCGGCACCGCGCACAATGCGGCCACCACCTCTTCGGAATTGGCGGTAAAGACCGTTACCGGCTTGTCGATCGCCATCGGGAAGTCGTGCCAGGTCCCCTTGTGGATCATGACTCCATGACCCGCGGGCAGCCTAAACGCCACCATGTCCGCAAAATCTGGCACGCACCGGCCGGCTTCGTGATTGGGCTTGGCGAGCACCATGACGAACGGCTGATCGCCGAGCCCTATGAAAAGCTGCGTCATGCGCAGGTGCCGCTCGAACCATACGAGATCCGAGGGCCGTTTGCTGATGCGCGCGGTGCGCACGACCGCGCGCCCGTGATAGGCGAACTCCAGATTCTGTCCCTCCTCGACACTTGCGTAGAACGGGATCGCAAGGCCCGGCCTGTGGACCTCGGCACCTATCATGACGCCATAGTCCTTGATGTTATCGGCGGTGGCATCCACGAGCGGTACATCGAACACTACCCTTTCTTTACTGGCCTGCATCGCAACCTCCTTGATGTCTCCATGGCGCGAGGGCCTCGCGCACCAGATTCAGGGCAATACGCCGACGATACTCGGCGGTCGAGCGGATATCGTCGCGAGCCGCGAGATCACGCCCCAGCGCTTCAGCCAGGCCCTCGTCGTCTGGCAGGCCACGAGCGGTGCCGGTGATGGTGGCAGCGAGCGCGCATGCAAGGATCGGGGTCGCGGCCACGCTCGAGAAACCGAAACGCACGCGCTCCCAGGCTCCTGGGCGCCCGACCAATAGGGCCGCGAGACCGACCTTGCTGATGGCCTGGGCACGCCTTGTGCCGACCTTGCGAAAATAATGGCGCGCGCCTAATGGGGCGTACGGCACAAAAATCTCCCCCAAGATTTCTTCTGGGCGCCGTACCGTGACCTTGTACCCGCTATGGAAGTTCTCATAGGGGACATGCCGTAGGCGTGCAACCGACATGAGACTCACCGACGCCCCGTAGGCGAGCAGGACCGGGGCGTTATCGGCCGCCGGTGAGGCATTCATGATATTGCCCCCGAGGGTTGCGCGGTTTTGGATAGCAAACGCACCAGTAGCCCGCGCCGAGGCGGCCAAAGCGGGTAGTGCCCGGCAAACGATGGGGTGGCGCCCGATCTCGGTCATGGTGGCAAGCGCGCCGATCGCCACGCCCGCCGGCGTCTCGCGAATGCCCCGCAGGGCGGCCACGTTGGCGAGGCTCAGATAATCGTGACCGCAGGCGCGCGGGTCGCGCCCCACCATGATGTCGGTCCCGCCGGCGATCGGTATCAAATCCGGCCTCTCGGTCAGCAGCGCCAATGCCTCATGCAGCTTCCGTGGCGCGTACCAACGCATATCACTCCCCCTGCCCCGAGGCCGTGCGAATGGCGGCATAGATCCCCCCGTAGCCCGTGCACCGGCACAGATTTCCCGACAGCGCCTCACGCGTTTGTGAAAGATCGGGGCGCAAGCAGTCGTTTAGCAAGGCGCGCGCGGCCATGATCATGCCCGGCGTGCAGATGCCGCACTGCGTCCCGCCGGTAGCGGCAAATGCCGCGAACAAGGGGTCATCTTTGGGCAGGCCCTCGAGGGTCGTCACCTCGCGGCCATTGACATCGGCGATTGGGACAAGACAGCTATTCACGAGCGTGTCATCGAGCAGCACCGCGCACGACCCGCACTCGCCTTCCCCACAGCCCTCCTTGGTCGCGGTCAGGCCACACTCGCCACGCAACACATCGAGCAGGCGGCGCATCGGCGGAAAACTTCCGGAAACAGCCGATCCATTGACGATAAACCGGCATGGAATCGTCATGCAGACCTCCGGTCCATAGCCGCCAGGATGTGCTCCGGCATGGCCGGCACATGGCGGATCTCGGTGCCGAGCGCGGCATTTATGGCATTTATGATTGCCGGCGCCGGCCCGTCCATCGGCAACTCGCCAATCCCGGCGGCGCCACCGGGACCCGCGCCGTGCCGGGATTCCAGGAACAAAACCCGTATCGGCGGAATGTCGGCGCTAGTTGGGATGATGTAGTTCGTAATGCGATTATTGGCCATCTGCCCATCGGCCCCGAAACGCACATCCTCGAACAAGGCGTAGCCTATGCCCTGCACCACACCCCCCTCTATCTGGCCCGCCGCCACCGTTGCATGCACGACCCGCCCGACTTCCTGGACGGCGGTGAAATCGACAATGCGCGTCTCGCCGGTCACGGCGTCGACCTCGACCTCGGCGACATAGCAGGCCCAGGCAAAGCTTGCGTAGGGGCTCCCCTGAAAGACCGACTCATCCCATTCGTTGCCCGCCGGATGGCGGTAGTCAGCGATTATTGTGGTGACGCCACCCGCGGCATGAAGCCGCGCGCAGGCGTCGCGGAACTCTCCATAGCCGTATACGGATGGCAGCGCGGCATCGGCGCGCAAGCGGGCAATGAGGTCATCTGCGGCGCGCGCGAGTATGGCCCCTACCACCATGCAGGTCCTTGACGCCACGGTAGGACCCGAGTTAGGTACATCACGCGTATCGGGCCTCGCCACCGCGACCCCTTCATAGGGGATGCGCAGGGCCTCGGCAACGATCCCGGAGAGCGTGGTCTGCATGCCCTGCCCCATCTCGGTGGTCGATGTCAGGATCTCCACGAGGCCATCTGCGCCGACGCGCAGGCCGGCGCGTGAGCGCAAGGCAAGCTCGCCGTTGCCGGTAAATCCCGCGCCATGATAGAAAGTGGCAAGCCCTATCCCCTTGCGGATCGCGCCTTTTTGCGCGTTCCACTGCCGGTAGGCCTCGACCTTGGCGTGATAGTCGCAGGCCTCCAGGGCCTGACCAATGACCCTTTGCATATCGAGCGGCCCCTCGATCCTCTGTCCGGCCGGCGAGATATCGCCGGGGGCGAGGACGTTGCGCCGGCGCAGCACGTCCGGCTCCATCTCGAGCATGCGCGCCAACTCATCAAGGGCCGCCTCCAGCGCGAAGATGCTCTGCGGCGCCCCGAAGCCACGAAAGGCCCCGAATGGCGGGTGGTTGGTGGCTACCGCGCGAGCGCGCACGCGCACATTGTCGCAGCGATAAGGCCCGGCGGCATGAATGACGCCACGCGACAAAACCACCGGGCTCAAAGTGAGATAGGCGCCCCCGTCGATTACAAAGTCGATGTCGATGAAGCGCAGGCGTCCGTCGCGGCTGGCCCCGAGACGCACCCGCGAACGCGAGGGATGGCGCTTAGGCGTCACCGCCATGTCCTCGCCGCGCCCATAGATGAGCGCCACGGGCCGCCCGCCGGCCTTCATGGTCACAAGCGCGGCGTGACAGGCGATGTGCGATGGGTACTCCTCCTTGCCCCCGAATGCGCCGCCGGTGGCGCACTGCAGGACGCGAACCCGCTCCTCCGGCAGCCCCGTCGCGTACATGAGCGCTGCGTGGACGTAATACGGGCATTGCAGCGACCCCTCAACGGTCAGAATGCCGCCTTCCATGCGCGCCATCATTCCCTGCGGTTCGATATAGAGATGTTCCTGCGCCCCGGTGTGATATTCCGCCTCGAACACCTGGCAGGATTCCTTTTCGGCATCCATCACGGAACCCTTTTCCATGAGGTAGTCGCGGTAGACATTGTCGGCGGCGATCCGCCGGGTATCCGCGCGCAAGGCCTCCTCTATGGCAAAGACCGGCGGCTTGGCATAGGGGCGCTCATCTATATGGACGGCCGCCAAGGCGTCCGCCAAGGCCTGCGGATCTGGGTGCGCGATCAAGACCACCGGTTCGCCGGCATGGCGGTAATGCGTTTCCACCAGCACCGGCTGGTCTGTCTCGATCATCTTGACCGCGTTGATCCCGGGTATGTCCCGAGCGGTCACCACCACATATTCGCTCCAGGGCACATGATCATCGAAGGTGATTGAGGCGATGGTGCCGCCGGGCAGGCGCGTACGTGCGGTCACGGCATGAAGCATGCCTGGGTAAGTGATGTCGGCGACATAACGCGCTGTGCCGCGCACCTTTTCCATACCATCTTTGCGTAAAGGCGCATCTTTCAAGGGCGTCGTCCCAAACCTGGAGTCGTTATGCATCGATGTGTACATAGCATTTTTCGTGCCGTCTTAGCCTTATGCCGATCGCGCCTCATGGCGCACGGGTCGCATCGCGCCAGATGCGCGCTTTATCTCTTTCATGACAACGCCCGGTCCGCTTGCGGCGGGGCGGCTCCCACGCGCAGCGGTACGCTCAGACATCCATGCGCGCACCAACAAGGCGCCCACTGCTAGGGCATGGACGTCCTCGGCGTGCACAAAAACGGTGAGGCCGTCGTGATAAAGAACGCGGGCGCGGCACGGGGAAGCTTGTGAGCGCAGGTCCGCGGGCTTGGCACGTTTACTGCTTCGGTCCCGATAACAGCGTGCTTAAAATCGTGCGCCCGAGAGCGATTCATGAGACCAGACGAGAACGCGCCGGCACGACCCAAGGCCAAGGGGTCGAACCCGGACGATAGCGACCAGCGGTTTGCAAGCGAGGTCTCGCGCTATGTCCTGACACCATCGGACCTGGCCCAGGACAGCCCGCAATGGCGGGTACTGAGGCCCGGCGTGCGCATCCTTGACCTTTTCGAGGGGAGCTCTCTTTGCATCGCGCTCCTTTCTTATACCCCGGGCGCCAGCGTGCCGCTGCACGTCCACACCGGAGACGAGCATATCTTTGTGTTGCAGGGCAGCCAAAGTGACGAGCACGGCGATTACAAGGCCGGCTCTTATGTATTCAACCCGGCCGGAAGCCGTCACAGCGTGCACAGCCGCGAGGGCTGCGTGGTATTGATCCAATGGCGGGCGCCCGTGGCGTTCGTCGACAGCGACCAAAACGAAAACGAATAGGAGGACACAATGACCGGATTTCATGTCGAAGCAGCGCCGTATTGCTGGCCATTCGACAAACTGGCACAGGCCGCGAAGACCGCGTTTCTCGTCATCGACATGCAGACCGACTTCTGTGGCGAGGGCGGCTACGTGGACGCCATGGGCTATGACATCAGCCTGACGCGCGCGGCGATTGCGCCGATCCAAGAGACCTTGAAGGTCGTGCGCAAGGTTCCAGGAATGCGCGTCATTCATACCCGCGAGGGGCACAGGCCGGAACTCGTGGATTTGCCGGCCAACAAGGGCTGGCGCAGCCGCAAGGTATGCCCTGGAATAGGCGAGCCCGGGCCTTGCGGACGCATCCTGGTGCGCGGGGAACCGGGGTGGGAGATCGTACCGGAGTTGCGCCCAACGGCCGGCGAGATCATCATCGATAAACCGGGCAAGGGCAGCTTTTATGCCACCGATCTCGAACACATACTACGGACGATGGGCGTGACTCATCTCATTCTCACCGGGATCACGACCGACGTGTGCGTGCATACCACCATGCGCGAGGCCAACGACCGGGGCTTCGAGTGCCTACTTTTGACCGACTGCACCGGCGCGACTGAGAAACGCCACTATGAGGCGGCGATCAGCATGATCAGCATGCAGGGGGGGATATTCGGGGCCACCGCGCCCTCGGCAAACCTTCGCGCGGCGCTTGCCGGCATCATCGCCTCATGACCTTGTTTCGGGCGGCCCTCTTGAATCCCGTCGACGCTCAATCGTGGCAGTTTTTCGACGACGGCGGCCTGCTCGTCGAGGATGGCGTGGTCCGCGCCCTGGGACGCTTCGATGACGTGATCAAGAATTACCCCTGGGACCCAGTAAAGCTCGATGGGGTGATCCTGCCAGGCTTTGCCGACATTCATATTCATTGGGTGCAACACGCCGTCCGCGGGCGCTATGCGGAGGCCCTTTTGCCGTGGCTTGCGACCCACATCTGGCCGGAAGAGGCGCGCTATGCCGATAGCGCGCTCGCACAACGGCGGGCGCAGGAGTTTTTTGCCGATTGCCTGACCGCCGGCACCGTGATGGGCATGAGTTATTCAAGCCCCCATCCCATGGCGGCGCGTATCGCGCATGCCGCAAGGCGTGGCGACTGGATCACGGGAAACGTGATCATGACGACAAACGCCCCGGCCGATCTGATCGCGGCAAGCGTGAAACCCCCGGCTGATCTTGCCTTCTTGGCGGAGGCCATTGGCCGCGCGCATTACGCGATTACGCCGCGCTTTGCCCTGAACTGCACCTCCGAGGACCTCGCGGCCCTAGGGGCCTTTGCACGCGATCAAGGCCTTGCCGTGCAAACCCATCTTGCCGAATCAATGGCCGAGGTACGGGAGGTGGCGCGGTTATTCCCGCGGGCCCTCGATTACACCGACGTCTATGATGAGGCCGGCCTCCTCGGGCCCCGCACCGTGCTCGGTCATTGCCTCCATTTGAGCCCGCGAGAATGGCATTGCCTCAAGGCGCGCGGTTGCTGGATTGCGCATTGCCCATCGAGCAATGAGACCCTGGACAGCGGGCGCTTCGATCTCGAATGCGCGCGGCGCCAGCAGGTCCCGTTCGCGCTCGCGTCCGACGTGGGCGCGGGCCCGAGCCATAGCATGCTCCATGTCATGCAGAGATTCCGGCGCCAGCACGAGGCAGCCGGCGTCCGCGTGGATCCCGAAGAGGCCCTGTTTCGCGCGACCCTTGCGGGCGCGCGCGCGATGGGGCGCGGCGGCGTGGCCGGCTGCCTGGATCCGGGCCGGCGCGCGGACTTCGTACTCATGCCGCGCGGCGCGCGCGCGCAGTCACCACAGGCATGGTTCGAGGAACTCCTGGAGGGATCGCCCGGCGAACTCGAGCGGCGTCCACTTGGAACCTGGATCGCCGGGCACCGGGTTTCCACAATCAGTCGGGGGACGCCATCGGAGCCGGCCCTGCCATGCTAGCGCAGTCGCATACCGCACTCGTCACGACCCCCCATCCCGACGCCACGCGCGCCGGCCTTGCCATCTTGCGTGCCGGGGGAAATGCCATAGAAGCGGCATTGGCGGCAGCGGCCATGTTGTGCGTCGTCTACCCGCACATGACCGGCCTCGGTGGTGACGCCTGCTGGTTGCTCGCGCGGGACGGACGCGAGCCGCTTGGCATCCTCGGCATAGGGCAGGCAGCAATCGCCCGGCCGTCCGACGCGGGGCTTGCCATGCGCGGCCCGGCGGCGGCATCCACCACCGCCGGCGCCGTCGACAGCTGGCGGCTTGCCTACCGTGTCAGTCAAGAGTCCTGGGCGGGGACCCTCGATTGGCCCGCCCTCCTGGGGCCTGCCATCGCCCGCGCCGAACAAGGCTATCCGGTAAGCCAATCCCAGGCCTTTTGGTACAAGACCCACCGCAACATCCTCGACCCCCAACCGGGCTTCAAGGATATCTTTGATCGCCCCGGCGAACAGTGCGAGGCCGGTTGCCGGCAAACGCAAGGAGCGCTCGCAGCGACCCTTGCGCACATTGCTGAACATGGGCCGCGCAGCTTCTATGAAGGGCCGCTTGCCGCACGCATAGCCACCGGCCTGCGCGCCGCCGGGAGCACGGTGACCGACACCGACCTCAAAGCGACCCGCGCCGCTTATGTGACACCGCTTGCGGTCCCCTATCGTGACGGAGAGGCCTTCAACCTGCCACCGCCCACCCAGGGCGTCACGGCCCTGCAGATCCTGCATCTTTTGAACCGTTTCGATATCCCACGGGCGCGCGGCGACGATACCCGCTTTTACGTCCTACTCATCGAGGCCATAAAGGCAGCGCTTGCCGACCGCAACCGCTTCGTGGCAGACCCCGCTTTCACGCCCGTGCCAGATCGG
>JAKBUS010000083.1 GCA_021841585.1 Pseudomonadota bacterium | reverse complement strand
CGTCCTGCAGAGCTATCAGGATGTTCTCTCCGGGGTGCGCACCATCCTGGCCAGCGCCGGCCAGGATCAGGGCGAGGCGGTCGTGAGTCCGGGACTCGGTACCGTTACGGTCACGGCCACCCCGCCTGTCCAACGTATGGTGCGTGCCTACCTGCGGGGTCTGGCGCGTGACGCGGATCGCAATGTGGCCGTGCGAGTGCGTGTCTATCAGGTGACGCTGTCCAACAGCGCCGACTACGGCGCCTCGCTCTCCGCCGCGTTCGAGAATGCCGCGCAATCCATCGCGGCCACCACGTCCGGAGTGAATCTCACGGGCGCCCTGGGCAATCCCGCAAACGGTATGGGGGCGCTGTCGCTCATCATCCCCTCGGCGGCGAAGGGCGGGCTGCCCGGGGATTTCGCGGGCACCCAGGCCGTGCTGCAGGCCCTGGATTCCGTGGGACGCACGAGCCTCGTGACCAGTGGCTCCGTGATCACGGAAAACGGGGAACCCGGCCCCATCCAGTCGGCGCAGGAAATCACCTACCTCGCGTCCTCCGGGACCACGGACACCGCGAACGTGGGCTCGACATCGACGCTGACCCCGGGCACGCAAACGGTGGGGTTTACGGCGGACTTCCTGCCCCGCATCCTCCCGCGGGGCCGCATCCTGCTCTCCTACCAGATCCAGCTCTCGTCCCTCATCTCGCTCACGACCGTATCGAGTGGCGGTTCCACTATCCAGGTGCCGGACATCCAGACGCAATCGGATGCGCAGTCCGTGGTCCTGAAAAGCGGGCAAACGCTGGTGATGGCGGGCTTCGGGCAGACGCGCCACACCCATGATGTGGGCGTGGGGCTTTTGTCGGGGTACCGGCAGCACGACGGCAGCCGGACGGAGCTCGTGATCATGATCCATATCGCGGAGGTTCGCTCCTGATGCGCAAGATTCTGTTCTTAGGGCTGGCTTTGGCCGGCCTCACCGCGACCGCTCCCGCGCTGGCCGCGCCGGGTCCGCAGGCCCGGGCTTCGCAGGCGGCGAATCCCCATGGGCAAGAAGCAGGTCCGCCGGCGTTGCCGACTATGAAAACTTTGTCGACCCTGCAGGCGCAGGCGCGGATCCTCGCTGTCAAAGTGCAAATCGCCAAACTGGAGGCGGAAATCCGCAAGGCGAACACCGGACCCCTCGTGTCGGGAGGTCATCACTCGGGCGGCTCGATCTCGGTGGCCAGTATCCCGCATGGGAACCGGCGCAGCAGCGCGTTCGATGGGCTGTCCGTGCGCTCGATCATCGGTTACCCAGGGCGCCTGCAGGCCATCCTCGAGCGGCCGGGCGGCGGGTCAGCCCATGTCCGCCCCGGGCAAAGTGTCGATGGTCTGCGGATCGTGCGCATCACGCCGCACAACGTCTGGACCGCACATGACGGTCAGTCGCGACCCCTGCCATGGCGGGGCCAACGCCAGACGGCGGGGGATATCGCGGGCGGTATAACGCCGGATAGCTTTCCGACTCTTGGGGGAGCGTTGCCGCAGTCAGGCGCCCCCATGAACCTGGGAGCGCCTTAAACCGTGGCTGACGTCATCACGCTTGGCCGTTTCCGCGCAGTCATGGGGCTGCGCTGGGTCGTGCATGAACGCATGCCCGGATGGGCGCCGGTGCGCGATCTGTCGCGCGACCTGGGTCAGTGGGTGGCGCGCCGGCGGGGCGAATCCATCATTCAGACTGGTTATTGCGCGCCCATTGCCGGGGAAACACCACGCAGGCTCGTGTCGCTCGCGGCGTTTGTGGCCGATGCGCGTCCCGAACCCTGGATGCGGGTTTTCGATCTGGGCCATGACAAGTGGTGGTTCGTCGCGGTACGCGACAACAACGGAATCCTTCCGGAAGGCGATGTCGTCGGCACCTACGAGGAGGTTCAGGAAGCCCGCGCGCGCATCGAGTCGCTCGGCAGTTCCTGGCCGCAGGACATCCTGACTCAGGCCGATGGCACTCTGGAGGATCTGGAGGCGCTGGTCTCGCAGGGCCGAGCCGCCTATTTACAGGATGCTGCGGTGCGGCCCTGGCTGCGGCCGGCCCTGGCCGGTGGGGCGCTCATCGCGCTCTCGGCCGCCGGCATGCTGGCCTGGCGGGCGCACGAGGCGGATGTGCGCGCCAAACGTCTGGCGGCGACTGACATGGCGCGTCTCGCGGCCGCGCGCGTCGCGCGGGCCGGCATGCTGTTCCTGCCACCATGGCGTCAGGAGGCCTCCACGGAGGCTTTCGCGCGCGCCTGCGTGACGGCGTGGAACGTCCTGCCGATCGAACAGGATGGCTGGATCCCGCAGAAGATCACCTGTCGCGAGGGGCCTTGGAAGGACGCCCTTCTCGCGGTGTCGAAAACTCGACCTCTTTGGGAAAATGGGACGATCAGCGTCTCCTGGCGGACCGCCAGAAAAGCGGGCGCCTCACCACTCCTGGCCCCAGCGGGACAGCTCCTTGCCGGGGGCCGGGTCATCCGGCAAATCCTGACGATCCGACTGCCGTTGGCCGAAGGCGGGCTCGAAGCGGCGCAGGTTGCCCGCCGCATGGCGTACAGCCATCTCAGAGCATCGGGTTTCTCCGTTCAGTTCCCGCGTGCGTCAAGACATTCGGGGTTGCCCGGCGCCCGCAGAGGAGCGCCGGCGCCACGGACGGCCCATCCATGGACGTCGCGCAGCCTGACCGTGTCGTGGCGCGGTCCCTGGATGAGCGGGCTTGGCGCCGTGCTGGGCACGGTGCCCGGGCTGCGCGTGCGGTCGCTCACGATCGGCCCTACGGGCGGCGTCCTGAAAGGCGTCCTGTACGGGCGCCGGGCGGCGCAATGACGCATGGCGATCCTCGCGGCGTTCAAAAACTGGCGCAAAAAGGGGGTCAAGGCGCCCACCCCCAGGCGGGCGGCGTCTTCCGTCAGGGCCAATGGTCAGGCGCCCATACGGCCCAAACCCGCAGCCAAAGCCGCCGCGAATCCGCCGCCGCTACCGGCGGCCATCGCGCAGATCGCGGTGCGTGATGGGCGCGTGGTTTATGTACTGTCGGGTCAGCAGGCCCACCCGGTCCTGCAAAGCTGGCTGTACGAGGCGCGGCGCGCGGGCTTTGCCGCGCGCATCGAACTCTGCGACATGCCGACCTTGTCCGGGATGCGCTCCGGATCGACGGCGGACGGGGCCCAACAAACCGCGGCGCTTTCCAACGTCAAGCATGTGCGCAGGATCTGGGCCGAGGCAGTCGAGCGCCGGGCCTCGGATATCCATTTCACGCTCTATGCGGATGGCGGCAATGGCTACATGGACATTCAATACCGGATCAAGGGCGACGTGATCAACGGGCGTCAAATGCCGGAGACCCTGGGGGCTGAAATCATCGGGTCGTTGTATCAGGGTGTCGCGTCGGTCACGGACGCGCAACAGGACGACAACGTCGACCAGAACGCGGTGATCACCAATCCGTTGTTCCTGCGTGGCGAAGACGGACGGGACCTGGGCCTTGTCGGCGTACGCCTGGCCAAGTCGAGGCTCATGCATGGTATCGGGGTCGCCGCCCGTCTCTTGTACCGCCCGGATGAATCGGGTAACGGTCATGGCGAAGCCCTGGACCGTCTGGGCTATTCCCCGCGACAAACGCGGGTCCTGAAGCGCCTTGCCCGGCAGACCATGGGGATCAATCCCTTCACAGGACCGACCGGCTCGGGCAAAAGCACGACGCTCGCCGCACAGATCCGCGATATCCGCGCGCACAGACCAGGGCTTCGCATCATCACGATCGAAGACCCGGTCGAGTATGAGTTCCGTGATCCGCACATCTGGCAGTTTTACATCGCGAACGCCAATACCGACGAGGAGAAATCGGCGGTTTTCGGTGCCAAGGTCAAGGCCTCGCTGCGCGAGGACCCCGATGTGATCGTGGTAGGCGAGATCCGTGGCATCGAGACCGCCCGCGAGGCGATGACCGCAGCGATCACCGGACATCAGATCTGGACCACGTTGCATGTCAGCGACCCCTTCATGATTCCCACGCGACTCATCCTCATGGGGCTCGACAGCTTCTATCTGCGTGACCCCAAACTTCTCTCATCGCTGATCGTGCAGCGCCTCGTGAAAACCCTGTGTCCACACTGTGCGCTGCCGCTCGCAGGTCACGAGGACCGGATCGACCCGGATATCCTCGCCAATCTGCGCACATGGCTTTCAGGCACCCCGTTTGGGGATCTTTCTCATGTCCGCCTGCGCGGGGCCGGCTGCGCGCATTGCGACCATCACGGCGTCGTCGGCCGCACCGTAATCGCACAGGTGATTCCCACGGACGAGGATCTCTTGGCCGATATCATCCAGAACGGTCCGGCGCAGGCCCGGCGCCGTTATATGGCGCGCCCAGATGCCGAAATCGACATGATGGCCCACGGTGTCTTGAAGGTGCTGGCGGGCGAGATAGACCCTGCGGCGGTCGAGGAACTGCTCGAGCCCATCCCGCCAAGACCCCATGACCTGCGGCCCTTGACCATAGAGGACCTGTGATGAGAACACCGGAATTTCTGGATACCGCCCTGCGCGCCATGGCCCGCAAGGGATGGGGCGCGAAGGCTCGCAAGGCGTTTTATCGGCGCCTTGCGGTCCTGGTTCGCAATGGCAAGACGGTGGCCGGGGCCGTGCGCATCCTCGAGGAGCGTGCGCGCGGGCGAGCGAAGGGCTGGCCTTACGATCCGAATGTGGTGGCGCTCTCCCAGGTCGCCTCCCGTCTGGAGAATGGAGCGTCCCTCGAGGCGGCGCTTGCAGGATGGGCGCCGCCGGCGGACCTCGCCATCATCGCCGCCGGCAGCCGGGCGGGCGACCTGCCGGGATCGCTCGAGATCGCGTTAGCCGCCGGCGATATCGTCAAGCGCATCAGAAACAGCATCATTTCACGAACATGGGAACCGCTGGTCATGTTGGCGGCGATCCTGTATCTCATCTACCTGATCGGCCACCAGGTGCTACCGGCGATGGAGATGGCGATCCC
This sequence comes from Pseudomonadota bacterium, assembly GCA_021841585.1. Taxonomy (GTDB): domain Bacteria; phylum Pseudomonadota; class Gammaproteobacteria; order Acidiferrobacterales; family Acidiferrobacteraceae; genus Acidiferrobacter. The sequence continues at coordinate 3,156 of JAKBUS010000083.1, read as the reverse complement.
GGAGGCCAAATGGCCGGTCTCGGCGCAGATGATGTTGCCGCTCGCATGGATCTCGACAGGTCCGCCGGCCGTCATCACCGTTTCCCTGGTCGCTACCCTGTCCGTTATCACCTGGATCACGATGGGCCGCTGGAGCCGTCATGGGCGCCGGTGGTTCGATCGGCTGCCGCCCTGGAGCATCTACCGGGTTATCCAGGGCGCCGGCTGGATAGCCGGCTTTTCTTCACTCATTTCGGCCGGCGAGCGTTTCGAATCGGCGCTTACGATTCAGGCCAAACATGCGGCACCCTGGCTCAAAGACCGGCTGATCGCCGCGCGTGTGCATATCCTAAACGGCCTTGATCTGGGCACGGCCTTGTCCCGGACAGGATATGCCTTCCCCGACCAGGCACTCATCGATGATATCGGCGTGTTCGCGCACAGCGCGGATTTTCCACGCGTCCTGAAGAACATCGGCGAGGAGTGGATCCGCGATCAGGAAACCCAGATCCAGGCGACGGTGGCGGTGGCCACGACCATCCTGAATGTGGGCATCAACCTCATCATGGTGATCGTCGTGATTGGGATCGATGGCCTGCAAAATGCCCTGACGGCCATGCACTAGGCGACGTCCCCGTGCAAACCAGAGATGTGTTTGGTATATGGACCATACTATCTATACTAGTGTCGTGCGGGTTTCCAAAGGGGGGATTCGCTTCAATGGAAAGGAGAGCAGGGTATGACGATTACAACCGTGTTCATGCTGTTGGTGTTCGCCATGATCATCGCGGCCGGCTCCTATGCCGGCTATCAGATGCTAGGCTCGGGGAAGGTGAGCACCACCAACCAGCAGATCGCGCAAATCACGGCGTCCGTGGATGGAGCGTTTGCCCAGCAAGCTTCGTATGCAGGGCTTACGAATAGCCTGGCGATCACGCAAAAACTCGTGCCGGGCAATATGGTGAGCGGCAACAACATCGTCAACGCCTACGGCGGTACGGTGACCTTGCAGCCGGATCCCAACATCACCAACGGGTTTGACCTGATCGAGAGCGGTCTTGGCAACGCATCATGTGCCGCGATCGCCGAGGACACGACTGCGTACGAGATAGAGATCAACGGGACGCTCGCCGCCAGCAACACCCCTGTCGCGCCGGCCGTGGCGGGCCAGGACTGTACGGCGGGGCCCGGCGCCAATACCGTCACCTTCGTCAACACGCAGAACAACGGCTGATGCCGGGCGATGGTAAGCCCGGCGGTCCCGCGGGTCCGCCCGCATCCGTGCGGGCGCTGGCAGATCTTCCCTTGGCGGATCTGGCGCTGTCTGCGTCCGGGCCCGAGTGCCGCGCCAAATCGCTTGCCGACGGTCTCATGTTGTCGCCGCTGCCGGCCTCGCTGTGGGCGGAAGCGGAGTCCCTCTATCAGGCGCTCCTGGGGCAAGAACAGGCGCGTTTTCGTTTCCTGTGGACTTCAGCGGGGGCGCCCGCCATCACCTTGCGTGTCCAGCGCCGCGACACGGCCCGTGGCGTCGTTTTCGTGGCACGGCGTCTGGATGCGGTACCGCGCGCTTTTTCCGATTTAGGTTTGCCGACCGCGGTCACGCGGCGGCTGATGGATCCCAATCTGCGCGCCGGCCTCATACTTTTCGCGGGAGGCCCCGGTGCCGGCAAGACCACGGCCGCCTGCGCGCTTCTTCTGGCGCGTCTGTCCCAGAGCGGCGGATTCACATGGACCGCCGAAAATCCCGTCGAGTACGACATGCAGGGCGATTATGGAGCGGGCCAATGCTACCAGGAGGAAATCGTCGACGATGCGGATGTGTCCCGGGTCCTGTCCGATACACTGAGGTCATCGGCGGATACCTTCTATATCGGCGAGATCCGCGAGCAGGCGGCGGCCCGCACGGCCTGTCTTGCGGCGGCGAGCGGCATGCTGGTGGTGTCCACGATCCACGCGGATAACGCCCAACAGGCACTGGTCAAGCTCGGCCTTCTTGCGGACCTCCCTTCGGTGGCTCAGACCCTACAGGCTTTGATCACGCTCCATCTGCTATCGCGGAGGAGCGCGCAGGGTACGACACGGATCCTGAAGGCCGAACCGTTTTTCGTGACGGAAGAGCAGCAGCGCATGAAAATCCGCGAAGGGCAGGTGGCGTCCTTGAAGACCGACATCGAGCGCCAGACAAACGCCCTCCTGATGGGGCGGTCCTTCTAACAAATCCTCCCAGTGCCGGCATGGTCTTGGTACGCAGGTGGCGTTACACTATATTGGTCCTAATACCACGCATACGGAGCACCGAAATCGCATGTTTCCCTTCCCGAAGACTCCCGTGAAACCGGATATCAACGGACGCTGGCCGTGGACGGGATGGCGCCTCCTGGATGCCGCGTGCGCGATTGTGTCGCTCGCGGCAAGCGCTTGGTACGCGTTTGCAGGCGCAATCTTCGTTGCGGTGTTGTTTGGGACATCTGCTGTCCTGTGTGTGGCCTCGGCCGCCTTCTCGTGGACCGACCGCCTCCTCTCGCACGGGCCTTCCTGGATCGCCCAGGCCGCTTTGCGGGGCGCATTAGGGGGCGCTTCACGGAAGCGTTGAGGAGCGTGATATGCCCGGTGTGCTGATCATTCTGGGGTTCATGGCCATGGTCGCGATGGTCGGCGCGCAGCGTCAGATCCTGATCCCGCCTCTGGCGGAGGAGAGCGCCCAGACCTTCGCCGCAAGCTTCCGTGCGCTGGCGCATGCCTCGGTCGCCTATGCAGAAGCCAATCCAGCTGCGACCGGCACGATTGCCCCGGCGAGCCTCACCCCCTATCTCGATCCGTATGTACCGCCCGCGCAGGCCTCGGCGCAGATCACAAATGGCCTTTTGATCGTCTCGGCCATGCCGCCCGGCCAGACCGGCACTGTCCAGTGGGTGGCGCGCAATCTGGCCGCGACCTATGGAGATATTGCCTATGGGTACGTCGCCGGCGGGCAGATGGTGTCGGCTGCGGGCGGAGTCCTTGGGGCGCCGCCCGCCGGCGTGACCAACGGCGAGGCGATCTATGTGATAGTCCGCCCCACATCCTGAGGATCTCGTATGCCCATCATGCTCGCCTTTGCCTTTATCGCCATCGCGCTTATCACGCCGGCACTGATCTACGGTATCCAACAAAACAATCAGATGATGATCGGCCTGG
>JAKBUS010000017.1 GCA_021841585.1 Pseudomonadota bacterium | reverse complement strand
CGCGAATAGCCCATCATGGCCCGACATCGATAGCTCGATGCTGCAGGAAGAGGCCGGATATACGTGAGCAGTCGATCCTACCTGCCAGAGAACGGAGTGCTTGCAAACGAGAAGGGGTCCATATACGTCGATCCGGTCGCGACCCATAAGGAATGGATCTAAGGATATCGACGACACACAGAAGACCTACGTCGAGTTCCCGATCCTGGGCGACCAGGACCGTAAGGTCGCGACCCTGTACGACATGATTCACCCGCGGCAAAGCGGCACGCTGATGGTGCGCTCGGTGTTTATCATCGACTCGCAAAAGGTGATCCGCACCATACTGACCTACCCGGCCAGCACCGGGCGCGATTTCGGCGAGATCTTCCGAATCATCGGCTCATTGCAGCTGACCGACAGGTACAATCGCCACGCCCGTCAACTGGCGCTGCGGCGACGATGCGGTGATCTCTCTTACGATCACGGACGAGGCCGCGCTCGCCGCCAAATTTCCCAAGGGCTACAAGGAGATCCGGCCCTACCTGCGCGTGACGCCGCATCCCGGGCCGTGAGCGGATGAACCTATGAGACCGCGGGAAACCGCTGGCGGGCCTCGCGTACCGACTTCCAGAAGGCGTAGCCGGCGATCGGCACGAGCAGGATCACGACCAGCACCAGACCCACCCCGAGGTGCGCCAGATTATGGATGTGCAGGCCGGTGGTCCAGGACAACGAGGCGAGGGCGGGATACATGAGCCCAAGGGCGCCCACGAGCATGAAACTCACACCGCCGCCGCTCAGGGTGCGTCCGGCCATCTTGCGCGCCACATAGACCCGGGCTCGGCCATCGAGCTTACGGCGGGCCATCCAGCCACCGAACAGCGAGCCGAGGAGCATCTGTGTGACCATCGTCCCGAGACCGAAGAGAAGGCCCGGCAGGAACGCCAGATAGGCGCTGTGCATGGCCGGCGCCAGGACCGTGTAGACGATGAGCGCAAACGCGCCGGTCCCCCACCCCGCCAGGAAACCGTGCACGAGCGGCATATAGCGCGGCAGGGCCGCGGGCTCGTCGCGGGCCTCATTATCAAGCGCATGACTATGAAAGAGGTGCGGGACGCGGCCCTTGCGTAATATAAAAAGCCCCGAGGCCGCCATGACCGCCCCGACGACGATATAGACCGTAAAGTTCCAGCGCGCCCCGGCGAGAAAATCGCTCATGGCGAAGTAGGCAAGCTCGGAGGCGATCGCGCGCTGCAAGGTGAAGGCGAGCGAAAAGAGCAGGCCGGCCCTGAAGCCTCCGCGGACCGAGTAGGATCCTATGGCATAGTTGAATGTGATCGGCCAGGTGTGCTCGTCCGGTGTTATCCCATGGACCATGCCCAGGAAAAACGCGGTGGCCAGCGCAAGACCCACGCCCAGGCCAGCGAGCCCGGGGTCCCAGAGGTTCAAATCCGCAATCGCCACCCTATCCGCCTCGCCTCTTAATACGTAACCCCCTACTTTACCGGCAACCCGCACCCGCGCCAACCCTGACCACCGGGACCTTGGCTGGGGCGCCGGCCTCCTCGCGCACCAGCCGCGGCACGAGATAGCCGGGAAGTCGGGTGCGCAGGACCTCCAAAAGCCCGAGGGCGCGCGTGGCATCGACCGCGAAATGCGCGGCCCCCTCCACGTGATCGAGCATGTGCAGATAATAGGGCAGGACGCCGACCTCGAACACCCGCTCACTCAGGGCTGCCAGCACCTCGGCATCGTCGTTGACCCCGGCGAGCAACACCGCCTGATTCAGGAGCGTGACACGCGCCGCCCGCAGGCGCCCGCAGGCGCGAACCACGGCCTCGTCGACCTCGCGCGGATGGTTGATATGCAGCACCATGACGACCGCAAGCGGCGTCTCCTCGAGCCAACCGAGCAGCCCCTCATTCACGCGGCTTGGGATCACCACCGGCACGCGGGTGTGCAAGCGCAGGCGCTTGATGTGCGGCATGGCGTGTAGCGCGCCCATCAGACCGGCGAGCTTGTCGTCACTCAGGGTCAGCGGGTCGCCCCCACTCAAGATCACCTCGCGAATCGAGGGGTCGGCGGCGAGATGGGCGGTGGCCACCGCCCAACGGTCCCGCGCGGCCTGGGCCTCGGCGTACGGAAAGTGGCGGCGGAAACAATAACGGCAGTGAATGGCGCAGGCCCCGGTGGCAGTCAGCAACACGCGGCCCTCGTACTTATGCAGGACCCCGGGCGCGACCTGGGCGGCCAGATCACCGACCGGGTCTTTCGAGAAACCGGGCTGAGGGGCCTCCTCCAGATCAAGCGGCAAGATCTGGCGCAACAAGGGATCCTCGGGGTCGCCTTGGCGGATACGCGCCAGATAGGCGGGAGGGACCCGTACCGGAAAATGCGCATGCGCGCGGCGCGCCGCCGCGAGCAGGGTATCCGGCAGCCCCAGGACCCGCACAAGGGCCTCTGGGTCGCGGATGGCCGCCGCGAGCTCCGCCTGCCAAGGTGCCTGCCGTGCGTGATCGGTTCGATGTATCATAGGCGCGCACTGTCCGTGTTCGGTCGACAAAAGGCAAGCGACACCGGCCAGCCCCTACTCCAATTCGAGATCGTCATGACCACCTACAGCACCAACGAATTCAAGAGCGGACTGAAGATCATGCTCGACGCCGATCCCTGCGCGATCATAGAAAACGAGTTCGTGAAACCCGGCAAGGGCCAGGCCTTCAACCGCGTCAAGATTCGCAACCTAAAGACCGGGCGCGTCGTGGAGCGCACCTTCAAGTCCGGGGACAGCGTGGAAGGCGCCGACGTCATCGACGTCGAGATGCAGTATCTGTATAGCGACGGCGAATTCTGGTACTTCATGTCGCCCGAGACCTATGAACAACTGGGGGCCGACAAAACCGCCGTGGGCGACGCCGCGAAGTGGCTGAAGGAACAAGCCCTGTGTCTCGTGACCTTATGGAATGGCGTGCCCTTGAGCGTGACCGCGCCCGTCCATGTCGTACTTAAAGTCACGGACACCGACCCCGGGGTGCGCGGCGACACGAGCGGCGGGGGCGGCAAGCCCGCGACCTTGGAGACCGGCGCGGTCGTGCGCGTCCCGCTTTTCATCAATATCGGTGACAGCCTGAAGGTCAATACCCAGACCGGCGAATACATTGCCCGCGCCAAGGAATAAGAACGCATCCGGCCGCGAGGACGCCGCCGCGCCGCGCGCACGCCTCGCGGCCATCCGTCAGCGCGCGGCATTGCTGGCCGAGACGCGTGCATTCTTCGGAGGGCGCGGCTATCTGGAGGTGGAGACGCCGGTGCTCGCGCGCGCGGGCGTACCGGACGCGCAGCTGGCGCAGTTTGCGCTAAGCGACCCGCTGCTGGGCACCCTTTACCTCCAGACCTCTCCCGAATACGCCATGAAGCGCCTGATCATGGCGGGCAGCGGTTCGATCTTTCAGATCACGAAGGCCTTTCGTCAGGGCGAGAGCGGACGCTTCCATAACCCCGAATTCACGCTGGTGGAATGGTACGGCCTGGGCTACGACCACCGGCGCCTCATTGCCGAGGCCTGCGCGCTCATCGCGCAGCTCGTCGTGTCCCTGGAGGCGCCTGCGCGCATCGTGACTTACCGCGAGGCGTTTCAAGATGCCCTGGACATCGATCCCATCGACGCGCCGACCGATGATCTGCGCGCGGTCGCGCGCGGACGCCTTCCGGCGGCACAAGAACTGGCCCTGGACGACCGCGACGAGATCCTCGACCTGCTCATGAGCCATGCCGTAGCACCCGGATTCCCGGTCGAGGCCCTGACGGTGGTGACGGACTACCCGTCAAGCCAAGCCGCACTCGCGCGCCTCAACGCCCAAGGGCTCGCGGATCGCTTCGAGATCTACCGGGGGCCGCTGGAGCTTGCCAATGGTTTTCACGAGGCGGCACGGGCCGAGGAATACGCCAGCCGATTCGCGAGCGAGGCGGCCAAGCGGCGTGAACGGGCGTTGCCGAGCATCGACCAGGACCAGCGCCTGCTGGCAGCGCTCGCCGAAGGCGGCCTGCCCGACTGCGCCGGTTGCGCACTCGGCTTCGATCGAGTGCTGATGCTGGCCATGGGCGCCACGCATATCGACGAAGTCCTGGCGTTCCCCATCGCACAGGCCTGATAATCAATCATCATAACCCATAGGAGGCCGCGTGAGCGCGCTCTTTTCATCCCTTCGTCTACGTTCGCAGACATTTCGCAACCGCATCTTCGTCTCGCCGATGTGCCAATACTCGAGTATCGACGGCTTTCCGACCGCCTGGCACCTCGTCCATCTCGGCAGCCGCGCGGTTGGCGGGGCGGGACTGGTCATGATGGAGGCGACAGCGGTGAGCCCCGAGGGCCGCATCAGCCCCGGAGACCAGGGCCTGTGGAGCGATGATCATGCCGAGGCGCTAAAGCCCATCGTCCATTTTATAAAATCCCAGGGCGCGGCGGCCGCAATCCAGATCGCCCATGCCGGCCGCAAGGCCTCCACCGATGCCCCCTGGCGCGGGGGGCGCCCGCTGTCGCAGGCCGAGGGCGGCTGGTCTGTGATCGCGCCGAGCCCCATTCCGTTTGCAGGCGGGCATCCCCGGCCGGAGGCCTGCCGGGACGCCGACCTGCGGCGCGTGGTGACGGATTTCACGCAGGCCGCGCGGCGCGCCCACGAGGCCGGATTTGATGTCCTCGAACTGCACATGGCGCATGGTTACCTGTTGCATGAATTCCTGTCGCCGCTTGCCAATCACCGCGACGACCGCTATGGGGGCCGGCTGGAGAACCGCTTGCGGCTGCCGCTGGAGGTGACCGAGGCGGTGCGCAAGGTGTGGCCCGACGCAAAGCCCCTGTTCGTGCGCATATCGGCCACCGACTGGGTGGAGGGCGGCTGGGACATCGAGCAATCGCTGGCGCTTGCCCGGGAACTGAAGACCCGCGGCGTCGATCTCATCGATTGCTCGAGCGGGGGCATGGTCGCGGACGCGCAGATCCCGGCCGGCCCCGGCTTTCAGACCCCATTCGCCACCCGCGTGCGCGCCGATGTCGGCATCGCCGTGGGCGCCGTAGGCCTCATCAATGAGCCGCTGCAGGCCGAGCAGATCGTGCGTACAGGGCTCGCCGACTGCGTGTTCCTCGGGCGCGAACTCTTGCGTGACCCGTACTGGCCGCTGCATGCGGCTCACGCCCTGCATGTCGATGGTCAGTGGCCCGCGCAGTACGAGCGCGCCCGACCCTGACATCGATCCCACGGCCCTGGACCGCTTGTCCGGGGCCGCTAGCCGATGTGGTAGATGAGATTCAGTGTGGTAAAGGTCGTGGTCGTGGCGTAGTGGACGAGCGCCGTCGATGGCAGGCTCGTATAATGGACGACCTCTTCCGAGAATTTGAGCGCTAAGTGGAACACGAGGGTTGTGGTCACCCCGCTGGTCGAGGTGACGAGCGTCCCGCTACGCGCCCCCATGACGCTTAGGTGTTCGCTGAAACGGGTCCCCCGGCGCAGGTGCCACACATAATTCATCGCCACGTCCCCGACCGGCTCATCTTCCACGGGACGCCCCCCGGGATAGTAGTTCTGCCGAGCACCCCCGCCGGCCTCGAGGTTGAGATGCATGGTGCGGGTGGCAACGAGCGTCCGGCCGGCATTTAGCATCTCCACGAAATAATGATCGTAGCCGTCGAACAGGTTATGGTCATAGCGGGCACTGCCGACTACGAAGCTGATGGGCGCCGACTTGAAGCTGCGCCGCACATCAAGGGTGGTGACTAGGCGGTTCACGCCGGCCACGCCATTGTAGGAAAAATAATTGTAACTCAGGTTCCCGCCGTAGCTCCACAGGCCGACGGTATCGCGAAGCCGGTCGGTGGAGTTCATGCTGGTGGTGACCGCAACCCCGGAAGACGATGACAGACCGGCCCCGAACTCACCGTGCCATCCGGCCTTGGGGAGCGCCTTGACGGCGGCGTGCGCGCCTGCGGTCGCAGACAGCACCAATACCACACCGGCGGCCAGCGCAGGCCGCGCGTAACCGAACCGGGCCCTCATGCCGGGCGCGCGTTACATAACACCGGCCGAAAACGACCGGCCACAACCCGCAGCCGAGGTCCCTTGCATGCCGCGCCTTGGCGGCGCGGCATGATGCGCATTCGGCGCCCCGGAGAAGGACTGCCCTCGGCCCCGGCGACCAGGCACCGGGATCCACGATCTCCCTGCTGATTTTCCAATGGCGCCTCTATCCGTCTTTTCTGTTCGGACCCCCAATACCGCCACAGGTTCCCGGCCGCTTACCCGTCGGCGCCACGGCCGGGTCTCGGTCCCTGCCTGGCGCCGCCCGCCCCTAGACCGCCGGTGCCGCGCTCAGGCGGTCGGATCCATGCGCGCCGACTCGCGCAAGGCGGCGATGGCGGAATCCAGGCCCAGGCGCCGGCGCATGTTCAGAAACTCGAGCAACACCGCGACGTCCGATGCCAACAGATCCAGAAACGGCTCGAGCTCCGCGCCTCGCCCGTCGCTCAGGTAGCAAACGGCGCGATCCAGCCCCATCATTGCGGCCGGACGGATGGCCGGCCTGGGAACGGAAAATGCCGGCGCAACAACCGGCTCGGGCATGAATTCGGGCTCGAACAGCACCTCGGGGCCGGTATCGCCCTCGGCCCCCGCGGGGGGAGCGGGCGCGGCAATGCCGTCGAGGACCAGCTCCTCGGCCCCGCCAAGCGTATCGCTCAAGGCCGAGCCGCTCGCCCGGTTACCCCCCAGGGCCACCGCGCGCTTCAGTCGTTCCTCGGCCATTTGACGCAACGCCGCGCAGCCCGCGGCGCCCTCTTCCGACGACGCCACCCCGACGCTGATGCTGAGGGTCTTGCCGTCATGGAGGGGATGATGGGCAAACGCCCCCACCAGGCGCTGCGCGAGGGCAAGCCCCCGGCCCTTGGCCACGCCCCCCACGAGTATGCCGAACTCGGTCCCGCCGAGCCGCGCCATGGCCGTCACATCGGCCCCCGCCTCGTCGCGCAGCACCGTGGCGACATGCCCCACCACTGTCTCCATCTTTTCGTCGCCGTATTCGCGATATAGGATGCGGACCCGATCGAGCGCCGCAAGCAACAGCGTGACGGGGCGCTGGGCACTTGCCTCACGCAAAAGCGCCTCCCCACGCTCATGAAAGGCATCCCGGCCGAGCAGGCCTTCATAGGGGGAGACCTCCTCGGGAACCGGCTGCTCGAAACGCATATAGGCCTGCGTGCAGGCCTGCAGCTGAGCCAGGTTCAGGGGCTTGGTGATGAAATCCGTGGCCCCGCACGCGAACGCGCGGGTCTTGGTCTCGTCGTCGTCGGCGCCGGTGATTACGATGATCGGGAGTTCGCGGATGCGCGCCTCATCGCTGGCCCGCACGCGGCATATGAAGGCATATCCGTCGAGCCGCGGCATCTCGATATCGGTGATCAGCACGCCGACGTCGGGGGCCTGCACGAGCGCCTCCCAGCCGGCCTCGCCATCGGCCGCCACCGCGACGTCGAAATCCACCTTCAGCATCTTGCTGATAGCCTGGCGGATGACCGCGGAATCGTCCACCACAAGCACTCGACCAGCGTTGCGCGCCGTCACCACCGCCGTAGTCGCACTCACACTCACCTCTGGTTATCGGCGGGGATTTAACGGCCGCAAATCAAGGCCTTGCTGCCCCCGCATGGCTATCCCTTGACCTTAGAACGAAAATCCCCAAAGTCAAATGACAGAGCGCGCAAAGCGCCCTCGGCGGACCGCCACGCGCGTGGGGCTTTAGGCCACGCGCGCGCCGGGCGCGAGCTTGGCCTCGGCGACGAGATCGACGAGACTATTCACGGTGCGGGCCTCGATAAACCGGGTATCGTCTATGGTCGTTTCAAAACGACCCTCGAGCGCGAGCAAGATACTGATCGCGTTGACGGACTCCACGCCGAGGTCACTGTAGAGATCCTTGTCGGGCGGGATCGGCCGCGCCAGCTTCCCGCTGGTCTCGACGATCGTCATCACATCCTTGCGTATATCGCTGATATCCGACATAAAGCGACTCCTTCCCACGATTCTTGTCCCTGAACGCACCCGTAGCGCACCAAAGCTCGATCCCAACTGTTAGCGGTTCGGGGGTGCGGCCACTCTAGGAGGGCGCCTAGCGCCTGTCAATCCCACTCATAAGGCGTGGCCCTGAACCAGATTGACGATCAAAAGCACCAGGGCAAGCACCAGCAAAATATGAATGAAGCCGCCCATCGTGCGCGAGCTCACAATGCCCACGAGCCATAATACGAGTAGAATGACGAAGATGGTCCATAACATGGCCGCCCCCTCTGTGTGACGTGCAAACCACCTTAGGGGGTGGCGCAAGCGGGGTCAATCGGCCTTCCTGGAAAGGTGGGGTAGGGGTCGGCCCGGCATAACGCGGATACCGCATGAACGAAAAAGACCGCCGACAGGCGATTCGGTTTTACACGGAAGCGGAGCTCGACGCGCTCGAGGAAAGCGACCCGGATACGGCGTACCGGATCGCGCGCGCCCAGGCCATCGCGGCGCGTGAACGGCAAGCGCCGGTCCCGGATGCGAATGCCGGGCCGCCGGACGAGACGGCCGTCTGCCGCGCCATCGAGGATGTGCGCCGGATACTCCAGCGCGACGGGGGCGACATCGAACTCGTGGATATTGTCGGCGCCACGGTGCGCGTGCGGATGAAGGGCGCCTGCGCCGGCTGCCCGAACTCGGTCCTGGATCTGCGTAATGTCGTCGAAAAGGTGGTGTGCGCCGTGCCCGGCGTCGGCTCGGTCGTCAATACCTTCTGACGCGCCCGGCAGGCCCCGACTGTGAGGAATCCGGGAGGTGGAGAACCGTCCATGAAAGACTATATCGATCCACAGGCCCGCTGCCCGGGCCCCGAGTCGGTGCGAGCCGATGCCGTGATTATCGAGGGGCGGACTCACAGCGGGCACGCCTGCCGGATCGTGGACAACACCTGCTCGGTGGCACGCGCGGATCTCGCCGAGGTCCTGAACGCGCTGATCGCGGCGCGGCGATTCGGGACGGCGGCGCTCTCGGCGCACGGCGGCCACACCCTGGTCATCGGCCGGCCGGAGGCCACCCATGTGCAGTTCGGCGAGACCCTCTACCGCCTGCTGCTCTACCCCTACGAGGCCCGAATCGAACCCTTTTGATCGCGCGCCGCGATCAGCGGCCGCTGGAGGAGCCGCTCCAGCACCGACAACGGCGCGCGCGCCGGCTCCCGCAGACCCTGCACCGGCACATGGAAGGTCTGCTCGAATAGATACTGGCCGGCCATCGCCGCATGGGGGACCTGATCGGTAAAGACCATCCAGGTGGTCCCGGCTGGGAACGTCACTTCATATTGAGGGCAGTGCTGCTGGAAATAGTCGTCGGCCTTCATGGCGTTGTGCAAGGCCAACATGTAATGATCATAGGCCGAGCGGCGGCCGGCGGTGAGCCCGCATGCGGCCAATAGCCAGCTCTGCCCCGGCAGTAGCGGACGGATCGTGGGCAAGAAGCGCCGGGCACAGGTCTCGAAGGGCTCGCCCAAGCGCCACACACGGCCGCGGCCGTCGGGATTGACGTTACTGAAGACCCGCAAGATGCGCTGACCCCCGTTCGGGCGCGACGGAAAGGCATCCACGTGTAGGCGGCTGTCATCCTTGCGATAAGACGAGGGCCGCTCCTTGGCCTCGACCGGGCGGTAGCTGGTGCGTCCCGGACGCAGATGCGGCGCGTAATCCGGCAACAGGCCCTCGACCAGCGTGCGCGCGCTCTGCGCAAACCGCGCCACCATGGCCTGCAGGCGCTCCCGTTCGTGACCCGTCAGCGCAGTCCCTTTCAGTTGGCCCGATGAGGCGTCATAACTGATGTTCTTGGCGCGGCCATCCGAGCAACGCGGGTCCAGAAAGGGTCGTTCATCCGTGCCCAGCGGGAAGGCAAGCCGCGGAAAGAACAAGACCTGCCCGCCCTCGAGGGCGTGTAGCGCCCGGTCCCTGACGACCTCACTAAAAACGGCATCGAAGCGCTCGCCGTCGATGTTCTCCAGTGGATCCATGACCCGTCCCCCCGCCATCCTCTATCGCCTATCGCCGGCCAGGCCTAGCCGCCGCTGGGCGCGCGCCTATCCCCCGCGCCCCGCCAGCCGGCACAGCCGGTACACACCCTCCTCGCGCCAGGCCAAGCCCTGCTCGGCGAGTCGCGGATCCTCCTCCGCGGTCTTGCGTTCGCACTCCAGGACCTCCACCGTGAAATGATCCGAGAAGATCTCCTGGATTTCCGCTGGCGATACCGCGAATGGCGGCCCACTTTGCGGATCCTTCGGGGAAAAGGGGGCGATCAGCAGGACCGGCGTCCCGGGGGCCAGCAGGCTCGCCATGTGCTCGGCATAGGCGCGTCGCGTGGCGGGCGGCATGGCGATCAGCGCGGCACGATCGTAGACCGCGCCTACCGGCCCGAGCAGCTCCGCGGTCAACCGGAAGTAATCGCCGAGCAGGATGGTGATGCCAGTCCCCTGGTACTCCAGAAACTCGCCACGCCCGACCCGATCCACGGGGATCTCCTGCTCGCGGTAAAACGCCTCGACAGCGAGCGGGCTGATCTCTATACCTATGACCTCGCGCCCCTGTTCGGCAAGCCAGCTCATGTCATGGCTTTTGCCACACAGCGGCACGAACACCGGGCCTTTGGAGCCCAGGACGTCGATATGCCGACGCAGGAAACGATTGATCTCGGTCTGATGGAAACCGATACGATTCTCATGCCAACGCGTATGCCAAAATTCGGCCTTCATCCTTCCTCCTCCCGGGCGATCCCCAGTAAATCCGTGACCGCAGCCACCGACGCGGGTCGTCCGAAAACGACCCGATAACGCCCCGACGGGCCATCCAAGCGCGCGAACGCGGCGCCCGCCTCGCGCGCGATCGCCCACGCCGCGCACACATCCCAGAGCTGCGCGTGCCAGTCGACGGCCACCGCCCCCTGACCTTGCAAAACCACGCTGTGGGCATAACAGTCCCGGTAAACACGTAGGTTGGGGTGGGCCGCCGCCAACCGGGCAAAGAGCTCCGGACGGCCGCCCTTGGAGAAATTCTCGGGGGCCGTTACCACGACTATCGGTGTCCCCCGCTCATCGCGGTCGGCGACGCGCACCACGCGCCCATTGCACGAGGCCCCGAGTCCGCAGGCGGCGCTCACCCGCAGGTCGAGCCGTGGGTGGTCTATGACCCCCAACACCGGAACGCCCTCATGACGCAGGGCCACCAAGGTGCCGAAGGTCGCCATCCCGTGCACGAAATTGTCGGTGCCGTCGATCGGATCCAGGACCCACTCCCAGGCGCTGCCCCGGCCCTCGGCCGGATATTCCTCGCCAACGAGATCATGATCGCCAAATTGTCCGGTGATGGCCTCCCGCCAGGCCGCCTCGATGCGCTGGTCGGCCACGCTCACATAGGAGCCATCCGCCTTGACGGCAATATCCGCCTCCCCGATAGGGGTCTCGGCCACAAGCCGCCGCGCGAGATCGGCGAGCGAAAACGCGAAACGCAGAAAGCGGCGGCTATCGGCCTCGCCGATCCGCGGCACAGAGACAGGTTCCATGAACGGCGACGATACCGGCTCCCCAGACCACAAACAAGACCGGCCGTCGCCCTTGGCGGCACCCCGGTAGCGAGAGCAACCAGGGGGCATCCGCCCGTCAGGGCCTCGGCCGGACGAAAGACCCAAAGACGCGGCCCCATGCCGATCCGGTCAATCGGTTATACTGGCGCACAGGGCTCCAGGACCGGTGGAAAATCCCCGCCGGGCCGCCTTCATGGCCATGCGCCGCGAGCCACCTCGTGAAAAACGTAGAGACCGTATCCCTCATTTCCAAGGAGAACGAGAACGCAGCGGCCGGGCAGATCTTCGAAGATCCCGCGGCCCGTGGGCGTTTCCCATACACATGACGACGCGCATAGAAAAAGACAGTCTTGGCGAATATCCGGTGCCGGCCGATGCCTGGTATGGCATACAGACGGCACGCGCCGTGGAGAACTTTCCGATATCGGGCCGCGCGCCCGACCGTGATTTCATCATCGCCCACGCGCGGGTAAAGATCGCGGCGGCACGGGTGAATGCCCGCGCCGGCTGGCTCGACGAGAACCTCGCGCGCGAGATCGAGCGCGCTGCAACCGCCATCGTCGACGGCCAGTACCATGGCGAGTTCGTGGTCGACCGGTTTCAGGCCGGCGCCGGCACCAGTCACAACATGAACACCAACGAGGTCATCGCCAACCTCGCCAACGTGGCGCTCGGCGGCGAGCGCGGCGTCTACCGGCCGCTGCACCCCAACGATCACGTCAACATGGGGCAGAGCACGAACGACACCATCCCGACGGCGATACGCCTGGCGGCGCTTGCCAAGCTTACGCGTCTCGTCGCCGCCGTCCACGACATGGCGCGCGCCTTCGATGCCCTGGCCGTGCGCGAGCGAGACACCGTAAAGAGCGGCCGCACGCACCTGCAAGACGCCGTTCCGACCACGCTCGGGCGCGAATTCTCGGCTTACGCATGGACCTTAAAGCGCTGCGCCCGGCGCATACAGGATAGCGCCGTCGACCTCAGTGAACTGGGACTCGGTGGCAGCGCGGTCGGTACCGGCCTCAATACCCCGCCCCACTACGCCAAACGAGTATGCGCCGAGCTGGCCACGCTTACCGGCGAGGCCCTGCGCCCGGCGCCCGACCTCTGCGCACAGATGCAATCCATGGCCGACATCATGCAGCTGTCGGCGGCCATTCGCGGGCTCGCGCTCGAGCTCACGCGCATCACCAATGACCTGCGATTGCTGGCCTCGGGGCCGCGCACCGGCCTTGCCGAAATCCGCTTGCCGCCGGTGCAGCCGGGGTCGAGCATCATGCCCGGCAAGGTGAATCCGGTCATGCTCGAGATGTTGAATCAGGTCTGCTACCAGGTCCTTGGACAGGACGCCGCGGTGGCCGCCATGACCCAGGCCGGCCAGCTCGAGCTTAACGTCATGATGCCGGCCCTCGGGTCCGCGTTGTTTGACATGATGGATTGGCTGACCCGGGCCATGATCGCGGTCACCGGGCGGGCGCTCGCCGGTATCGAGGCCGATCGTGACCGTTGCCGGGCCTATGCGCACGCGAGCGTGGGCCTCGCCACCTTGCTGAATCGCGCGATCGGCTATAGCGCGGCGGCGCGCGTGGCGCAGGAATCGGAAGCAAGCGGCCGACCGATCGCCGAGCTCGTGGCCGCCCACGGCCTCATGGACCATGAGGCATTCGCAAAGCTCGTGGCGCGCGCCGCGTCCGGTGAGCCCTCATGACGCGCATCCTGGTGCTTTATTACAGCCGCCATGGCAGCGTGCGGCGCATGGCCGACCTGGTGGCGCGCGGCGTGGCATCGGTCCCGGGATGCGAGGCCGTGGTGCGCACCGTGCCGGAGGTGTCGCCGGTCCCGGAGGCCTGCGCCCCAATGATCCCCGAGAGTGGGCCGCCGTATGCCGATCTCGATGACCTGCGCCACTGCGATGGCCTGATCCTGGGCAGTCCCACGCGCTTTGGCCATATGGCCGCACCCATCAAGCACTTTCTCGAGAGCACGACACCTTTGTGGCTCGCCGGCACGCTGGCCGGCAAGCCCGCCGGGTTCTTCACCTCCACCGGCACCCTGCACGGCGGACAGGAGGCCACGCTGTTGTCGATGAGCGTGCCGCTCTGGCATCACGGCATGCTGTTGGTCGGCATCCCCTACACCGAGCCTACGCTCACCACCACCGCCTCCGGCGGCACGCCCTACGGCGCGAGCCATTTGGCCGGCGCGCGCGATGATCGGCCGCTGAG
The DNA here is from genome assembly GCA_021841585.1 of Pseudomonadota bacterium. GTDB lineage: Bacteria > Pseudomonadota > Gammaproteobacteria > Acidiferrobacterales > Acidiferrobacteraceae > Acidiferrobacter. Next base: position 28,000 of record JAKBUS010000017.1, on the reverse strand, counting down.
CGCCGAGGAAAAGACCTTGTGTCTGGCGCTCGGGGAGCGTGTAGCGCGTATCGCACAAAGATTGGCGCCGGCCCCGGCCTAAAGGCCGTGCCGCGCGCGCCCCTAGGGGCGCGCGAGGATGGCGCGCAGATACGGAATGGTAAGACGCCGCCCATCCGCCAGGGTCTCGCGATCGAGGTCTTCCAACAGTGCGAAAAGCGCCCGGGGATCGCGCGGACCGTGCGCCAAGAGATAGGCGCATGCCGCATCGTTCAATTGCAGCCCCCTAAGCGCGGCGCGGTGACGCAGGGCCTGGGCCTTGGCCTCATCCGACAGGCGACGCATGGCCACGATGGGGCCGCTTCCAAGCCGTGTCCGCAGGTCGTCGCGCGCGACCGATAGGCCTGCGGGATTGCTGCGTCCGGCGAGCACGATGCGCCGCGCCGGCGCCAGCGCCTCGAATAGCACGAACAGGCGCCGCTCGCCATCGGCGTGCCCCGCCAAGGCCTCCATGTCATCGACACAGACCGTGCTCCCGGGTGGCAGATCGGCGAGGGTCTCCCAGCTCATCGCCGACGCATGGGCGAGCGACAAAAAGGCGCAGGGGCCACTTCCCTGGAGCGCGCGCGCCACGGCCGCCAGGAGATGGGTCTTGCCGCAGCCCTCGGGGCCGAACAAATACAAGGGCCCCGCGCGCCCTTGGGCCAAGGCGCGTGCGGCAGCAAGCGCCTCGCCATTGTCGCCCGCCCAGAAATTCTCAAACGAGGGGCGGTCGCGCACGGATAGGTCGAGCGGCAGCTGGCGCGTCATTCGGACCACGCGCTATGGCGATAACGGGCATGCACGCGTTTTAACCAGACCATGAGGACCGCGGAGACCGGAAGCGCCAGCAAGATCCCGGCAAAACCGAAGAGCCGTCCTCCGGTCAGCACCGCAAAGATCACAAGCAGCGGATGCAGACCGATCGAGCGGCCCACGAGCCGCGGGCCGAGGACCATGCTCTCCATCATCTCTCCAAAACCGAAGGCCGCGAACACGTACAGGAGATGTCTCACGTCGTGGTACTGCAGCAACACAGCGAGGCTCGCGGTGAAAAGCCCGGTAAAAAAACCGAGATACGGGATGAAGCTCAAAAATCCCGTCATGACACCGACCGGCAGGGCCAGATCCAGGCCCGCGAGGCTGAGACCTACAGTATAGAGTATGGCAAGCGCGACCATGACCGTGAGCTGGCCGCGCAAAAGCCTGCCTAACTGGACATCGGCCTCGCTTGCGAAGCGCACTATGGGTTTGCGGTAGCGGCCCGGCAGGATCTCCACGGCAGTGGCGCAAATCTCGTCCCAGTCGCGCAACAGATAGAATGTGACCACGAGGATCAGCATGAGCCGCGCGAGTGCCACGAGGATGTGCAGGCCGGAGGCGGTGGCCACTGGCAAGAGCCGGGCGACGTCGGCCCCCACGCCTTGCCATTGCGCGAGGATATGCCGCTTCAGCGCGTGGAGGTCCGGTGTATAGCGGCCATGGGTGGCGCGCAGGATGCGCGCCTGCAACCAATCCATGTAGGCGGGCGCATGCGCGGTGAAGGTCGTGAACTCCTTTTGCGCCATGGGCACGAGCGCGAATGCCAGGGCCGCGGCCGCAAGCGTAAGCAGCAACAACAGGAGAAGTATGGTGGCGCTGCGCGGCACGCCGGCGCGCTGCGCCCGCGAGACCAGCGGGTTGGTGATATAGGCGATGAGCAAGGCCAACAGGAACACGGTGACGACCGGCGCCAGGACATAGATCACGACACCCGCCGCCAGCAAGACCGCGACCGCATACAGGATCCGGCGTTCAGTCTCTCCCAGCACGTCTTGCCTCGACCTCCCGCACGATCCCCCAAGTCCATAGATAGTGTCCGCCGCTTGCGATCGTCGTGACAAGGACCACGAAGACGAGGGCGGTCTGGATGTGGGCGACATGGAACGCGAAAGCGCGCTCGGTGAGCAGGAACACCACGAGCAGGATCTGCGTAAAGGTGTTGAACTTGCTCACCCGGCTCGGGCGCATCGATACCGGCCCATACAGCGAGGTATAGACGAGATAACCGCCGACGATGAGCGCGTCCCGGAAGGTCACCACGAGCACCAGCCAAAACGGCACGAACGCGAGCAGCGCCAGCATGACATAGGCGCTCACCAACAAGATCTTGTCGGCCAGGGGGTCGAGGATGGCGCCGAGCTGGCTCACGAAACCAAAGCGCTTGGCGATATAACCGTCCAGGCCATCCGATATTCCGGCGATCAGGAACACCCACAGGGCCTCGAGGTAGCGGTGATCCTTCAAGACCAGGATCAAAAGCGGCACGAACGCCATCCGCAAGAGCGTGATCATGTTGGGTAGATACTGCAGTCTCTTCATGCAGACGTCCCTCTGTCGCAGTGCCGGCCCCGGACGCGCCCGGCGCCGGACGCCCGGCCCCCGTTTACCCGGGCGCGCCGACCGAAGTCAAGATTTACTTGCAAGGCCTCAGGCCCTAACATAACAGCCATCTCGGAGCCCCCCCTGTGACAAAACCCCAGTGACCGAACCCAAGACCCCAAGCCCCTTGAGCTATCGCGCCGCCGGCGTCGACATCGAAGCTGGCGACGCCCTAGTCGAGTCCCTAAAGCCGATCGCCGCCAAAACCACCCGCCCCGGGGTCCTCGCGGGCCTCGGCGGGTTTGGCGCGCTCTTTGCGCTGTCTGGGCGCTATCGCGACCCCGTGCTGGTCTCGGGCACCGACGGCGTGGGCACAAAGCTCTTGCTGGCGATCGCGCTCGATCGCCATGACGACATCGGAATCGACCTGGTCGCCATGTGCGCCAACGATATCGTCGTGCAAGGGGCCGAGCCGCTCTTTTTTCTGGACTACTTCGCCTCGGGCCGACTCGACGTCGGCAAGGCCCGGCGTATTATCGCCGGAATCGGCCGTGGCTGCGAGCTGGCGGGCGCGGCCTTGGTCGGCGGCGAGACCGCGGAGATGCCGGGGATGTACCGCGATCAGGACTATGACCTGGCCGGTTTCTGCGTGGGGGCGGTGGAGCGTGAACGCCTGATCGACGGCCGCCGCGTCAAAAGCGGCGATATCATCCTGGGCTTGCCCTCGTCGGGGTTGCACTCCAACGGCTACTCCCTGGCGCGCGCGGTCATCGCCCGGCGCGGGGCCGATCTCACCGCAACCGTCGGCGACCGGCGGCTCGAAGATATCCTGCTTGCGCCCACGCGTATCTATGTGAAGGCCCTGCTCGCGCTCCATGCCGCGATCGACGTCCATGCCATGGCGCACATCACGGGTGGGGGGCTGCCGGGCAATGTCCCGCGCGTGATCCCCGAGGGCCGGCGCGCCGTCATCGACCGCTCGTCATGGTCGCGGCCCGCGATCTTCGGCTGGCTTCAGGAGGGCGGGGCAATCGCCGAGGAGGAGATGTACCGAACCTTCAACTGTGGCGTGGGCATGGTGGTGGTGGTCGATGCCGCCGACGCCGGGGTCGCCGAGGCCATCCTCCGTGATCACGGGGAGGCACCGTTTGTCATCGGCCGTATCGATGAGGGCCCCGGCGAATTCGCATGGGCCTGAGACCGCCCTTGAGGGTCGCGGTCATGGTTTCGGGGCGCGGCAGCAACCTGCGCGCCCTGCACGAAAAGGCCCCCGAGCAGGGCTATGTGATCATCGGGGTGGTCAGCAACAACCCCACGGCGCCGGCCGTCGACTACGCGCGCGACCAAGGCCTTGCGGTGCGCATCGTCGATCATCGGCAGTTTGCCACGCGCGACGCCTTCGAGGTTGCCCTGGCGGCGGAGCTCGACGATCTGGCGCCGGATGTCATCGCGCTGGCCGGCTTCCTGAGGGTTTTAGGCACGGACTTCGTGGGCCGTTACCGGGGACGCCTGCTCAACATCCACCCCTCGCTCCTGCCCGCGTTTCCCGGACTCGACACCCACCGGCGCGCCCTCGCATCCGGCGCGCGTTTCCATGGCGCCACGGTACACCTCGTCACCGACGCCGTGGACGGCGGCCCGATTATTGCCCAGACCGGGCTTACGGTGAACCCGGGAGAGTCCCCGGCGGCGCTCGCCGCGCGCGTGCTCACTCTCGAGCACGCGCTCTACCCATACGTGCTCGGCGGCTTTGCGCGCGGCGAGACCAGCGACCGCTGATCAGCCCCGCGCTTCCCCTCGACCCGCCTCGGGCATAAACTCCCTTAAGTTTCGGAATAAATAACAATAGGGCACCGTCCCACCACCCGAGGAGAATCGAAAATATGGGCATCCGTCAGTTGTTATGCCGCTCGCGGGAGTTCAAAAAGACCCTGGAGGTCAGCCGCCCGCGCCTTTATCGCATTGCCTACGCCTGGACCCACAACCCCGCCCTGGCTGACGACTTGGTCCAGGAGACGCTCACCAAGGCCTGGCAAAAACACGATCAGCTGCGCGATCCCGGGGCCGGGGAGGCATGGCTTTTCAGTATCATGACCAACTGCTTTCGCGACCACCATCGACGCGAACGCGAGGCCGAAGACATCGATGACATGGACATCGCGTGCGACCATTGCCTCGAGACCGAGCACATACGCTCGGAACTCGCCGCGCGCGTCCGCGCCGCCATCGCAAGGCTCCCCCAGGGGCAGAGGCAGGTCGTGACCCTGGTTGATTTAGAAGGTTTCTCTTATAATGAAGTCTCGTCGATACTGGGCATACCAAGCGGGACCGTTATGAGCCGGCTGTGCCGCGCGCGCGCGGCCCTGAAGGCCTTATTGCTCCCGGATATGGCGGCCGCCACACCAAGGATGCGGAGAGTGAAATGACCGAATCGGAAGGACCCGGGCTCTCGGATGAGTTCCTCAACGCCTTCGTCGATAACCAGATCGACGGCGATGAGAAGGGCCGCGTCTATCCGCTTATAAACAGCGACCAGGAGCTGAACCGCAAGGTCTGCGAATTGCGCAAGATCTCGGATCTGGTGCGGCTCGCCTATGATAACCCGCCGACGCCAGAACACCGCGAAACGCCGCGCCAGCACCTAGCCTCGCGCCTGGCCCCGCTGATTGCGCCCATCGTGCTTTTGATCGGGGTGACGCTCGGCTGGTCGCTACGCGCCTTGTGGGCCCCGGGGGTGCCGCCACGCCCGGTGACCGCGATCGCGCGCGCCACGACCCACCTTACCACCAAGGTGCTGTTTCATCTGGACAATGGTGACCGTGCCCATATGCGCCAGGTGCTCGAGGAGGCGCAGCATCTCCTTGCCCGTTACCGCGCCGATCACCGCCAGGCGAAGGTCGAGATCCTGGCCGATGGCCCGGGCCTCGCGCTTTTGCGCCGGCATCTGTCGCCCTTTCCGGCGCGCATCGCCGCGCTTCAGGCGCGCTATCCGAACCTGATATTCGCCGCGTGCCAGGACACCATCAACCGCCTCAAGCGCCGCAAGGGCATCGATCCGCACCTGTTGCCGCAAGCCGTAATCGTCCCCTCGGCGATCGCCGAGATCGTCCGTCTTCAGCACCGCGGATGGACGTATGTCCGTGTCTGAGCAAGACCGGTCGCGGACGCGCGCGAGCCGATATCACAGCACGCCGCTGCGGGTTCTCGGCCTATGCCTGCTGAGCGTCCTGGCGCACGCCCGCACCTTCGTCTATGTCGCCAATTACAACAACAGTACGGTCAACGTCTACGCCGAACACGGCAAGGGCAACCTCGTGGCATCGCAATCGGTGCCGACCCCAGGGGGTCCGGAGTCGGTCGTGGCCGACCCACTGGGTTATGTGGTCACCGCCGACAGTCTCGCGCACGCCGTCAGCGCCTATCGGATAGACCCCACCGACGGCAGGCTCGCGAGCGCCGCGGTGCGTCCTCAAGGACCAGGCACCAACCCCTTCAGCGTGACCGCAAGCCCCGGTGGGCACGACATCTACGTCGCCAATAGCGGCGACAGCACGGTGGGCATCTACCGCATGCGCGGCCGGCAGGGGGTACTGATCCCCGACGGCCGCGTCCATGAGGCGCCGGGGGCCAAGCCCTATTCCGTGACCTTCACGCCGAACGGCCGCTACGCCTATGTCGCGAACTTCGGCAACGCCACGATCGGCATGTATCGGCGGGCGCCGGGCCATGCGGCGCTCATACCCCTGGGGGTGTTTCATGAACCCCCGGGCGATGGCCCTTACGGGCTCGCGGTGGGCCCCGACGGACGGTTTTTGTATGTCGCCGACTTCCGCGCGAACGTCCTTCTGGTGTTGGCCATCGGCGCCAACGGCCGGCTGGCCCTGAAAGACCGGGTGACCGAGCCCTTTGACCACCACCCGGATTCGCTGGTCATAGACCCGAGCGGCCGCTACCTCTTCGTCGCCAACACCAGCGCCAACGACATCTCAATCTTTCGCATCGACCAGGCCGATGGCCGCATCACGCACGTCGGGCACGTGCCGACCGGCGGCTACCCCTTCTCCCTTACGCTCGACACGGCGGCGCGCTTCGTATTCGCGGTCAACTTTGGGAACAGTACGATTAGCCGTTATCGCCTGGACCACAGCAGCGGTCTGCTCACGGCCATAGGCACGACCGCCGAGGCCTCCGATGCCGACCCCTACAGCATTACCGCCTTTACTATTCCAGGGCGGGCCGCTCGCCAGACTCCCGGAACCGCCGGTAGTCATTGAGGATCCGAGCATGATCAAAGGCGAGCGGCACGGTGATGCGGCGGATATCGGCGATCTCGGCGCGCCGGGCATCGTCTCCGGCCCGCGCCACGCCGGAGGCGTGCGCGATATAGACGAGCGATACCGTATGGCCGCGCGCGTCGCGGGCCGGGTCGGAATAACAGCCAAGCAGCGCCTCTAGCGTCACGACAAGGCCGGTCTCCTCACGGGCCTCGCGGCGCGCGGCCTCCTCCACCCGTTCGCCGACATCCACGAAACCGCCGGGCAAGGCCCAGCCCCATGGGGGATGGCCGCGCTCGATCAAGATCACGCCATGCGGGTGCCCATCCGGACGGATAATGATATCGACTGTCAAAAAGGGGGTCTGGGGGGCTGCCATCACAGTCCTCGGTCCATGCTACAATACCCCGGCCATGGAACAGATTACCGCGCCCTCGGGACAGGTGATAGAGTTACGTCAGGTCTTCCACGAGACCGGGGCACGGCTTCTGCGGGTCATCATACGCGATGGCGCCAAATATTTTACCGTTGAACTCGATGTCGCGACTGCCCACGATTGGGGGACGCGCATGCGGGATTGGGCGGGAGAGAGCGCCCGGGATACACAAGACCGCTGATGGCGGGCCGCCAGCCGGCCTGAAGAATGGCGTGTCAAAACGGCCCCGGCGTTTTCCTACATAAGAGGAAGAGAGCATGTTTCAAGGTCTTATCATCTTGCCGTGGTGGGGCTATGTGCTGGTCGCGCTCGTCGTGACGCACATCACCATCGCGTCAGTCACCATCTACCTGCACCGTCATCAGACGCATCGGGCCTTGGACCTGCATCCCGTGATCGCGCACTTCTTTCGCCTGTGGCTGTGGCTGACGACGGGCATGGTGACCAAGGAATGGGTGGCCATCCACCGCAAGCATCACGCGCGCTGCGAGACCGAGGACGACCCGCATAGTCCGCAGGTGTTGGGCCTGAAGAAGGTGTTGTGGGAGGGCGCGGAACTCTATCGCGCCGAGGCCAAAAACACCGAGACGCTCACCAAGTTCGGGCACAACACCCCAGATGATTGGTTGGAGCGGCATGTGTACACGCGGCATAGCGCCATGGGCATCGCCATCATGCTCGTCATCGACCTTGCCTGTTTTGGCGCGCTTGGTCTTACGATCTGGGCAGTCCAGATGATGTGGATCCCGATTATGGCGGCCGGCGTAATCAACGGCGTGGGCCATTACTACGGCTACCGCAACTTCGAGTGCGCCGACGCGGCGACCAATATCCTGCCGATCGGCATCCTGATCGGGGGCGAGGAGCTGCACAACAACCACCACACCTACGCCAGTTCCGCCAAATTCTCCTGCAAGCCCTGGGAGTTCGACATCGGCTGGGGATACATTCGCACGCTCGAGATGCTGGGCCTTGCCACGGTCAAGAAGGTCGCGCCGATCCCGACCTACACCCACCCGAAAGAGGTCTGTGATCTCGATACCGTCAAGGCGGTCATACATCACCGCTTTCAGGTGATGGCGCGCTTTGCCCGCGAGGTCTTGCACGAGGTCCATAGCGAGGAGGTCCGCAAGGCGGCGGCCGCCAATCGGCAGGCCGCCAAGATCCTGAAGGATGCGCGGCGCCTCATGGTGCGCGAAAAGGCCCTCATAGGTGAGGCCGGATATCGCCAGCTGCAAGAGATTCTGGCGACCAACAGTACCTTGCAGACGGTCTACACCATGAAGGAGCGCCTGCAGGACGTGTGGCGCCGGTCGGCCACCACCCAGGAGCAGCTCCTCGAGGCCCTGCAGGAATGGTGTCACCAGGCGGAGGCGACCGGGATAAAGGCCCTCCGCGACTTCGCAACCGCCATCCGCAGCTACGCGGCAACGCAAATCGCGGCCTGAGAGGGCGGCGCGGTGAGGCAGGCCCTAGAGCCGTGCCTCACCGCGCGCTGCCGTCACGCGTGACCGGCCATCTCCAGGCCGCGCGCCAGACGCTCATGCAAGGGGCTCGTGCGCGGGAAATGCGCCTTTAGGAAGGCCATCTGGTCGGCAAGCACGCGGCGGCCCTGCAGATAGATGTACTCGGCATGCGTCGGCACGAAAGGAACGGCGAGCAATGCCATGCCGGCCTCCTCGGGCGTCCGCCCGGCCTTATGATTGTTGCAGCGCTTGCAGGCCGTCACGACATTGTTCCAGATATCGTGGCCGTTGCGGCTCAAGGGCGTCACATGGTCGCGCGAGAGATCGCGGACCGAGAACCGCTCGCCGCAATAGAGACATATCCGCGCATCGCGGGCAAACAGGGCGGGATTGCTGAGCGGCGGCACATAGTGATCGCGCTGACGCGCCAGCTGACCATTCTCTCCATAGGTGGCGAGAATGGAGTTAACTTCGATGATGCTGCGCCGGCCGGTGGCGGCATTATAGCCACCGTGAACCCGGTACAAGAGGATGCCGCACGTGTAGGCCACCTGCCCGAGGTGACAGATGCGCACCGCCTCACGGAAATCAATCCATTCAAGCGGCATGCCGGCAACATCGGTGCGCAACACTTGTTGACTAAGCGGGTACATGGCAACCTCGGGCGGCCCCAGCCGCCATCTGCAGCAATGGACCTCAACAGAGGGTTGCCGGTAATATACCGGGCACGGGACGCAAGGACAAGAGAGCCCGGCCCCCATTTTGCAGGGGGACAGAGGCCGCTAGGATGAAGGGGGTCCCGCAGTGGTCCCGCGGGCCCGAAACACCGGACACCGCGGTCCCGAGGACCTCAAAAGACGTGGTCTACTTGATCTTCGCCTCGCGATAGGGGACGTGCTTGCGGGCGATGGGATCGAATTTCTTGATCTCGAACTTCTCGGTCATCGTTCGTTTGTTTTTCGTGGTCGTGTAAAAATGACCGGTATCGGCGCTCGACACGAGCTTGATCTTGTCACGCATGACGGTCTCCTAAAACGATTCGCCGCGGGCGCGCATCTCGGCCAAGACGACATCGATGCCCTTCTTGTCGATGGTCCGCAAGGCGTGATGCGATAAACGCAGGCGCACCCAGCGCTTCTCACCCTCGACCCACAACTTGCGGTAATGCAGATTGGGCAGAAACCGCCGACGCGTCTTGTTGTTGGCATGCGACACATTGTTGCCGCTTATGGGCCGCTTGCCGCTGACCTGGCATACCTTGGACATGGGAACCCCCAGATGAATCCGCGGATTTTGCCACAGCGCGCGGCTCCTGCCAATCCCCGCGGCCGCCGGGACCCATCCCGAGGAGGCCCGCCCGGCTTGTCTCGCACTTATTTCCGATAACAACCGGGGCTACGCGCCACTAGAGTGGCAGCACGCGAAGGGCCGCAAGCCATGCCAATCCCGCCCAAACCCCGTGAGGAGGTCTCATGTCCGCCGATCCCCATCCGCATCCTTGTGTCATAAATGTCGATGAAAAGGCCATCGCGAGCTCGGTCGGCGAGAACCTGCTCGACGCCTTGAGGCGCGCCGATTGCTATATCCCGCACCTTTGCTACAACCCGGCGCGAGGCCCGATCAAGGCCTGCGATACGTGTTTTGTCATGGTCAATGGCGCCCTGGTCCGCGCTTGTACGGTGCACGCCGACCACGGCCTCAAGGTCAGCACCCAAGACGCGGTCTCCGATGCGGCGCGGCGCGAGGGCATGGATCGGATACTTGAAAAGCACGAGCTTTACTGTTCGGTGTGCGACAACAACAACGGGGACTGCGAGATCCACGATGCCGTCGACAGGCTCGCCCTAAGCCATCAGCGCTACCCCTATAGACCCAAACCCTATGCCGCCGATACCTCGAACCCTTTTTACACCTACGATCCCCTGCAGTGCCTACTGTGCGGCCGCTGCGTCGAAGCCTGTCAGAATGTGCAGGTCAACGAGACCCTGACCATAGACTGGGAGATGGAACACCCGCGCGTCCTGTGGGATGGGGGGCAGGCCATCAACGAATCGAGCTGCGTATCCTGCGGGCACTGCGTCACCGTGTGCCCGTGTAACGCCCTCATGGAAAACACCCTGCTCGGGCAGGGCGGCCCCCTCACCTCCTGGCCCGCGCCGTTGAAGCGCGAAATGATCGATTTAATGAAGGGCGTGGAGCAGACCACGAGCTTCATCCCGATCACCGCGGTCTCGAAGATTGACCAATGCCTGCGCCACGCCGAACAGAAGATCACCAAGACCGTTTGTACCTACTGCGGGGTCGGCTGCTCCTTCGACATCACGACGCGCGGGCGCCATGTGCTGAAGGTCCAGCCCGAACACGGGCCGGCAAACGGTATATCGACCTGCGTCAAGGGCAAGTTTGCCTGGGACTTCGTAAACAGCAAGGATCGCCTAGTAAAGCCGCTGATTCGCTGCGGCTCGTCGTTTCACGAGGCCAGTTGGGACGAGGCCTTGGGTCTCGTGCACGAAAGACTCAGCATGATTCGCGCAAGCCACGGCCCCGACGCCATCGGTTTCATAGCCACCAGCAAGGGCTCGAACGAGGAGGTCTATCTGACCCAGAAGTTCGCGCGCGCCATCATCGGCACCAACAACATCGACTGCACGTCCCGGTATTGCCAGAGCCCGGCCACCGAAGGCCTCACGCGCACGGTAGGCTATGCCGGTGACTCCGGCACCATGGACGACATCGACGACGCCGAGCTTGTCCTGCTCATCGGCACGAACACCGCGGACAGCCATCCGGTACTGGCCACGCGCATCAAGCGGCGCCTGAAGCGCGGCGAGATCAAGGTGGTCGTGGTCGACCTCCTGCATCACGAGATGGCCGAACGCGCCCAGCTGTTTTTGCGCCCCAAGCCCGGGACCGACCTCGTATGGCTATGCGCGGTGACGCGCTACATCCTCGACAACGGCCTCGAGGACCGTGCCTTTCTTGCAAGGCGCGTGAACAATCTGGAGGCCTTGCGGGCATCGCTTGCCCCCTTCACGCTGGCCTATGCCGAGGCCGAAACCGGCCTTTCGCAGAGGGATCTCGTGCGCATCGCCGACATGATCGTCAATGCCTCGGGGGTATGCGCCCTATGGGCCATGGGGGTCACGCAACGCACGACCGGCAGCGACACCAGCACCGCCATCTCAAACCTGCTGCTTGTCACCGGCAATTACGGGAAAAAAGGCTCGGGGGCCTACCCGCTGCGCGGCCACAACAATGTCCAGGGCGCCGGCGACTTCGGGGCCCTGTCCGACAAGCTCCCCGGCTACCTCAAGGTCTCGGACAAGGAGGCCCGCGAGCGCGTGGGGCGCGCGTGGGGGGTCGAGCTCCCGGCGAGACCCGGGCTCAATAACCACAGCATGATCAATGCCGCGCACTCCGGCACGCTTCATGCCATGTATATCATCGGGGAAGACACGGGGGTCGTCGACGCCAATACCCGCCATACCGAGGGGGCCCTGGAGCGGCTCGATTTCCTGGTGGTCCAAGACGTCTTCATGACCACCACCGCGCGCTTCGCGGACGTCGTGCTGCCGGCCTGCCCGAGCCTCGAGAAGGAAGGCACGTTCGTGAACACCGAGCGGCGCATTCAGCGCTTCGGGCAGGCGCTCGACCCGCTCGGCTTGTCGCGGCCCGACTGGCGGATCTTGTGCGCGCTCGCAGAGCGCTTCGGACACCGCTGGGACTATGCGGGGCCACGCGAAATCATGTCGGAGGCCACCAAGGTCGCGCCGCTTTTCGCCGGCGCCACCTATGACCGGCTCGAAGGCTACGCGTCCGTGGTCTGGCCGGTCGATGCCCAAGGACATTCCGAGACGCTTTTATACACGAAGCGCTTTCATACCGAGGATGGCAAGGCCCAGCTCTACCCCGTGCATTGGCACGCCCCCGTCGAGCGCGCCGATTCCGAATATGATCTCACCCTCAACAACGGACGCGTGCTCGAACATTTCCAGGAAGGCAATCTCACAGCGCGTGTTCCGGGACTGGTATCCAAGGTCAATCAATTCTATGTGGAGATCTCGCATGAACTGGCGGACGAACTTGACATAAGGACCGGGGCGCGCGTGACGCTTACCTCGCGCCGTGGCAGCGTCGAGGCCAGCGTGTTTGTGAGCCCGCGGGTGGTCGGGCGCGAGCTTTATACCGTGGAGTTTTCGCTCACCGAACCCATAAATCGGCTCACCGGCAACCACGCCGACGGCGTGACCTCGACGCCGGCCTTCAAGGAGCTTGCCGTGAAGCTTTCGATCCTGAGCCGCGAAGGGCCCTCGCCCATCCCCCGCTCGAACCCGCGTTTCAAGACACGCACGCCCCAGTCCGGGGTCGAAGTTGAGCGCAAATGGAGGCGCCGCGAGTACCAGCCCATCCCCGCGACCGTGGCGAATCAGGGCGGGACCCCGTCATGAGCGCGCCCATCCAATACCAGCACATAAGCCCGCAAGAGGCCGTCGCCGACAAGGAACTTGCCGAGTTCATCGAGGCCCTGTCCGCCACCGGCATCCTACGCTTCCTGACGGCGCTCACCGGGGCCTTGCCGCACGCAGGCCTGATCGCGGCGCGCGGTCTCAATTCAGAGGCATCACGCACGGCCCTGCAGAATCTGGTGACCCTGGGGCGGGTCCCCGCGCAAGATTTTTCACGCTTCGTGGACGCGCTATCCACCGCCATGCAAAGCGTGGAACGCCAGACCGAGTATCCGCGCACCGGCAACGGCGAGCCACCGGGCATCGGCGGCGCCTACCACCTCCTTCAGGACGATACCCTATGGCGTGCGCTCGGCCCCTTGCTGGACGGCCTCAAGGCCTTTGGGGGATCGCTTGGCGCAACGCGGCCCACAAAACCCCCGCCACCAAGCGGGCCGCTCCTATGACCGCCGGCGCGCGGCCTCGATGGGGCGGCTAGAGCCATCCGCGCTCCTTGAACGACACGATGTGTCCGTCGCCGATCACGAGATGATCGACGACACGCACGCCAATCAGGGCCAAGGCCTCGGTCAGGCGGACGGTGAGGTCGCGGTCGGCAAGGCTCGGCTCGGCAAGGCCGGAGGGGTGGTTGTGCACGAGGATGGTGGCCGCGGCATTATGAAAAAGGGCGCGCTTGACCACCTCGCGGGGATACACGACGGCCGCGTCTATGGTCCCCTCGAACAGGATCTCCTCCACAAGCAGGCGGTGACGCACGTCGAGGAAAAGGCAGGCAAAGGCCTCGCGCGGCCGGTCACGGAAGGCGGCGGTCAGGTAGCGACGCGTGACGAGCGATGACGACAAGACGGTTTCGCGCCGCAGGCTTTCCCCGAGATGACGCCGCCCCATCTCCAGCACCGCTTGCATCATCGCGTACTTGGCGGGCCCCAGGCCTGGCGCCTCGCAAAAGAGCCGCTGCTCGACCGCAAGCAGACCCCGCAACCCCCCGAAACGCGCAAGCAGCGAACGCGCAAGGTCCACGGCGGTCTTGCCGCTCACCCCGGTTCTCAGGACAATGGCCAATAGCTCGGCGTCCGACAAGGCCTGCGGGCCATGTTGCAATAGCCGCTCGCGCGGTCGCTCATCTACCGGCCAACCGGAAATGGTCATAAGGGCTCCTTGCCGCTACGATAGCAGCAGGCCGCAAGAAAGGCTGTCCGGGAAATCACCGGCTACGAAAAGGATTGGGAAACATTATGCAGGACATGCCCTCGCTGCGGGGCCGCCGTGTGCTATTGGGCATTACCGGCGGCGTCGCCGCCTACAAGACCCCGGAGCTCGTGCGCCGCCTGCGCGCGGCACAGGTCGCGGTACGCGTCGTGCTGTCGCATAACGCCCGGCAATTCGTGGCCGCCGGGGCCCTGGCCGCGGTCGGCGCCGAGATCGTCGAAGACCACGCGCCGGGCATGGTCCATATCGACCTGGCACGCTGGGCCGATGCCGTACTGATCGCGCCCGCCACCGCGCACGTGCTGTCCCGGCTCGCGGCCGGGGCCGCGGACGACCTCCTTACCACCCTGTGCCTGGCCACCGAGGCCCCGCTGTGCGTGGCCCCGGCAATGAACCGCATCATGTGGCTGAACCCGGCGACACGCGCCAATTGCACGCGGCTTGAAGAGCGGGGCGTACGGTTCATTGGCCCCGGCGAGGGCGCGCAGGCGTGCGGGGAGAGCGGTCCGGGGCGCATGAGCGAGCCCGACGAGATTTTGGAGGCGCTAGAGCGCCTGTGGGCCGAGGCGGGGGCATTGCGCGCGACGCGCGCGGTGGTGACCGCGGGCGCCACCTACGAGGCCCTCGATCCGGCGCGCGGATTCACCAATCGCAGCTCCGGCAAGATGGGTTACGCGGTTGCCGCGGCGCTTGCCGCTCACGGCGCGGCAGTGACCCTCATCTCGGGCCCCACGGCCCTACCGGCCCCTTTGGGGGTGCGGCGCATTCCGGTAACGAGCGCTTGTGAGATGCGCGATGCGGTATGGGCCTGCCGCGGGGCCATGGATCTCTTCGTGGCGGCCGCCGCGGTCGCCGACTATCGGCCGCAGACGGTGCTCGCGCATAAGCTTAAAAAGGACGCGGATACGCTAACGGTTACCCTGGTGCGCAACCCAGACATCCTGGCCGAGGTGGCGCAGCTTAACCCCCGGCCGTTTACCGTGGGATTTGCCGCCGAGACCGGCGATGTGGAGGCCCTTGCGCGCGCCAAGCGCGCGCGCAAGGGGATAGACCTCATTGTCGCAAACCCCATCGACGAAGCCGGCGTGGGCTTCGCGGGCGACGACAATCGCGTGATCCTGATCGACGAGGATCGCGCCGTGGCGTGGACCACCGCGCCCAAGACCGAGATCGCACGCGCGCTCGTGCGCGAGATCATCAAGCGCCTGCCAAGGACTGTATGACCATGACCGCACCCGTCATCGACCTGAAGATTCTCGATCCCCGGTACGGCAATGAATTCCCGCTGCCTACCTACGCCACCGAGGGCTCCGCGGCCGTCGATCTGCGCGCGTGCGTGCCGGAGCCCCTCACGCTTGCGCCCTCGGACTGCCGGCTCGTGCCGACCGGGCTTGCCCTCCATATCGCCAGCCGCACGCTTGCGGCGCTTATCCTGCCGCGCTCGGGCCTCGGTCATAAGGGCCTCATCCTCGGCAACACGGTGGGCCTGATCGACTCGGACTATCAAGGCGAGATCAGCTTATCGTGCTGGAACCGCGGCACTGAACCGTTCACGATCGTACCCGGCGACCGCATCGCGCAACTTATGATCGTGCCGATCGTCACCGCGCACTTTCGTATCGTCGATGAGTTTTTAGAAAGGACCGAACGCGGCGCTGCTGGGTTCGGTCACTCGGGTGTTCGTTGATTGACTATCCCGGCCATTACAGGAGACATTGAACCATGACCGCCACGCCTCTTGCGCCAAGCACCGAACGCACCGATCTTCCGCCACCCGGGATTTTCAAATCGTACGACATACGCGGCATTGTCGACGTCGAACTTAGCCCCGGGTACGTGCGCGCCATCGGCCAGGCGATCGGCAGCGAGGCACGTGATCGCGGATGCACGAAGATCGTGATCGCGCGCGACGGCCGGCTGTCCGGACCCGTCCTGCTCGAGGCCTTGAGCGCGGGGCTCGTGGCAAGCGGCTGCGAGGTCATCAATATCGGGCTGGTCCCGACCCCCCTGCTCTACTTCGCGACGCTCGCCTTCGGCACGGGCTCGGGCGTCATGCTAACGGGCAGTCATAACCCGCCCCAGTACAATGGCCTGAAGATCCTCCTCGGCGAGGAGACCTTGTCCGGCGCCCAGATCAAGGCCCTCTACGAGCGGCTCGTTGAGAACCGCCTTCATGCGGGCACCGGCACGAGCCGCACGGCCGATGTCCGCCAGGCCTATCTCGATCGCGTCTTGGGGGACGTGCATCTCGCGCGGCCGCTCAAGATCGTCCTCGACTGCGGTAATGGTGCCACCGGTGAGCTCGCGCCGGCGCTGTTTCGCGCGCTCGGGTGCGCGGTGACCTCCTTGTTTGCCGACATCGATGGACGGTTCCCCAACCACCATCCCGACCCGAGCCAACCCGAGAATCTGAAGGATCTCCAGGCGCGCGTGATCGCAGACGGCGCCGATGTCGGGCTGGCATTCGATGGCGACGGCGACCGGGTGGCCGTGATCGCGCCGAACGGCGATATCATCTGGCCGGACCGACAGCTCGTCTTGTTCGCCCGCGACGTGCTGTCGCGGCATCCGGGCGGCCAGATCCTCTACGACGTGAAATGCTCGCAGGTCGTGGACGCCGCCATACGCAAGGCCGGTGGCCGCCCGCTCATGTGGAAGACCGGGCACTCATTCATCAAGGCCCGCATACGGCAAGGGGATGTGCTGCTCGCCGGCGAGATGAGCGGTCATATTTTCTTCAAGGAGCGCTGGACCGGCTTCGACGACGGACTCTATGCGGGGGCGCGTCTGTTGGAATTGCTGGCCAAGAGCCCGGTCCCTCCAGCCGAGGTGTTCGCCGGCCTGCCGAACACGGTCAATACGCCCGAGATCCAGCTGCCGGTCACGGAAAGCCCGCACGCGCTCGTGGACCTCTTGGTCCAGGCCGCTCATTTTCCCGACGCCAGGGTGACGACCATAGACGGGTTGCGCGTCGATTTCCCGGACGGCTTTGGTCTCGTTCGCGCCTCCAACACGACCCCCATCCTGGTGCTGCGTTTCGAGGGCACGACGCAGGCCGCGCTCGAACGGATCCAGATGCGTTTCCGCGAACTTGTGAGGGCCGTGAGGCCGGCGCTGGCGGACTGGTGACGGATCGGGAGATGAAATTATTCCAGGGAAATTTCCGCATTCCTGCGTGTCACGGGGTTGTAAGCGCGAGGATTTAGCGCCATCCTGTAGGACTAAAGGATGACCCCAGATAACCGATCATAAGGAGAACCGCCGTCATGCGCCGATTTCTCATCGGAGCCGCGTTCGCGCTTGGCACCATTGGCACCTGCTACGCCCATAACCCGCTGAACGCGATCCAGGGACCCCATATCAACCTCGACAAAACCGTGATCAAGGTCCCGCTTGCCAAGGGCGTCTCCCCCAAGAGCGCACTGCAGGCCATGAAGATCGAGGCCGATACCGTCAACATGAAATATGTCGGCGACCTGCAGCTTTCAAAGCAGCTCAAGAACATGGGCATCAAGTCCGGGGTGCTCACGGTGTATGAGTTTTGCAGCCCACCCATTGCCCATCTCATGGTCGATGCCGATCCGGCATTCGCCGCCTACCTGCCCTGCCGGATCACCATGGTGGCGGCCGGCGGCCGTGTATGGCTTGAGATGCTAAACCTCAACATGATCATCCAAGGCGCGCACCTGAAGGGCAAATTGCGCGCCCAGGCGCTGCGTGTCCGTGATGACCTCGACTCCATCCTGTGGGCCGGCGCCAAGGGTAACTGGTAGCCGTCATGCATAAACCCGCGCTGGCGGGCGTCCTCGTCCTGCTGCTGGCCTGCCCAGCACCAGGACGGGCGGCAGTCACCGGCGTGGTCTTTCAGATCAGCACGACCAAGGTCGCCTCTTGGAAGGTGGCCATGCACAATGTCCATAATCTCGAGGCCACGGGCATAAGCGGCCATGACATCGAGATTGTGATCCTCGGCCCCGCCATTCACATACTTCTCAAAAGTTCGCCCGTAGCCCCGAACCTGACACGACTCTACGCCTCCGGTGTTACGATCGATGCCTGCCGCGCAGCGATCCGCCGGGCCCGGTTGGCGCCCGGCGCGATCCTGCCGTTCGTGCATTACATACGCTCAGGCATCGCCGAGGTCGTGCGCCGTGAGCGTCAGGGCTGGGCCTATATCCGTCCCTGACCTGAGGTCTCACGCCGCCCGCCCTCCGGGAACTGGATCAGGACCTTGGTATAACCATCAGTCCTCTGGTCGAACTTCTTATAGGCCTCGGGCGCCTGATCAATACGGATATGGTGGCTTACGATCTTGCCGGGCCGTGCGTGTCCGGTGATGATGAGATCGCGCAGGTACTCGTTATAGCGCTTGACCGGACACTGCCCCATGCCGACGCTGATCGCCTTGTCGAACAGCTCCGCCATGGGCAACGCAAACACCCCGCGCTTCGCCTGAGCGGTCGGTCCCGGGTCCTGTGCTCAAAGACCGGTGAAATCGTGGGGAGTTCGGCGTCATCCGACCTTGCGCTGCCTCAAAGGTGGCGGCCACACCCACACGCTCTAAAGCCGCGCGTGATATACGATGCCGGCTCAGGCACGCAGGGCTACGGCGTCCTTGGGACCATCGTAATGGTAGCGCCGCAGGATCGCCTGACCCGCCGGCGCGCGCAGCCATTCGATGAATTGGCCGGCCGCCGCGCGGTTTTGGCTCGTGTTCAAGACCGCCGCATAGAAGACCAGCGGGGAAGGCCTGTGGATCTTGCCCTTGAGTGGCAAGGACACCGCATCATAGGCCTTCTCATAGGCGGCATCGCCAAGGTTGATCTGTGGCGGCAAGGACAGGTAGGGCAGGCCCATGGCCGCGGGCTCGGTCTTGTAGGCCGAGCTGGCATCGATTTGTCCGCCCTGGAGACGCGCCATGACCTCGGGCTCGGGAAAGATCTGGCGATGATTGATGGTGGGCCCCAGAATGCGGCGCGCAAGTCCCGGCTGATGGTAGTAGCGCTCGGCGAGCTTCATCATGAAAACGATGTTGAGCCCCTGGGGGTCGGTCGTAGGATCGGTGCGCGCAAAGCGCATACCCGGCTCTTCCAGGATGCGCCACCACGCGGCGTGTCCGGGTTCACCCGCCGCGCGGAAGGCCGTAGTAAATCGGGTATGCGCGCTGTAGGCGATCACAAGTTCCGTGCTGGCGATGGCGAGCGCCTCGCGCGCCCGGCCGGCGGCGAGCACGAGGTCCATCGGGCCGCGGGTGATCGATATGAATACGTCCGGATGAATGACGCCGCTTGCGATCATGTGCGCAAGGCCGAGCGCCCCTTGGGCTCGGCCTTCTATGCGCGTGGAAAATTCTCGCGCCATGACGGGCGCCACCCCGCCATGCATGAGCGCACCCATGGAGCCGGCATAGGCGACGCGCAAGCGCGTCTCGGCGCGCGCCCAACCCATTACCGGCATTGCAAGCGCGCCGGCCCCCATCGCCACTGACCGCAGGAATGCCCTTCTTGTAAAACTCATGACTGACCCCTCCTGTAAATGTCCTGCCGCGTTTGCCCGATTACGGGCGTTTATGGCGTGACACTCTCAACCCGCTAAAGCGGTTAAAAGCGCGGCGCTTGCCAAGACCGGCATCAAGGTCTCCGCCACGGCATGCGTAACCCGGTGAAGGCTGGCGCGTTTTTGCCATAGGCCATGGCCGTTGCCCGGCCCCGCTTCGATCGCGCCGCCTTCCTGGTGGTTGTTCGATCGCTCTTCTCTTGTCAAGGCCGCTGGCGCGTACCCTTGAATAGCGCGCGAAAGGCCGGGTGCACAGCCGATTTGCGTCAAGGACGCCCTGGGTCCGACCTAGGCGCTGACCGCGAGAATGATGTGCGAAGCCTTGATCAGGGCGCAGGCGCGTACGCCTTCCTTCAGTTGAAGGTTCTCGATGCTTTCGTTCGTTATGATGGCGGCGATGCTCTTGCCGCTCTCCAGTTCGATCACCACCTCGCCATTGACTGCGCCCGTCTGACAGCGTGTCACGATCCCGCACAAGGTATTGCGGGCACTGGTCCTGACCGGGCTTGCCGCAGAGGTTACGATGACCCACGGGGCCTTGATGAGCGCATAGGCCTCGACCCCGAGGGCCAACCCCAGATTGTCCACGCTCTCGTTTGTGATGATGGCCACCAAGGCGAGATTGTTGCCGATATCGAGCACCACCTCGGCATTGACCGCACCCCTCTTCACCGTCTTGACCCGGCCGAGGAATTCGTTACGCGCGCTGGTCTTCATGTCGAGTTTCCTCATCAGGCCAAAGAAGCGCTCGAAATCCTCGCGTCCCTGCAACGCCTCGAGAAAACGCTGGTATTCACCCTCGAGCCGCCGGAACGCCGACAGGGCCTGCAGACCGAACGGAGTGAGCGCCGTGCTCCCACCGCGCCTGCCCCCCGAAACCCGCGCCACCAGGGGCGTGGCGGCCAGGTTATTCATGGCGTCGACGGCCTCCCAAGCACTCTTGTAGCTAAGCCCCAGGGCCTTGGCGGCGGCCGAGATCGATCCGAGCTCCGCGATCTTTTCCAAGAGCTCGATGCGCCCCTTGCCGCGGCGCCCATCCGATTCCGCCACGAGGCGCATGACCGAGGGATGCGGCGCTTCCTGCCCCTTCATAAGCCCACTCCGATATGTGGTTATGTAGTAATACTACATAACGCATGGCGCGTAAATGGCGGGCATGGCGATCCGTGCGGGTTCTCTGGATGACGGCGCGACACGGGGCCCACGATGGCTAGGCGGCCGCGGGCTTCGACAGGGGCTTGGGGAGACAGGACCGGTTGTGGCGGGCGGGACGGCTACGCTCAGGTCTTGGGGAGGGTCACGCCCTTCTGCCCCTGATACTTCCCGCCGCGGTCTTTGTAGGAGGTCTCGCAGGGCTCGTCGGCCTCAAAGAAGATCACCTGCGCCACGCCCTCATTGGCATAGATCTTTGCCGGCAGCGGCGAGGTGTTCGAGAACTCGAGCGTGACGTGGCCCTCCCACTCCGGCTCGAAGGGCGTCACGTTGACGATGATGCCGCAGCGCGCGTAGGTCGAATTATGAACGACAAGCCCGTTGGCGAGAAAATTGTGGACCCCGGGGACCTCGATGTCGTAGACCGGTGCCTCCCCCGCAGACTCGATGGTGATTATCCGGTCCCATGCGATCGACTCCCGCGCCTCGGCGCCGTCCGTGCCGTTGGCGAGCCGCGTCCGCGCCTCCTCATGCATCAACAGGCGCGCCTCCCGCCCTTCCCTGATCGTCCGGCACGGGTAGCCGAGACGGGTCGCGAGGTGGCGGAGATCGTCCACCGCCGTAGCCGTGGCGCGCAGACCCTCGCCCCAGCGCGTATCCATGATCGCCGCGAAAAAGCGCGCGAGGTCTGAGCGCGGCGCGCGGAATACGGCATCCGGAATGGCGCTTAGCGTGCCCGCCTGCAGCTGCGCGCGCACAAGCCGCCCCAGCCGTTCGGGCGCAGCCAGCGGCACGGTCCCGAAAAACGGCGCCGAGACCGCCGCCGCGAGTTCATCACCGACATCGAGATCCGCAAGCGCCACCCAGCCCCTGGGGGTCAGAAACGGGTGGTTGGCGGTGGCCGTGACCGACAGACCGCTGTGCGTGGTAAGGCGCCACACGGGCTTCACCCCGTGGGCCGCGAACGCCGATACCCGGGCCCTGCGCATCCCCCCAGGCCCCAGGGCCGCAGTGCGCCGCGCCGCGCCCCATGCGGCGATCGGCCGATAGGCGCCGCTATCGGCATCGAGCACGCGCGTATCGCCGGTCACGCACTTGCCGAGGCAGATCGTGAGGACATTGCGCGGGATGCGGAAGTACTCGACGGTACGCGCCAGGGCAAAGGAGTTGGGCGGGATGATGCATACCTCCCCGCGGAAGTCGACGAAGCTGTTGGCATCGAAGTTCTTCGGGTCGACGATCGCGGAGTTGATGTTGGTAAAGATCTTGAACTCGTTCGAGCAACGGATATCGTAGCCGTAGCTCGACGTCCCGAAAGAGACGAGGCGCTCGCCGGCGCGCGATCTCACCTGACCGGGCTCGAATGGCTCGATCATGCCATGATCCCGCGCCATGCGCCGGATCCATTTATCGGATTTTATGCTCATGTCTCGCCCGGACTGTGCCGGCCCCTCCCCCGGACCCCGGCGCCGTCAGGTATTTTGAATGACGATGTTGGGGAAGCCCGCCGAGAAATCCTTCTTCATCAACGCCAACCGCCCCGCGACCCGCCGCGCGATCTCGCGATAGATCTGCGCGATCCGCCCCTCGGGATCGGCCACGACCGTCGGCCGTCCGCCATCGGTGTCGGCGCGAATGCGCAGATCGAGCGGCAAGGACCCGAGAAAATCGACATCGTACTGCTCGGCCATCTTGAGCCCGCCACCGGCCCCGAATATGTGCTCCTCATGGCCGCATTGGCTGCAGATATGGGTGCTCATGTTTTCGATGATGCCGATCACCGGGATCTCAACCTTCTCGAACATCTTCAAGCCCTTGCGGGCGTCGAGCAGGGCGATGTCCTGGGGGGTCGTGACGATCACCGCGCCCGTCACCGGCACCTTCTGGGCGAGCGTCAGCTGGATATCGCCGGTGCCCGGCGGCAGATCGACGACCAGATAGTCGAGGTCCTGCCAGTTGGTGTCGCGCAACAACTGCTCCAAGGCCTGCGTGACCATGGGCCCGCGCCAGATCATGGGCGTCTCTTCGTCGATCAGGTAGCCTATGGACATCGACTGCAGGTGGTAGCTCGGGACCGGTTCCATGCGCCGCCCGTCCTTGGACTCGGGCTTGGCCCGCGAGCCCAGCATGCGCGGCTGACTCGGCCCATAGATGTCCGCGTCCAGGATGCCGACCCGCGCACCCTCCGCCGACAAGGCCAAGGCGAGATTGACGGCGGTCGTGGACTTACCGACGCCGCCCTTGCCGGACGCCACGGCGATGATGTTCTTGACCCCGGGTATGGGCTTGACCCCCTTCTGCACGCCATGCGTCACGATCCGCGAGTCGACCGTCACGTGCGCGGTCTTGACCCCCTTGATCGCCAGCACTTTCTCGCGCAAGCGCCCGGCCAAGGCGTCTTTCACGCCCTTCGCCGGATAGCCGAGGACGACTTCGACCGACACCGTGTCGCCGTCGACGGCAATCCCCTTGATGGCCTTTGCCGTCACGAGGTCCTGCTCCAAATAGGGATCTATGACCTCTTTCAAGGCCGTTTCCACCTGAAGCTGGGAAATTTCCGCCATCTGTGCTACTCCTTGAAAGCCCTACCGAACCACTCAGTTTAGGCTCGGCATCCTACACCTTGTCGACCAAAACCGAAACCGGTCGCCGGGCGCAGGCAAGACCGACGCGCCCGGCCCCCATGAGGCCACGCGCCGAACTTGGCCACGCCCCTCCAACCTGTTACCGTTTTGCTTTCCTCTGGGGAAATAGTATGCCAAACGACCGCAAGATCCTGGTGACGAGCGCCTTGCCGTACGCCAACGGGTCCATCCATATCGGCCACCTGGTCGAATATATCCAGACCGATATCTATGTCCGCTACCAGCGCCTGCGCGGTCGGGTTTGCTATTATCTGTGTGCGGACGACACCCACGGCACGCCTATCATGCTTAAGGCGCAGGCCGAGGGGATCTCGCCGGAACAGCTCATCGCCCGCGTGGCTGCGGAACACTTACGCGACTTCACCGACTTTGGCATATCCTTCGACCGCTTCGGCTCCACCCACAGCGATGAGAACCGCGTCCTTTCCGAGCACTTCTATGGGAGGCTCAAGGCCGGCGGCCATATTGCCGTGCGCGCCATCGAACAGGCATTCGACCCGGTCAAGCGGCTGTTCCTCCCGGATCGCTTCATCCGCGGCGAGTGCCCACGCTGCCACGCCGCCGATCAATACGGGGATTCCTGCGAGGCCTGCGGCGCGACCTACGCGCCGACCGATCTCATCAATCCGGTCTCGGCCTTGAGCGGGGCCACACCCGTCACCAGAAGTTCCGAGCATTACTTCTTCAAGCTCGGCGACTTCGCGGACAACCTGAAGGCCTTCACGGCCGGCGACGCCCTTTCGCGGGAGGCGGGCCACAAGCTTGCCGAATGGTTGAACGAAGGCCTCACCGACTGGGACATCAGTCGCGACGCGCCCTACTTCGGATTCGAGATCCCGGGGGCGCCTGGCAAGTACTTCTATGTTTGGCTGGATGCGCCGGTCGGCTACATCGCAACCTTCTGGCAACTGCGCGCGCGGCTCGAGGATCGCGCGCTTGCCATCGACGACGTCCGGGCGCAGTGGTCGCAATACGAGATCCATCACTTCATCGGCAAGGACATCCTGAACTTCCACGGGCTATTCTGGCCGGCCATGCTGGAGGCTGCCGATTTCACGCGCCCGAAAACCATCCATGTGCACGGCTTTCTCACCGTAAACGGCAAGAAAATGTCGAAGTCGCGCGGAACCTTCATCACCGCGCGCCGCTACCTCGACACCCTGCCAGCGGAATATCTGCGCTACTACTTCGCCGCCAAACTGAACAACGGCATCGAGGACATCGACCTCAATCTCGATGACTTTCGCGCGCGCATAAACGCCGACCTCGTCGGCAAGCTTGTCAATATCGCCAGCCGCTCGGCGCAGCTGCTCGCCAAGCACCTCGACAACACCCTGGGCGAGATCCTGCCGGACGCACCGCTCTACACCGAATTCCTGAAGGCGGGCGAGACCGTGGAGGCCTGCTACGAGGCCTGCGAATACAGCCGCGCCGTAAAGACCATCATGGACTTGGCCGACCGCGCCAACCGCTATGTGGATGAGGCCAGGCCCTGGGAGATCGCACGCGCACCCGAGCGAGGCGCCGAGCTGCAGGCGATCTGCACCCAGACCCTGAACCTGTTCTGCGTCCTGATCGCCTATCTCAAACCCATCCTTCCGCAGACAGCGGCACGGGTCGAGACCTGGCTCGGCGGGCCCGAACTCGATTTCGAGAGCATCAAGACCCCGCGCCTGTCTTGCACGATAAAGCCCTACACGCACCTCATGCGCCGCATCGAATCTACCGACCTCGCGCCCTTGATCGATAATACGGAGGGTGCGGACCCGGCACCGCGCGCGCCATCGACGCCACCGGCGGGCCAGCCGGCAGCGCCCGCGGCGGAGGCGGCGGCTGGCGTCATATCCGCGGAAGATTTCGCGCGCATCGACCTGCGCGTCGCGCGGGTCGTGGCGGCCGACTTTGTGGAAGGCGCCGACAAACTTCTCAAGCTCTCCCTGGACCTGAACGAGGGCCGCACGCGCACGGTCTTTGCCGGCATCCGCCACGCCTACACGCCCGCCGACCTCGTGGGGCGCCTAGTGGTGTGCGTGGCCAACCTGAAGCCCCGCAAGATGCGCTTTGGCGTATCCGAGGGCATGGTCCTGGCGGCATCCGACAGCGACGGCCTCGTAGTCCTAGAGCCCGGCGAGGGCGCGCGGCCGGGTATGACGATTCGCTAGCAGACGAGGCGTCGCCGATTCGTGTCTCAACCCGATCCCGATCCGCAGGGAGGTCCGACGAAAAGCGATCGCCACCCCTATGACGGTCTGATGGGATTCTTTAAAGGTCGAGTGCTGCCATTCGATACCGATGCTGTACGGCGCTATGCCGAACTGGCAGTGACGGCCAAGACTAGCCGGCGAGGATTTCCAATGCCCGACGGCTCCATCGCCGCGATTGCAGCTTCACGGGGCTTCATCGTGAGATCACGCGACACTGCCCCCTATGAGGCAACCAGTGCATCAGTGATCAATCCGTGGGAAGCCTAGCGAGGTCCAGATGGCGGCTGGTGGCGCGGGTATTGGGTCTACCCCATATAACAGCAAACCAAAAACCCCATCACAGGCATGTCCCGACAGAATTTTCTGGAGTTCCGGCTTACCAAGTGGCCGCAGACCTGCGAACGGATGAGGGTTCCGTAGTGGCGACTGCGGCGAACGTTCATGACGCCACCATCCTGCCCGATCTCCTCCATGGCGAAGAGACCAGAGTATGGGGTGACTCGGCGTATCGGGGTCAGGATGCGGTGATCCAGGCGCAGGCGCCGAAGGCCCGTGACCTCCCAAACCGCCACTATAGGTATAAGGGGGTCGTGAATGAGGTGGAACGCGCCAAGAATCTCGTGAAGTCGCAAATCCGCAGTCGCGTCGAGCACGTCTTTGGCGTCATCAAGGGCGCCTTCCCTTTCGCCTCAGGTCCACTACCAGGGTCTCGAAAAGAACGCCCACCGGCTCTTTGTCACCTGCGCGCTGGCCAATCTGTACCTTGTGCGCCGACGGCTGTTGCGACCCTTAAGGGCGTAATCCGTCCGGAAATCGGGTTTCAGGCCATAAAAGGCCTCCCGAACAAAGAAATAAAGCCCCATCGGGGCGCAACGGTGCATTTGGGTGGTCCGCCCTGGCAAAACCCCGTTTCGGCATCCTGCGCTTGTCGAAATGGGGGGGGTTAGATCAGATGTGCCCTAATCTTACTGTGTCACAAAGTGTACCCGGGGCTTTGGGACCCGCAGCAAGGACAGCGCGCGAGTGCACGAGCGATGGCGCCAGCCAACAGAATGCGCAGCGTGGCGATCGAGTCGGGAACGTGGCGCTGCATTCTTCCGGCGGCCACGCGGCGTGTAGGCTTTGGGTAAGAGAGACACTTGTAATCGAGTAGAGTTTTTTACACCCACCGTGGGCTTTCAGGCGTGTTGCAAGGAGAAACCCGTGGGTTTCGTTCAATCGGCAGCATGAGTCCCTGGCTGTATTCGATAAAGCCACGCTGACGATCCGCATGCCCCAGTCGTTCGCACAAGGTCTCCATATATCGCTCGAACCTACCCAAGGTTCCCATGGCGCCCGCGCCTCCCGTGATCATAGCTGGCCCGATTATGTCCTGTCTTTTGTGACACAGTAAGATTAATCCAGTGTCCAAGAATTGGGGTCCATTATTTCTGGGTAAACCTGATAAACTGCACGATCGATTTCACACCGAGCAAGTTACGAGGCCCGTGCGAGCGAATGTCATCAGGGCTCGTGTAGATGGGTACATGAGAGGCCGGATATATTCATGCAGTCCGATCCTGATTCCGAAAACCAATACGTGCTTACAAGAAGCTACAGACATTCTCGAGCGCGCACCCATAAGGGCATGGATACGGACGCCGCGGTTGCCGATTTAGTCAATATGCGCAAGACGGTAGGCGGCACTAGTTTTCTCAATCTCCTAAGGACCGCCTGCTGATGCAGTGGTTACAGAACATTGACCGTTCCCGGCGGCTTGTATTTTACGCCGTCCTACTTGGGCTGGTTGGCGGTACCGGCGCCCTATTTTTTTTGTGGCTCCTACACATGGGCGAGTTGCTGCTCATCCAGCCGCTCGGTCACTACCATTACCTGACGGTGGCTGCCGCCTATAAGCACCCGGTGGTGCCGGCCTTCCATATCTACTGGTTTATTCCTGTTGCGACTACTGTCGGCGGACTGCTTGCGGGTTTTCTGGTCTACACATTCGCGCCCGAGGCGGAGGGTCATGGCACCGATGGCGCTGTGCGCGCCTTTCACGATACCGGCGGATACATCCGCCCGCGCGTGCCGCTTGTCAAGAGTCTCGCGAGCGCCATCACCATCGGTTCGGGCGGATCGGCGGGGCGTGAAGGTCCGACAGCGCAAATCGCCGCCGGTGTGGGCTCTATCATGGGCGGGCTGCTGCGTGTACCAGACGATGAACGCCGCCT
>JAKBUS010000082.1 GCA_021841585.1 Pseudomonadota bacterium | reverse complement strand
AGACCCCCACCCAGGTCTTGAAGGAGCCGGGCAAGAGTCCGCAATCCCAGTCTTATCTGTGGGTGCAGCGGGGTGGGCCGCCCGAGGCCCCCATTATCCTCTTTGACTACGACCCGAGCCGCTCGCAAGAGGTACCCCTGCGCCTGCTTGAAGGCTTTACGGGCATCCTGCAAACCGATGGTTACGCGGCTTATGGAGCGGTTGCGCGCGCCCAAGGGCTCGTCCACGCCGGTTGCCTGGCGCATTGCCGCCGAAAATTTGACGAGGTCATCAAATCCCAAGGCAAGCACCGAAAGAAAGGCTTGGCCGAGGAGGCGCTCGTCCAGATCCAGAAGCTCTATCGGATCGAGAAGGAGGCGCGCGACATGAGCTTTAAAGAGCGACAACGCCACCGGGAGATCCATGCCCGGCCCCTGTGGGACAAGCTCCGGACCTGGCTTGATACCCACCGCCCCGGCGTCCCGCCGCAGAGCGCCTTGGGCAAGGCCTTGGCGTATCTCGCCAATGAATGGGACAAGCTTGTCGTGTATCTCACCGACGGGCGCATAGAAATCGATAACAACAGGACAGAGAACGCCCTGCGACCCTTCTGTGTTGGTCGAAATTAGGCACGGCCTATTATTATGCACGGTTTGTGGCGGGCAGTGTCGCGAAGCCGGCGTTTATCAAGGATCGCGGCACCTATCGTCATTTCCCACCTGACATAAAAAAGTGTCTCCTGGGGGTCTTGGACCCTACCCAGGAGGACATCATGTCAAAAGACCCATGTTTGGCTGTAGACGATCATCTAGACCCACGACTCACCGCAGGTCCGCTTCGCGAGATCGTGACCCCCTACCTCGAGACCCTGCGCGCCGGACGCTATGCGACGTGCACGATCCGGATCTATCTCGACTGCCTGGCCCAATTCGGTGATTGGGTGCAGGCCGAAGGGATCACGGCGTCCGGTATCGATTGGGTGCTCATCGAGCACTACTTGCGCGACCCTCATGTGGCCCCGTCCGGACTAAGGAACGGAATCGCCAGCACGCGGGCGGCACTGCGATGTATGCTTCGGCTACTGGCACCCACACCGATGCCGGCCACCGATCCGCTGACGGTTGAGCTCGCCGAATTTGATACCTACCTCGCGGAAGTTTGCGGACTGGCACAGGCCACGCGTATGGGGCGGTTGCGGCATGTCGGCGCCTTCCTGGGCCAAGTGTTTGATGGCCGCGCCCCCATTATCAACCAGATCACCGCAAGGCAGGTGGAGGGGTTCATCGCCGATTGGGGTTCTCGCTGGCGGCCGAGTGCGCTGCGAGTGGTCTGTGGGAGCCTACGCAGCTACTTCCGCTACCGCGCCACGCTGGGAGACGTCACGGTGGCCCTGGAGGCGGCCCTCCCACGGCTGGCGGACTGGCGGGGTGTGGCGTTACCGAAGGTGCTTTCGGATGAGGAAGTGGAGCGGTTTTTACGGGCCTTCGATCGTGCCGATCCCATCGGTCAACGCGATTACGCAATCGCCCGCTGCCTCATCGATCTCGGTCTGCGCGGCCATGAGGTGACCTTTCTCACGTTGGAGTCGGTGGACTGGCGCGCCGCCACACTCACCGTCCCAAGGCCTAAGGGGCGGCGCGTGCAGAGACTGCCCCTGCCAGCGTCCACAGGGACAGCCATTGCCCGCTATCTGCGCGAGGGGCGCCCCCAGACGGTCCATCGGGCCCTGTTTGTGCGGCATCGCGCCCCGTTCGGCACGCCGCTGGGCGTGCCGGCTATTCGCAACGCCATGACCCGCGCCTTCGTACGCTGCGGGCTGGGCGACCGGTTCTGCAATACCCATGTCCTGCGCCGCACCCTGGCCACGCGATTGCAGCGCTCGGGGGCCTCGGTCAAGGAGATTGCTGATCTCTTGCGCCACCAAGACCTGAACACGGCCCGTGTCTACGTCCGGGTCGACATCGAAGCGTTACGCGCCGTCGCGCTGCCATGGCCCGGGAGTCACTCATGAACGCCTCAGCGCCATGGAAGACGCGCGTTACGGCCTATCTCGCCCACCGGCGCGCGCACGGCTTCGAGCTGATCTTCGCCGACGGGCAACTTCAGGCGTTTGCGCGCTTTGCCGATGCTCAGGGGCCTGCTCCCCATCTCACCGTGGCGCTTGCCATGGCCTGGGCGCGAACGGCGCGCCGACCCCATCCGCTCACCTGGGCGCGACGCATCGAGGTCCTACGCGGCTTCGCCCAATACTGGCGGCGCTGGGACCCAGCCACCGAGATTCCTCCGCGGAATCTCTTCGGTCCGGCCCACCGGCGTCTGGTGCCGCATATCTTTACGGAAGCGGAGCTCATAACGCTGCTTCAAGCGACTGCCACCCTGACGCCCCAGAACGGGTTGCGGCCGGCGACCTGTCGTTGTGTCTTTGGGCTGCTCGCGGCAAGCGGGCTGCGCATCTCGGAGGCGCTCGCGCTCACCACGAGCGACGTGGACCTTACCGCGGGCGTGCTCTCGATCCGCGCCGGCAAGTTCCAGAAGCCGCGTCTTGTGCCCTTGCACCCAAGCACCACGGCCGCCCTGGTCGTCTATGCCCGACAGCGTGATACCGTCCGGCCGCAGCCCGTCTGCGACCGGTTCTTCGTGCGCGATGATGGGCGACCCGCCGATGCGCTGGCCCTGCGTTATGCCATGCAGGTGCTGTGCTCCCGGCTCGGCTGGGTGGCGCGGGGCGACTATCCCTATCACCGCCTCCATGATCATCGTCATACCTTCATAGTCCGCAGCCTTTTGCGGAGTTACGAGCAGGGTGTGGCGATCGACCATGCGGTGCTTGCGCTCTCGACCTATGTCGGTCACGCCCGGATCACCGACACCTACTGGTATCTCACTGGTATACCGGAGCTCATGAGTCTGGCCGGGGAACGGTTCCGGCGATACGCCGAGGAGGTGTCCTCATGATCTCCCCCCTGACCGACCCCATGGTGTTTGCGGGCCTCCTTCAGCGCTTCTTCACCGAGCGGTTGCTCCAGCAGAAGAATGCAAGCCCGCGGACGATCGAGGCCTATCGCGATACCTTCCGGTTGTTGCTGCGCTATGCCGCGCGCGAGACGGGTAAGCCGCCGGCACGATTGGCCTTGGGTGATTGCGACGCACCGCTCGTTCTTGGCTACCTTACCCACCTCGAGACACAACGCCACAACACGGCGCGTAGCCGCAACGCGCGGCTGGCGGCGGTACGCGCGTTCGCCCATTACGTCGCGTGGCAATGCCCGGAGGCCTTGCCGATCACCCATCGGATCCTTGCGATCCCAATGAAACGCTTCGAGAAGCCCTTGCTGGGATTTATGTCCCGGGAAGAGGTGCAGGCCGTGCTCGCCGCCCCGGACGCCTCGACCTGGTGCGGCCGGCGGGACCGAGTCCTGCTCGCAGTGCTCTACAATACCGGGGCGCGTGTCTCGGAGCTGATCGGCATCCGGGTGGCTGATGTCACGCTTGCCGCCACATCCTCGATCCGGCTGCATGGGAAGGGCCGCAAGCAGCGCACGGTACCGCTCTGGCGGCCTACGGCGATGGCCCTTCGAGACTGGCTGCGATATGCGGACTTACGCGCCGATCAGCCGCTCGTGCCAAACCGTAGCGGGATGCCGATGACACGCACGAGCGTAGCCGAGCGTCTGGCTCTCGCGGTTGGTGTTGCGACGACGTCGTGTCCTACGTTGCGTGGTCGTCGAATCTCCCCACATACCCTGCGCCACTATATACCCTCCCTGACTATGTCTTGTGATATGGATGCGCTTTCAAAATCTTACGAAAATAATAGGTCGCAGCGCCGCTCTACTCAACCCATCACCCGACATAGTCTCCCAATGTTTTCTACAGACCATTCAGGAAAGCCAGGAGTGTGTCTTCCGGCTGATAGCGCCCTGGCCGGCCATGCGGCGGAGAGGTTTTTGCAAGGGCCTGCTCCTTCATCGCGAGTGTCGCTTCGAGATAAATCTGCGTGGTCTCCACCGATTCATGCCCTAGCCATAAGGCAATGACAGAACGATCGACGCCGGCTTGAAGAAGGTCCATGGCCATCGTGTGCCGCAAGCGGTGCACGGTGACCCGCTTGGTCGTTAACGAAGGACAGACCTGGGATGCCGCCCGGCGATGCTTGGTCAACAGGTATTGCACGCCATGGACGCTGAGATGGCCGCCTTGGGCGCTGGGAAACAGGATGTCGCCATCACCGCGTGGCGGCTCTCGCAGCCAAGCTTTCAACACGGCCTGCGTGGATTGGGCAAGAGGTACACAGCGTTCTTTACGGCCCTTGCCGATCACGCACACGTGCGCGCCCGCCCCCAGGATAAAATCGGCACGTTTGAGCCCGGTCATTTCCGATAAGCGCAGCCCTGTCTGTATCGCCACCAACAGAAAGGCATGATCGCGCCGGCCAGACCATGTGCGGTGATCCGGAGCGGCCAGTAAGGCATCGACCTCAGGACGCGTCAGGAACGGGACCAAGGTGCGCGTGAAGCGTTTGCTCGGGATGGCGAGCACCCGCTGAATCTGCGCGGAATGGGCCGGCTCCTCGAAGGCCGCGTAACGGAAGAACGAATGAATCGCGGTGAGGCGCAGATTCCGACTGCGAATCCCTAAGCCATGGCGCTTCTCCCGATCATCCAGGAACGCCACGATCAGCGGGGCATCAATCTCCGTAAGGCCGAGACGTGATGGCGGCTTATGCAGTCGCTGTTGAATGAACTTGAGAAATTGCCGAAAGGTATCACGATAGGAACTGATGGTGTGGGGACTCACCTGGCGCTCACGCATCAGGCGCTGAGTAAAGAAACGCTCCAACAAGGGAGCCAAACTCGCAGGGGTCGTCATGAGAGATCCTCCCAGCGCCCCTCGAGGCGGCGCATCGCTTCGCGCATCAGTTCTGGAGAGGCGCTTAAATACCACTGGGTATCCGCGACGTGGACATGGCCTAGATAGGCGGACAAGATCGGCAGGCGGCGCTCGGGATCCTGACCGGACTGATACCAACGTACGAGCGTATTTGTCGCAAAAACGTGCCTCATATCGTGGAGGCGTGGCCCGTGACGGTCAGAAGCGCCACGCAAACCGATCTGCCGGGACAGCGCGTAAAACGTGCGATGAATTTCACCGTAATCCAGGCGGTTCCCCCAACTGGAAACGAACAGCGAGGAGGACACTGGCCGTCCTGCCCAATGACGCCGGCGTCGTGCGAGGTAGTCGGCGAGCACTTGACAAGTCGAGGCGTGCAACGGCACGAGTCGCGACCTGCCAAACTTGGCGTTACGGATCGTCAGTACCGCCGCCTGAAGGTCTACGTCCTGGAGCTTGAGGTTACAGGCCTCACCCAGACGGAGACCTGAGACGCTCAGCAGCCCGAACAGACAATAATAGGTCCAAGGGCGCAGGGCACCGCGCTCATAGCGGCAGGACATGCTCAGCGCGGCGCGTAGTAAACGCCTGATCTCATCGTCTGAGTACAAGTACGGGCGCGCCCGCTTCGGTGAGAACGGCAACAGGCCCTGCGGCGGAATCTGGGTGCGCGGGTCGGTGGCGCTGCGATGGTACGCAAATCCGCGCACGAAGCTTAAGCGTTGTGCCCTATATGCGGGTGAGGTGTTGAGCGGTTGTTGCGCCCAGGCGAGAGCCAATGCCTGGGTGACGGTGGTGGCCCGGTGTTGCTCCATGAACGTGACGAAATCCAGCAATCCCTTGCCAGTCTCCTTCAGCGTGAATCCTAAACCGCGCCTAAGGGTTAGGTACTCTTGCACGGCCTGTCGAAGGGTGTTCATTGCACACCCCCCGGCCACCGCAAGGCCAGAGTACGCAAGGCCTTGAGATCAACCTTGGCATAGATCTTCGTGGTCTGTGGATGACGATGACCCAACAAATCACCAATCTCGCCGAGCGAGGCGCCGTGAGCCAACATCTCGGTGGCCAACCCATGGCGAAACTGGTGGGCTCCGGTGGTGGGGGCCTGGATGCCGGCGCGTTTGAGCGAATGCCGAACGATGGACCCTACGCCGCTCGCCCCAATAAATCCGCGAATCGGGGCTTTGGCGCGCAAAAATACGCGGCGACTGGCGCTACTAGGCCGCCCCCGCCGCAGATACCTGGCGATCGCTTTGCCAACCTCCGCGGGTAAGGGCAGATCGTTGCGCTGACCACTTTTGCCGTGCACGCGCAATCGTCCTACATTCCAATCAATGTCATCGAGCGTGAGAGAGGCCACTTCACCTGAACGCAAACCCAATCGCGCCAGCAAGAGCAAGATGGCGTAGTCGCGACGCCCTACCGCCGTACTCTGATCGATGCTGATTAGCAGCTGGCGTACTTGATCCGCCGCAATCGCGCGGGGAATTGACGTCATTGTCCAGTTGGCCACGACCGGAACGGCGGCAGCCAGATCCAGTGTAATGTCGCCACGATAGCGCAGATAGTGTAGGAACGATCGGAGCGCGGTGGTCATGAGCTTCGCCCGCTTCAGGTGCAAATGCGGCACTTGGTGCTGGACAAATTTTACGACATCGTCGGCACACAGCCGCGAGAGGATGACTTGCCCATCGCCAAAATGGCGTTTGAGAAAATCGTGGATGAATGGCGTGTAGTTAATGATCGTCGCTCTGGCCAAGGCGCGCGCATCGCGCAGATACTGCTCGTATGCTTGTGCATAGTGCTCAGCTTGGGTCAGTCGGCGTGCTGATATCGCCTCGGCCGGAATCACGCCCTCACGGCGCAGAAATTCCATAAGATGTCTGAGTGCGGCAGGGTCCCCTAGATAAGGTTGCACATGTCGAGCACGATATCGCAAATACCGTACCGGGTGATCGGCGCAGATGCTGCGCACACCAACGCCTTTTTGTTTAAGCCATCGACTGAAACATGCAGCAATCCGAACTTGCTGCTTCAGAGAACCTAAACTGTATCCTTGCTCACTCAACGATTTCGCGAATGATCCCATGTGGGCCGCGAGCGGACCCTCTAGTGGATGCGACAGAACTACTCCGTTATTGATGACGCACTTCATAATGGACCCCTTCCTCGACGCCGAGGCTGATAGAAGAAGTCCAGACTATCTCTACTCGGTCGCACACATTTGCCCAAAAAACTAGGCTGTCGTGGCGTTACAAGACATAGTCAGGAAGGGTATATAGTGCCGCCTATGTCTCTGGGTACATAGGAGGCACACGACCGCCATGCATCTCTTGCAGGCCGGCGTCGACATCACGGTCATCGCGTTGTGGCTGGGCCACGAGAGTCCGGTGACTACTCATGCCTATATCGAGGCGGATCTGGCCATGAAGGAGCGGGCGCTGGACGCCATCGCACCGTCGGGGGTCCCGCGTAACCGCTATCGGGCGAGCGACGCGCTTCTGAAGTTCCTGGAAGATCTCTGAGATTATGTCAACCCGAGCCCGCAGTCCGCCGCGCCCTTATAGGCGATCTGATCCTCCCCCGATCTCCCGGACACCCGGTTAAGAGAATACAATCTTGACCTGAGGTGAACGAATGAAAGCCAAGAAGCCCACCGAGAAGACGACTCGGAAGCGTTACAGTGACGAATTCAAAGACCAAGCCCTGAAGCGGGCCGAGCGGGATGGGGTGGCCCTGGTGGCCCAGGATCTGGGGATCGCCGAAACGCAAATCTACGCCTGGCGGCGCAAGCGTCAGATTGAAGGGGCGGTCACCGAGACAGAACGACTGAAAGAGGCCGAGGTCGCCCGCCTGAAGCGGGATCTGGCGCGCCTGGAAGAGGAGAACACTTTTTTAAAAAAAGCCTCGGCGTACTTCGCAGCGAGACAGTCGAAGTGAAGTACGCCCTGATCCGACGCCACGAAGGCCACCATGCGATTGCGCTCATGTGCGACCTGCTGTCGGTCTCCCGCAGCGGTTACTACGAGTGGCGGGGCCGTCCCACCCCGCCCCGCACAAAGGCCGATGAGAGCCTCCTGCAGGCCATACGGCGCATCTATCATGATCACAAGAAGCGAGTAGGCTCGCCGCGCATCACCTGGGCGCTGCGTCACGAGGGGCGGCGGGTCGGCAAGAACCGTGTGGCTCGCCTGATGCGCCAAAACGCCCTACGCGCCAAGGCCGCCCGGAAATTCAAGGCGACGACCAACTCCGATCACAATCTGCCGGTGGCCCCTAACCTGCTGAACCAGGACTTCAGCGCCCAACGGCCGAACCAGAAGTGGGTTTCGGATATCACCTATATCGCCACCGACGAGGGATGGCTCTATCTGGCCGTGGTGC
>JAKBUS010000081.1 GCA_021841585.1 Pseudomonadota bacterium | reverse complement strand
GCGGCGCTGGCCGTGGGCGGGGTCTTTTATTACCGCCACTACCATGCGCAGCAGCGGATCCTGGCCGGGGCACTGTATGAGGAGGTCCTGAACGCGGCAAGCCAGATGCGCTTTGGCCTGGCCACGGCCGCTGGTCACAAGCTTGAGAAAAGCTACGCGTCGACGCCTTATGCCGGCCAGGCCGCGTTGCTGCTGGCACGTCTTGCCTATGAAAAAAATGAGATCCCGGCGGCCATCACCGCCCTCAAGTTCGCGGCGCATAAGGGCCGCCAGTGGAGTGTGCGCACCACCGCGCGTCTTCGCCTGGGCAGCCTGTTGTTGGCGCTCGGGCACCCGCACAAGGCGTGGGGCTATGCGCATATCGCCAAGCCCTATGGCTTCAAGGCTATGGCGCTTGGGTTGCAGGCCGAGATCCTGGCGCGCGAGGGGCACAAGCGGCAGGCGCTGGCGGCCTTTGGCGAGGCCTTGAAAATTGCGCCGAAGAAATCGGCCGTGACGACCTTGTGGCGGCGTGAACAGGCGCAATTGCGGGCGGCCTCATGAGGCGACTGATTGCGATCCTCGTGGCGGCGGGGCTGCTCGGCGGCTGCGGGCTTTTTAGCAGCTCGCGCAACGTCGCTCCGCCGGCCAAGCTCAAACCCTTTCATGCGCGCCTCAAGGTGACGCGCGTCTGGTCGCACGATACCGGCAACGGTACGGGCGGTTATGATCTCGTGCTGCGTCCGGCACGGGTCGGCGGCACGATCTTCGTGGCCAATGAGAACGGGGTGGTCGTCGCCTACAAGGCGCGCAATGGCCACAAGCTTTGGCGCAGGCACTTGAAGGCGCAAATTACGGCGGGCGCCGCGGCCGGGGAGGGGCTGGTGGTGGTGGCTACGCGCCGCGGGCGGGTACTGGCCTTGAACGCCAATACCGGGGCGAATGCGTGGATCGCGCAGGCCCCGAGCGAGGTCGTGGCGGCGCCGGTCATCGCGTCCCATGGTGTCTATGTCGCCTCGCTCGACGGCCATGTCACGGCCTTCGGCCTAAGCCATGGCCGCCAGCTCTGGATGGCGGCGCATACGCATCCGGCGTTGACGCTCTTTTTGACGGCGCGCCCGGCGCATGCCGCGGGCGTACTCTACGAGGGTTACGCGAACGGCGAGCTGGTGGCGCTGCAAGCCAGCAATGGCGAACGGGTGTGGACGAGCGCCGTGGCGCAGCCGCGCGGTGGCGATGCCGTGGAGCGGCTCATTGATCTGGCGCACCCGCTCTATGCGCAGAACATCGTGTATGCCGACGGCTACCATGGCGCGGTCGCGGCCTTGGCGGCGCACTCGGGGCGCATCCTCTGGGGCCGGCCGCTATCGTCGTACCGCAGCATGGCCCTGGGCGGCCAGGCGCTTTATGTGGTAACCGCGCATAGCCGTGTCATGGCGCTCGCCAATGCCAGCGGCGGGACCTTGTGGGTACAGAAGGCCTTGTTGAACCGCCGGCTCGGCAGTCCGGCCCTGGCGGGCCCGGCGGTGGTCGTGGGCGATCTCGCCGGCTACACGCAGTGGTTGTCGCGGCGCACGGGGGCGTTCATGGCGCGTAAGCGCGTCGGTGAAGGCGCGATACGCGCAGCCCCTCTCGTGGCGCCGGTCGGCGGGCATAAGGGTCGCCCCTATGTCTTTGTGCTCACCACCACCGGACGACTCGCCGCACTTACGTTCCGACCCGTCCGGCCATGAAGCCGGTGGTGGTCCTTGTCGGGCGGCCCAACGTCGGCAAGTCCACGCTCTTCAATGCGCTCACGCGCTCGCGCCAGGCGCTGGTCGCCGACCTGCCCGGTCTCACCCGTGATCGACAGTACGGGGAGGGCCGGGTCGGCGGGCGGCCATATCTGGTAGTCGATACCGGCGGCATCGTGCGCGACCACGACCCGCTCGCGACCCTGGTGGCCTCCCAGACCCGGTTGGCGCTGGCCGAGGCCGATGCCGTCATCTGCGTGGTCGATGGCCGCGACGGCCCGAACCCCGACGATTTCCTGGTGGCAGAGCAGATTCGTACCCTCAATCGGCGCATATGCCTGGCGGTCAACAAGACCGAGGGCGTGGAGCCCGAGGTGGCGGTGGCGGAATTCCATGCCCTGGGTCTCGGGCGACCTTACGCCATCGCCGCCACCCATAACCGTGGGCTCGAGGAACTCATGACCGCGGTGTTGGCGGGGTTCCCGGCGCCGACCGGGGAGGCGCCGACGGGGGGTATGCGCATCGCGCTCGCCGGGCGCCCCAACGTCGGCAAGAGCACGCTGACCAACGCCCTGCTGGGAGAGCAACGGGTGGTGGTCTCGGACCGGCCGGGGACCACGCGCGACAGCATTCACATCCCGTTTACCCGCGACGGCAAGGACTACGTCCTCATCGATACCGCAGGCGTGCGCCGCCGCAGCCACATTACCGATCCGCTCGAGCGCCATAGCGTGGCCAAGACCCTGCAGGCCGTCGACGAGGCGCAGGTCGTGCTGCTCGTGTTCGATGCCCGCGAGGAGGTGAGCGAGCAGGACGTGACGCTTGCCGGCCATATCCTGGCGCAGGGCCGCTCGCTCGTGCTCGTGGTCAACAAGTGGGAAGGCCTCGATAGCGCGCGCCGCGACTGGATCCGTCGGGAGCTGGCGCGCCGCTTGCCGTTCCTGTCGTTTGCGCACCCGCATTTCATCTCCGCGCTCGAGGGCCTGCACATCGGGCCGCTGTTTCCGGCCATGGAGCGCGCCTACCGCTCGGGTGGCCGCACCCTGCCGACCCCGGAACTGAACCGCCTGCTGAGGGAGGCGATTGCCGCTACCGCCCCGCCGATGGTGCGCGGCCGGCGCATCAAGCCCAAGTTCGCCCACCAGGGCGGTAAGTACCCGCCACGCGTGATCGTGCATGGCAATCTCGTGGCGGAGACCCCGGACGCCTGGCGGCGTTATCTCGCACAGCGCGTGCGCGAGCACTTCCGGCTCGAGGGCACGCCCGTGGAGATCGAGTTTCGCGAGGGTGACAATCCATTCGCCCATCGCCCGGTCAAGGCGCCGACCGCGCGCATCGAGGCCAAGAGACGCCGCTTGAAGCGGTTTCGCAAGGCCCACTACGGCTGAATCGCCTTCACCTCGACGATCATCTCCCCTTCGGCCAGGCGCACGCGCAAGGCCGTCCCAGGGGGGTAGGCGCGCGCCTCGCGCGCCACGCGCCCGTGATCGTCCGTGACGATCGCATAGCCGCGGTTCAAGACCGCTGGCGGGCCGGTCAGGGCCAGGGCCCGGTCCAGCAGCGCCAGGCGCTCGGCGCGCGTCTTCAGGGCCTCGCGCATGGCGCGCTGCAGCCTTCCTTTCAGGAGACCGTGGCGGACCGTGAGGCGCTCCCATAGTCGGTCCGGCGGTTGCGCCCTTAACCGCTCATTCAGGCGCGCAAGCCGCGATTCGCGCGCGCGCAGGGCGGCGCGGATCGCGGCCGCAAGTCGCCCGGGCAGCGGGGCCACGCGCACGCGGTGGGCGTTGAGGCGCGCCACGGGCGAGCACCGCTCCAGTCGTTGGCCGAGGGCGAGCAGCCGCGCCCGTCCGCGTGCCGGGTAGGCGGGTAGCGCCATGATGAGCCGCCGGGCGAGGGCGGCCACCGCCACGCGCCGTTCCGGCAGGCCGCGCAAGGGCTGGGCGATGAGTCGCCGTTTCAGGTCATCAAAGTGCTGTAGGCGTTCGCGAAGCGTGCGTTCCAGGAGTCTCTGGATACGGCCGCGTGCCTCGGCGTGGCGGCGGCGCCACAAGGCCTGGTCGGGGCTCAGGAGTTCGGCGGCGGCCGTGGGGGTGGGGGCGCGCAGGTCCGCCACCCAGTCGGCGATGGTGGTGTCGGTCTCGTGCCCGATGCCGGCGACCACCGGCAGCCGTGAACGGAAGATGGCGCGCGCCACGATCTCCTCGTTGAAGCACCAGAGGTCCTCCAGCGAACCGCCGCCGCGGGCGAGCAGCAAGACGTCGCACTCGCACCGTTCATTGGCGAGATCGAGCATGCGCGCGATGGCCGCTCCCGCGTCCCGCCCCTGGACCGGCACGGGATAGAGCAGCACCGCGATCGCCGGGAAACGGCGCCGCAAGGTGGTGACGATGTCGTGCCAGACGGCGCCATCGGGGGAGGTGATGACACCGATACGGCGCACCACGCCCGGAAGCGGCTTTTTGTGGTGCGTATCAAACAGCCCTTCGTCGGCGAGGGTGCGTTTTAGGGCCTCGAAGGCGCGACGCAAGGCGCCTTCGCCGGCATCCTCCATCTGTTCGACGATGAGCTGGAAGTCGCCGCGTCCCTCATAGAGGCTGACGCGGGCGCACACCAGCACCTGCAGGCCGTCCGTGACCGCGCAGCACGCACGCCGCGCGCCACGAAACAACGCACAGCGCACCTGCGCGCGCGCATCTTTTAGCGTGAAATAGACGTGGCCCGAGGACGGTTGCGAGAGGTTGCCGATCTCGCCCTCGACCCATACGCGCCCCAGTCGGTCCTCGAGCAGGCCGCGC
Organism: Pseudomonadota bacterium; assembly: GCA_021841585.1. Classification (GTDB taxonomy): domain Bacteria; phylum Pseudomonadota; class Gammaproteobacteria; order Acidiferrobacterales; family Acidiferrobacteraceae; genus Acidiferrobacter. The sequence goes on along the minus strand of JAKBUS010000081.1, from coordinate 3,784 downwards.
ACCTCCTGGTTCAAGCGCGACACCGTGTAGACCGGGAGGCCTTGTCGGTACGGTGGCGGGCTGTCGGTTTCCATCGCCGCACCATACCCTAGAGCGCCCCGGGTAGGGAACCCGGGGCGTTTACGGCTCAGTGGGGATAGTAGGGCTTGGCGTTGGCGTTGGCCGCGGCCTGGCTCTCGGCCGTCTGGCACTGCAGGATGACCATGTTCGCGGCCTTGATCGCCGCGCGGTAGTGACCCTTCGCGTCGGCCGTGCGCGCCACGGCGAGCAGGTGTGGGGTGGCAAGCCATAACGCGCCGTGGGCGCGGGCGTCCTTGACCGCGATATCGGCCTGCTTCAGGCGCGCGCCGGCAACCGCGCTCTGCGGGGCGTGGTGGGTGGTGACATGCGCGCAGCCCGCCAATACCAGCGCGCACGCGGCCGCAAGGGCGATTTTTTTCATTTGCTTGCTCCTCCTCATCGGTATGGGTTTAGTGTATAGACGTTTGGGGTCGAAAAACAAAGCTACGCGCCCGCTGGGGGCCGGTCCCGGGGCGTTTACGGCCGCGCGGGCTTTCCGTATAATGCCGCATGCGTATCGTTCAAGAAGCCCTGACATTCGACGATGTCCTCCTGCTGCCGGATCATTCGCGTGTTCTGCCCCGCGATGTCGATCTGAAGGCCACGCTCTCCCGCCATATCCGACTCAACATCCCGCTGTTGTCCGCGGCCATGGATACCGTAACCGAGGCGCGGGCGGCGATCTGCCTGGCCCAGGAGGGCGGGCTTGGGGTGATTCACAAGAACCTGAATGCCGCGCGCCAGGCCGACGAGGTCCGGCGCGTGAAGAAATATGAGAGTGGGGTCATAAGCGACCCGGTGACGGCGACCCCGGACATGACGGTGCGCGCGGTCGTGGGGCTCATGCGCAGCCACCATGTCTCGGGGGTCCCGGTCATCCGCGATGGGGAATTGGTGGGCATCGTGACCAGTCGCGATCTGCGCTTCGAGACGCGTAACGATGAGTTGATCGCGCGCATCATGACCCCCAAGCAGCGCCTCGTCACCGTCAAGGAGGGCGCGTCGCGCGATGAGATCCAGGCGCTTTTGCACAAGCATCGCATCGAGAAGGTCCTGGTGGTGGATGATGGGTTCCGCCTCAAGGGACTGGTGACGGTCAAGGACATCCAGAAGGCCACCGAGAAACCCTTGGCCGTGAAGGATGGCAAGGGGCGGCTGCGGGTCGGTGCCGCGGTCGGCGTCGGCGCCGGGACCGAGGAGCGCATCGAGCGCCTGCTCGAGGCCGAGGTCGACGTGCTCGTGGTCGATACCGCCCATGGTCACTCCGAGGGGGTCCTGGAGCGTGTGCGCTGGATCAAGAAGCACTACCCGAACGCCGAGGTCATAGGTGGGAATATCGCCACCGGCGACGCCGCGCGCGCGCTGGTGGATGCCGGGGTCGATGCCGTCAAGGTGGGTATAGGACCCGGTTCGATCTGCACGACGCGTATCGTCGCCGGGGTCGGTGTTCCGCAGATCACCGCCATCGATAACGTGGCCCGGGCCCTGGCGGGGAGCGATGTCCCCTTGATCAGTGACGGCGGGATCCGCTATTCGGGTGACATCGCCAAGGCCTTGGCCGCCGGCGCGCACACGGTCATGATCGGCAGCCTGTTCGCCGGTACCGACGAGGCCCCGGGCACCGTCGAGCTCTACCAGGGGCGGTCGTACAAGACCTACCGGGGCATGGGCTCGATCGGGGCCATGCAGGATGGCTCGAGTGATCGGTATTTTCAGGAAGACGGGGCCCCCGAGAAGCTCGTCCCCGAGGGGATCGAGGGCCGCGTGCCCTATCGCGGGTCGCTCGTCAGCATCGTCTATCAGCTCTTAGGGGGGCTGCGCTCAAGCATGGGTTACACCGGCAGCGCTGATCTCGCGGCCATGCGCGAGCGCGCGCAATTCGTGCGCATCACGAATGCCGGCATGCGCGAAAGCCATGTGCATGACGTGACCATCACCAAAGAGCCTCCCAACTATCAGCGGGGCTGAGGGCATGTCCGGACAGGGTAAGGCGGAGGCCGCGGGTCTTGAGCGGATCCTGATTCTCGATTTCGGCTCGCAGTATACGCAGCTCATCGCAAGGCGCGTGCGCGAGGCCGGCGTGTATTGCGAGATCATGCCCTGCGATGTCGACGATCGGGCGATCAGCGGATTCGCGCCGCGCGGTGTGATCCTGTCGGGCAGCCCCGAGTCGGTCAATGAGCGCGATACCCCACGAATTCCCCATGCGGTGCTGGCGGCGAAGGTGCCGGTGCTCGGGATCTGCTACGGCATGCAAGCCCTAGCCGCGCAGCTCGGTGGGCAGGTGGGGGCTGCGGCGCATCGCGAATACGGCTATGCGCGCGTGCGCACCGTCGGCCATTCGCCGCTACTCGCGGACTTGAACGACGGCGGCGAGGGTGAGGCGGTACTTGATGTCTGGATGAGCCATGGTGACCGCGTCGAGGCCTGCCCGACCGGTTTCCTGGCGATTGCCGAGACCGACAATGCGCCGTTCGCGGCGATTGCCGACGAGACGCGGCGCTATTACGGTTTGCAGTTCCATCCCGAGGTCACCCATACCCGCCAGGGGCAGCGCATCATCGAGCGCTTCGTGCACGGCATCTGCGGGTGCCCGCGTGCCTGGACGGAGCGCGCGATCATCGATGGCATCCTTGCGGACATCCGCGCGCGGGTGGGTGACGAGGAGGTGGTGCTCGCGCTCTCCGGCGGTGTGGATTCCTCGGTGGTCGCGGTGCTCTTGCATCAGGCGATCGGCGATAGGCTGACCTGCGTATTCGTGGACAACGGGCTCTTGCGCCTACACGAGGGCGATCAGGTGATGGCGACCTTTGCCGATCATCTCGGGGTACGCGTGATCCGCGTGAATGCCGCGGCCCGCTTCCTAGGGGCCTTGAAGGGCGTGGATGATCCGGAGCGCAAGCGCAAGATCATAGGCGAGACCTTCATCGCGGTGTTCGAGGAGGAGGCCGCACGCCTTGCGCAAGTGCGGTGGCTCGCCCAGGGGACCATCTATCCCGACGTCATCGAGTCGGCGGGTGCCAAGGGCGGCAAGGCGCGGGTGATCAAGTCCCATCACAACGTGGGCGGTCTGCCCGAGCGCATGAAGCTAAAGCTCCTGGAGCCCCTGCGGCAGCTCTTCAAGGACGAGGTGCGGCGCATCGGGCTTAGCCTCGGTCTGCCGGAGGCCATGATCCATAGGCACCCCTTTCCGGGGCCAGGCCTGGGTGTGCGTATCCTCGGAGCGGTGGAGGAGCGCTATGCCGACATCCTGCGGCAGGCCGACGCGATCTTCATCGAGGAGTTGCGCCATGCCGGCTATTACGAAAAGGTGAGCCAGGCGTTCGCGGTGTTCCTGCCGGTGCGGTCGGTGGGGGTCGTGGGCGACGGCCGCGCCTACGAGCATGTCATCGCCCTGCGTGCCGTCGAGACCATTGATTTCATGACCGCGAACTGGGCCGAACTCCCCTATGCCCTGCTCGGGCGTGTCTCGAATCGCATCATAAACGAGGTCCGTGGCGTAAGCCGTGTGGTCTACGATGTATCGGGCAAGCCTCCCGCGACCATCGAGTGGGAATAAAATAGCGACGGGTCCCCGCGTTCCGATGCCAAGCGCGCCACCGAACGTAGCGGTCATCGCGGGGGCGCCGCAGGGCGGCGCGGCGGCGCCGATATCGCGACTCTTTGGCATGCTCGCCGAGGCCATCGGCGAGCAGGGCCTGAAGCCGACCGCCACGGGCAATCT
>JAKBUS010000016.1 GCA_021841585.1 Pseudomonadota bacterium | reverse complement strand
CGAAAACGACGCAGCGCAACCTCGAAAGGCTCGTGCTCCTTGACGCGCACCGATGGCATAGACGCAATACACCTCGCTTGAATAGTTGAGCCGGCGGCCCGTGGTAAACGGCGGATTCTAACGCGCGCCGGCCGATTTGTACATAAAGGCCCTGTTTTTGGTTATCGATGCCCGCGGGGGCCGGGAACGGCATAGGTCGGCGTGCGCTCACCAACATTATATTCCCGAGAACAATGGGGGAGGCGACGGGGGTCGGGCCACGAATCCGTCAACGCCTGTCTGGTGGCGGAGACAAGCCGGCGGTAAGCTTCGTCGTTTCCTAAAACCCCAAGGGCCCATCCATGCTCGTGCTCGGTATCGAGACCTCCTGTGACGACACCGGCGTGGCCCTCTATGACCGGGACACCGGGCTGCGCGCCCATGCGCTCTTCAGTCAGGTCAGCCACGCGATCTATGGCGGGGTGGTGCCCGAGCTTGCCTCCCGCGACCACATCCAGAAGCTGCTGCCGCTCATCGACACCCTGCTGCATGACGCGCAAGTGACGACCGCCGACCTCGATGCCATCGCCTACACCGCGGGTCCGGGCCTTGCCGGGGCGCTGCTGGTGGGGGCGGCCCTGGCGCGGTCGCTGGCGTTCGCGCTTGCCATACCGGCGCTCGGCATCCACCACCTCGAGGGCCACCTGCTGGCACCGCGACTGGAGGCCCAGGCCCCGGAGTTTCCGTTTCTCGCGCTGCTGGTCTCGGGCGGTCATACCCTGCTCGCCGACGTGCGCGCGCTCGGCCGGTACGAGATCCTGGGCGAGTCGCGCGATGACGCCGCGGGCGAGGCCTTCGACAAAAGTGCCCAGGTCCTCGGTCTCGGTTATCCCGGGGGGCCGGCCATCAGCGCCGCGGCCACCCGCGGGCATGATATCGGACTTAGGCTACCGCGGCCGCTCGTCGACCGCCCGGGGCTCGAGTTCAGCTTCAGCGGCCTTAAGACCGCGCTTTTGCACGCGGCCCGGGAGCAGCCGCTCAACGATCAAAGGCGATGCGACCTCGCGCGCGCCTTGCAGGAGGCGATCGTCGATACGCTGGCCGTGAAGTGCCGGCGGGCCCTGCTGGAGACCGGTCATGAGCGCCTCGTCATTGCCGGCGGGGTTGGGGCGAATCAAAAATTGCGTGAGCGCCTCACAGACGAGGTCCGCGCGCTCGGCGCCACCCTTTACTACCCGCGTCCGGCGTTCTGTACCGACAACGGGGCAATGATCGCCTATGCCGGCTGCCTGCGGCTTGCCGCCGGACAGACCGATGACGGCGGCTTTGGGGTACGCCCCCGCTGGCCGCTCAGCGAACTTTCGCCGCCTTAGCGCCGATCTTGGTCTCGCGCCCGGCAAGCAGATTGCGGATGTTGCTGCGATGGCGCCACAACAGCAAGATGCTCATCGCCGAGGTCATGGCAAAGTAAAGCCCGACATGCTGACGCAGGGTCGCGGCCATCAGGAAGGGCGCGGCCACCGCCGCAGTGAGCGCGGCCAGCGACGAGTAGCGGAATACCAGCGCCACAACGAGCCAGATCCCGAGTAACCCCGCCCCGGCGACCGGATTTACGGCCGTAAGCACCCCGAGGGCGGTGGCCACCCCCTTGCCGCCGCGGAACCGGAAGAACACCGGGTAGATGTGGCCTAGCAGCGCGGCCCATGCGGTCAGGGCCACGATCCACGGCACGACCCCGAGAAGTCGCGCCAGCACCACTGGCAGCACCCCTTTGAGGACATCGCCAATTAGGGTGATAATGGCGGCCTTCTTGCCGCCGAGACGCAACACATTGGTCGCCCCGGGATTTCCCGAACCTGCATGGCGCGGGTCAGGCAACCCCAGCATGCGGCTTGCCAGGATGGCCGTGGACAGCGAACCGAGGAGATAGGCAAGCCCCGGTAAAACATAGGCCCATATCGAGATATGCGTGACGGCGTTCCCCAAGACAATGGCGACGTGCTGTATTTACACGATCTGAGAGTGGGTTGCATCATCGGGATCTGGGACTGGGAGCGCCAGACCCGGCAGACGATCGTGTTCGATCTCGACATGGGTGTCGACATCCGCGCGGCGGCGGCCTCCGACGACCTCCACGACACCCTCGACTACAAGGCCGTCGCGAAACGCGTCATCGCCTTCGTGGAGGCCTCCGAATTTCGCCTCGTCGAGACCTTGGCCGAGCGCGTGGCGGGGCTCATCTTGCGGGAGTTCCCGGTCCCATGGCTGCGGCTGCGGCTCGACAAGCGCGGCGCCATCCGCGGCGCGGGCCAGGTCGGGCTTTTGATAGAGCGGCGCCGAACCGAGCCCTGATCGACGCGCGATCAGGCGCGCCTTCCGCTCAAGGGGCGCTCGCGTCTTTGCCGCCCGCGGCCGTGGGCGTCGGCGCGCGACCGGCCACCCAGAGGCCTTGCGCAGACCGCTGAATGCGTGAGCACGGATCCACGAGGAATGGGATGGCGTGCGCGCAAGACCCGCGGCGGCGCGGTGTCGGCACTCCTAGTGGCACAGGCCAGTGACCCCCCGAACACGTCGATAATGATTGGCTATATGGATGCCGGCGCGCCCGAGCCGCCACTTGCGCGGCGCCCGGGCAAGTCCCGCGAAACCGCCCGGCCGCGAGCGTCCCCCTAAATTGCCTTTTGCCACACCGGCTCGACCACTGTAGCCTTCGATGTCGTGCCCCTGCCTGTGTGGCGTAACGCATCACCCGCGTCTTTGTAGTCGATGCCGCTTGGGGAGCGTCCCCGTGTATCCCATTGCTCAAGGATCATTGCCTCATGCCCAAGACATATCGCGCGGCCATCATTGCATTGATCGGCTCCTTGTGGTCCCTTCCAGCTTACGCCGCCGGCTTCTATGCCGGCGCCAATATCGGCGCCTCCGATGTCCAGGGCCTTGGCGGCTCCGCGAGCGCCGGACTCTACGTCGGCTACACCATCGACTCATGGCTAGGTCTGGAGGCCGGCTATAACCGCCTCGGGCGCTGGACCGGCAGCGATCAAGGCCTGCCCTACACGAACATAATCAACAATGTCGATGTGTCGCTGACCGTGGGACCTCGAATCGGACGCCGGCTACGCGTTTATGGGCGCTTGGGTTTCGTCGATTGGTCAACGATCGGCACGAGCGGCGGCGGCGAGCATCGGGTTACGGGCCATTCAGCGCAATACGACATACTCGAGGAGCTGCATCAGGGATTTTATGGCCTAGGCGTCTCCTATCGCCTGGGATCCAATATCGGCCTGCGCCTCGAATACCGTATCTACCGTGCCATGGCGGTCAACGGCCACGACCTCGATATCAACTCCGTGCTTCTGGGCGCCGCCTACCACTTCGGCTGAGGCGCGCCTCAGAGCATCGTCGACCGGCCGCCGTCGACCGCCAGGATCTGGCCGGTGACGTAAGGGGCGTCGAGCAGCAAGAACGTCACCGCGCGCGCGATATCCTCGGGTGCGCCGGTACGATGCAGCGGAATCCGCGCCAGTACCCGCGCGCGCTCCGCCTCGTCGGCGCCGGCCTCCGGCCACAGGATGGCACCCGGCGCCACGCCGTTCACACGCACGTGCGGGGCCAATTCCCGCGCCAGGGACTGCGTGAGCATGGCGAGGCCGGCCTTCGCGACACTGTAGATCGGGAAATCCTTGAGCGGCCGCTGGGCATGGACATCGATCAGGTTGACGATAGCGCCCGCGTGCGCGACGAGGTGCGGCGCGGCGGCCTGACATAGAAAGAAGGGGGTGCGCAGATTGGTGCCCATGAGGTCGTCCCATTGCGCGTAGCTCGCGGTATCGAGGGGCGTCTCGTAAAAGGTTGAGGCATTGTTCACGAGCATGTCGAGCCGTCCGAAGTGCTCGAGCGCGGCCTCGACCAATATTCGCGGGGCATCCGGCGCCAGGATGTCGGCGGATGCCAGGGCCACCGTGCCGGGCCGCAACGCCTCGAGCTCGGCCTTCAAGCGCCGCGCCTCGTCCGCCGACGACCGATAGTGCACGACCACGGACAGACCGCGCGCGTGTAGATGGCGAACGATCGCCGCGCCCAGACGGCGCGCGCCGCCCGTCACCAGGACCACGGGTTCAAACGACCCCTGCATCGATCCCTCCTCCTGTGCCAAAATGCCCCCTCATCATGCTCAGACCTCCATATTGATGCCCCATCCCCCCGCCACTCCTTGGGCAACCCTCGCGAGCGCCGAGCGCGCCACGCTCGCGCGCCACGAAGAGGCCCTCGACGCGCTCCTCGCGCGCGGTCCGCTTTCGTTCATCGATTATATGGGATGGGCGCTCTATGACCGCGAATGCGGCTATTATGCCGCACGCGAGGTCTTCGGGGCGCACGGGGATTTTGTAACCGCCCCGCTGCTGTCTACGCACATGGCGGAGGCCCTCGCCCGCCAGTGGGCGCCGATACTCGCCGATCGTGGGGGCGCCATCATGGAAGTGGGCTCGGGAAACGGTCAGCTGGCGGTGGATACCCTAAGGGCCCTGGGACGCGACGGCCGGCTGCCGGACCGCTATTGGATGATCGAGCGAAGCGCGCGGAGGCGCGCGGAGGCACAAGCACGCGTGGCCCGCGATATCCCGGAATGGGCCGAGCGGGTGTCGGTGGTCGCCGACTGGCCGGATGACAAGGCCGTGATCATCGTTGCCAATGAACTTCTGGACGCGCTTCCGGCCCAGAGATTTCGCATGCGCCGCGGACAGGCCCATCCGCTGCTCGTGGCACGCGACGACAGCGGCGCGCTGGGCCTCGCCGAAGGTCCGGCGGACCTGGAAATGACGGCCGCGCTTCAAGACCTCGCGCTTGCCGACGGCTATGAATCCGAGGTCCTGCCAGGTGTCGACGGCTTCTTGAAACAGGCCTCCGAGCATCTCGCGCGCGGCGTGATCCTGCTCATCGACTACGGCTTCCCGCGCGCCGAGTTTTATCATCCGCAACGCCACCAGGGGACGCTCATGTGTCATTTTCGCCAACATGCGCACCCCGATCCCCTGATCCTGCCGGGCCTTCAGGACATCACCGTCCATGTCGACTTCACGGCCGCCGCGCGCGGTGCCATCGCGCTCGGACTCGACCTCGCCGGCTACACGAGCCAGGGCGCCTTCCTGCTCGCGCTCGGCATCGGCGCTGACATGCCCGCCGATGAGCGCGAGGCCCTGCGCGCGCGCCAGGCCATCAAACGCCTAACGCTCCCGCACGAAATGGGGGAACTCTTCAAGGTCATCGCCTTTAGCCGCGGCCTCGACGCCGGCCTCCAGGGCTTTTCCCTGCTCGACCGGCGCCGCTCGCTGGCCCTCTAGGCCGAAGGCCGCGGGACGACCGTCACGCGCTAGCACGCAACCTGAGATAAACCTGCGGCAGACGCCGCGGCAGATCATCCAACCGGTCGATCACCAGGAAATGGCCGCGTCCGAAGATGCGTTCCAGGTAGGCGGAACCGGAGGCATCGAGCGTTATGCAAAACGCGTGTATGCCCTGGTCGGCCGCCTCCTTCACGGCCATGCGCGTGTCCTCGTGGAGATAGCGCTCGTCACCGCCGTCATCGTAATCGGCCGGGCGGCCGTCCGAGAGGATGAGCAGCAGGCGGCGCGCCGCCGGAGATCCGCCGAAGCGCACGCAGGCGTGGCGAATGGCGGCCCCCATGCGCGTGGCGAGACGCCCGGAGAGCCCGCCGAGCATGGCCTCGGTGTCGGGGGTCAAGCGCTGCGCGAAATCCTTGATCGGGTAATAGCTCACGGCATCGCGATACTTGGAGGCAAACCCGGCGATGGCATAGCTGTCGCCGACCTCTTCGAGGGCGCGCGCAAACAGCAAAAGCGCGGCCTTCATGCGGTCCACCACCCGGCCCTCGCCGTCGGCGGCCTGCTGCATGATGGAGGTCGAGAGATCCGCGAGCAGCAGCACCCCGGTGTCGCGCAGCAGGTGGCGGCGTCGGCGATAGATGCGCGGCGTCGGCCGGGCCCCGGTACGCCGGTCGGCGACGTACTCCACGGCGGCGTCGACATCGAGTTCTTCGCCCTCGTTTTGGCGTCGTTGCGGCGCTGCGCGACGCGGCTTCTCGGCCTGGATGGCGCGCTTGAGCCGCTGTAGGACCGCGGCATGACGCGCCAAAAGCGCCTGCGCGCAGGCGCGATCGCGCTCCATGAGGTCGCGCTCCAGTACGCGCGTCCAGTCGTACCGATAGGCCTTGTCGCGATAGTCCCATTCCGGGTAGGGCAGACCCTCTCCCGGCGGCCGCAGCCGGCGGCGATGCGCGCTGGTGGTGGCCGGCTGGGGCCTGCCGACGCCCACCCGGCCACCCGCACCGCTCGTATTTTCGGGCGGGAGCTCCATGTCCGGGTCGTGACCGGCGCTGACCGGCGCCGGACGCGCCGCGGCCGGGTCGCTGGTGGGCGAGGAACGGGGGTCGGTATCAGGCCCCGGCTGATCTTCGCGCGCGATCGCGCGCGGGTAGACCGGGCGCGCGTGATTCGGCGAGCGCCCGGGGAGGTAGGCGGCGTCACGGCAGGCGAGGTAAAGCTCGGGGAGCGCGGACTCCTCATACAGCGCGCGCGCCTCGACCCAGGAGGTGACGAGATCGGCGTCGGGCGCAAGAAGCCTCGCCCAGGGACCGGTGGCGCGCGCCTGTCCGGCGAGCACCTCGAGGCCCTGGCACGCGAGATCGAAGTACGCGCCGGCCGGACCATCGGGCCGGGTGGTGGCCAGATCGCGAAGCCGCGGGACGTGGTTTGGCATCAGGGCCTGGACGCGCGCGTCGACGCGGAAGTCCTCGCACAGGTCGAACAGCACCTGAAAGCGCAGGAGGTCCGCACCGAACAGCGCAAACAGCGGCCGCCAGGTGACACGCTGATCGGCATCGAGCGGCGGATGCCGCATGCCGGCCTCGGCGAACAGCCGCTCGATGGCCCCTTGCTCATAGGTCCCGAAATGCAGGTGGCCGGCGTGATGCAAGAGCGCGGCCAGGGCCTGCTCACGCGTCGGAAACGCCGGCGGCACGAACAGCGCGCGGCCATCGGTCTCGACAAAGGCCGGGGCCCCGGCCGTAAGACCCGCGGGCGCCAGTGCCGGGGTCCAGCCGAACGCGGCGCGCGCGACGAGCGCCAGGAAGCGTTCATGCTCCGCGGTGCGGAACCCCGGGAGCATGGCCATCAGGGCCTCGTCGCTGTCTGGCCCCTCCAGGCGAAAAAAGGCCTCACCGCGCAGGCGTCCAGCCTTGAGGACGTCGGCCCCGCGCGTGAGCCATGCCCCGAGGACCTCGCTCCCCCAGAGCGCGCGAACCTTGATCGCCCCCGGCAGCGCCAACCCCCCCGGCAGGCCGCGTTCCTCGGCGAGATCGGCGAGCGCGCCCAAGATCTCGCTGGCGCCGGCGAAACCACGCCCGGCGGCGAGATCGGCAACCGGGGTCTCGAAGAACACCGCGCCGCTGTCGGGATGGCGGCGCGCCCACTCGAGACCCACGTCGCCCCAGCGGCGCGCGTCGTCTAGGCCCAGCACCCGCACCGCCTCCGGGAAGCTCGCGAGATAGGCGGTCAACGCCTTCCAGGACCCGCGAAACGCCAGGAAGCCCCGCGCCTGCTCCGTCCAGACATCGACCGCCCCCACGCCGCGCGCAAGTCCCGGACTCGCGCGCAGGAACGCCTTGCCGCCGTCACGATCATGCAAAAAGAGGTCACGACCGGTCTCGGCCCAGCGCGCCCGCGTCTGCGCCCCGCAGGCCTCTAGGGCGGGAAGCGCGGCGGTGAGGTCGCGATGGGCCACGAAGCTCAACTCCTTGAGCTCGCTCACGACCAGCGCAAGCCGCGCCTCGGGGTCCTGGCTCATGCCGCCGGCAGGTGCGCCTTGACGATCTCGCGCAGGGCCATGGCAAGTTCGACATCGTCCGTGAGCGGGCTGATGAGTGCCGCCTCGCCGGCCTCCATGGGCGGCAGGCCGGCGATGATCAAGGAAGCGGCATAGACCAGCGAGCGCGTCGAGCTTGCTTCATCTAACCCGTGGTCCTTGAGGGCGCGGGCCTTGTGCGCGATCGCCACGAGCCGCGTCGCCCATTCGGGGTCCAGCCCCTCGACCTCGTTTTGCAGGATGCGCGCCTCGACCTCGGCGCTGGGATAGCGGAAATCGATGGCCACGAAGCGTTGCTTGGTCGAGGGCTTCAGGTCCTTCAGCACCGTCTGATACCCAGGGTTATAGGAGATGACCAGCAGGAAGTCCTCGTGCGCCTCGATCTCCAGTCCACGCTTTTCGAGCGGCAGGCGCCGCCTGTGATCGGTCAGGGGGTGAATGATGACCGTGGAGTCGGTGCGTGCCTCGACGATCTCATCGAGATAACAGACGGCGCCGGCCTTGACGGCGCGGGTGAGCGGGCCGTCCTGCCAGACCGTCGATTCGCCATCGAGCAGGAAACGGCCGACGAGATCGGCGCTCGTCAGGTCCTCGTGGCACGACACCGAGACCAACGGGCGGCCGAGGCGGTGGGTCATATACTCCAGGAAACGGGTCTTGCCGCAGCCGGTCGGGCCCTTCAGCATGACCGGCAGGCGCCGCCGCCAGGCGGCCTCGAAGATCGCGATCTCGCTGCCCTGAGGCTCATAGTAGGGACCGTTCCCGGCCTCCGGGGCCTGCACGATATCGCGCTCCACGCCCCGCAATCGATCGATCAAACCTCGCATGCGCATCCCCCGTCCATTAGGGGCTCATGATACATCTCCATGCGATGAATGCCACCGCCCCGGCGCCGGGGCGAGAGGCGAGAAACCGGGGCTCGAGGCTAGTCCGTCTTCAGGGCGGCGATGAGGTCTATACGCGATGCGCGGATGCGGTCCCGTATCTGATCCCCGGCAAGGCCCTCGGCGGCCCACTCGCGACCCGATACCGCGGCCGCCGCATCCCGCGCCGCGCGCAGCCATTGGGCCTGCGGATAGGGGCGGTCCTCGAGACCCAATCGGCCACGGGCATCGGCCTCGCAGGCCGCCAGAAACTCTAGGAAGCGCTCCGGCCTGCGAAACCCGTCGACGGCCTCGATGAGGCGCAGGACGGTGACCGGCCGCAGGCGCGCGGCGTCATGGACCTGAAGATGGTAAGCGGCCACGGCGCGCGCGAGCGCGCGATGCTCCGCCGGGGCCTTGAGGCGCGCGCACACCTGATCCACGAGCGCCACGCCGCGCCCCTCGTGACCCTTGTGGGAGGGCCATTCGGCTGAGGGCGTAAGCCCCTTGCCGAGGTCATGCAGGAGCACCGCGAAGCGCGCGCGCGGCGTGAGCCCCAGACGCACGGACTGTCGGAGCGCCAGCAGGATATGCGCGCCGGTATCCCCCTCGGGGTGGTGGGCGAGCGGCTGCGGGACACCAAAGAGGCGGTCGATCTCCGGAAACTGCACCGCCAGCGCCCCGCAGGCGCGCAGCACCTCGACAAAAAGCCATGGGTGCGGCTCCCCCAAGGCCCGGTCGAGTTCGGTGAACACGCGCTCCGGCACCAACGCCGATACCTCGCCGGATGCGACCATCGAGCGCATGAGCGTCATGGTCTCGGCGGCTACGGTGAAACCGAAGCGGGCCGCGAAGCGCGCCACCCGCAGGATGCGCACGGGGTCTTCGGCAAACGCTGGACTGACATGACGCAAGATCCCGGCACGCAGGTCGGCAAGGCCCCCGTACGGATCGATCAGCGCCCCGCCCTCGGCACGCGCCATGGCGTTGATGGTCAGGTCGCGGCGCCCCAGATCCTCCTTGAGGGTCACGGTGGGATCGGCGTGCACCGCAAAGCCGCGATAGCCAGGCGCGGTCTTGCGCTCGGTACGCGCGAGCGCGTACTCACAGTGGCTCTCGGGATGGAGAAACACCGGAAAATCCATACCCACGCGCCGGAAGCCGCGCGCCTCCATCTCTTGCGGCGTGCTGCCGACCACGACATAATCACGATCGATGACCGGTCTTCCCAGGAGATCGTCGCGCACCGCACCGCCTACTAGATAGGTCTCCATATGTCCCGCGAGCGTGTCGGCCAAGGCCGCCATTGTATCGGCTTCGTGCTCGCCGTGCTTGTGGCGGGGGCGCTATCCGGGTGCGCGCTCCCCTACTACGCGCAGGCCGTGGGGGGTGAAATCGGCATCATGCGCGCCGAGCACCCCATCGCGCATGTGCTCGCCGACCCGGCCACTCCCCCTTCAGTCAAGGCACGCCTGCGCTATGTCTTGAAGGTGCGGCAGTTCGCGCGCACGCGCCTCGGGCTTGCGCTCCACGGCAATTATCGCGACTACGCCGATCTCCATCGCCCCTATGTGGTCTGGAACGTCTTTGCCGCCCCCCGCCTTAGCCTGGTATTGAAGCGCTGGTGCTTCCCGTTCGCGGGCTGCGTGGCCTATCGCGGCTATTTCTCGCGGGCCGCGGCACGGCGCTACGCGCGCGCCCTTTCGCGAAAGGGGTATGACGTCTTCGTGGGCGGGGTACCGGCCTTTGCCACGCTTGGTTACCTGCGCGACCCGGTCTTGAACACCTTTCTCGGCTATCCGCGCACGACCGTCGCGCACATCATCTTCCACGAGCTGGCGCACGACCTCATCTATGTGCCGAACGCCACCACTTTCGATGAATCGTTCGCCGATGCCGTGGCCGCGGTGGGGGTACGGCGTTTCCTGGATTCCGAGGGGACCCCGGCCGAACGCCTGGCCTATCGGGCGCGGCGCGCGCGCCACAAGGCCGTGCTCGCGCTCATGAGCGCCTGCCGGGCGCGGCTTGCGCGGATTTACGCCGACCCGAGCTTGAGCCCGGCGCGGAAACTCGCGGCCAAGCGCGCCGCCTACCGCGCGTTGCGCGCGGGCTTTGGCGCGCTCGCGCGCCGCTGGCACGGCAGCCACGGTTACCGCGCCTTCTTTCATGAGCGCTTCAACAATGCCCTGCTGGGCGCCTACATGAGCTATGAGAGCCTGGTGCCGGCATTCCGGCGGCTGTTGGCCCTGGAGAATGGCGAACTCCCGGCGTTCTTCCGGGCGGTGCGCTGGTATGGGAGGCTGCCTTCGCCGTTCCGTGATCGGGAACTGCGTAGCCGCAGGGGCCTAGTCGAACGTCTCCCCGCCCTTCAGCAGGCGCAGGCGCGCACCGGCCAGGGGGGCCCGCGGCGCCGTATGGGCGCGCAGCGCCCGCGCCTGCCGCGCGTGGTCGAGCACCGGCCGCACGATCAGACGTAGGCCCTTCAGGTATTTGCCGTTCATGGCATTGACCGCGAGTTTCGCCTGACCTTCGTCGGCGACCGCGACAAAGGCGTATCCGCGGGTCTCGCGGTCCGCGCTCGGGGGCGCTAGGCGCGCGAATACGATATGCCCGAGCCCCTCGAATATGATCTCGAGATCGGCCTCGGTGACCATTCGGGACAAATTCCCGATGTAAAGATTCATAAGCCGCAAACCCCTCGCATATACGCACATCGTCGACGTACCTTAGACGTTAGCAGACGCTAGGGGGCGACAACACGCCCCGTTCGTCCTTCCGTCCTCTGGGTGCCACCGTGCGTCAGCAGGACCCCGGAACGAGGTCCTTGAGCGCCTCGCGGAAGGGTCTGGGGGTGATACCGAGATCACGCAGCCCGAGGGCCCCGGCCGGGCATACCGACCCCGCACGCAGGGTGCGCCACTGATCGACCGAAAACGGGGGCCCCGGCAAGTGGCCGAGGACGCGCGCTAACAAAAGGCTCGTACCCGGCGAAAGGCCGCGCGGACGGGCTCGGCCGGAAATCTCGGCGATGGCCGATACGGCCTCTGAAAGCGGCATGACCTCGGGACCGCAGAAGCCATAGTCGCGTCCGGCGGCGGCCGTGCGGGCCAAGGCCGCGGTGATCCCCGAGACTACGTCATCGACGTGCACGGGGGCCATGGGGCTCGCGGCGAGCGGTACCGGCAGGCCCAGCGGCGCCCATCGCAAGAGCCGCTGGAAACGGCACACGAAATGGTCACGGGGCCCATAAATGACGCTCGGCCGCACGACGATGGCGGTCGGCGCCAGCGCCCGCAGACGCTGCTCGCCGCGCGCCTTGCTGCGCAGATAGCCGCTATCGGAGGCGGGATCGGCGCCCGCGGCGCTCACGTGCAGGAGCCGCAGCCCGCAGCCGGCGCGGGCGGCGCGCGCCGGCAGCTCCTCGTGCACGCGCACGAAGTCCCCCGGGGTCCGTTCCCCGAGGATGCCGACCAGATTGATGAGCGCTGCGGCGCCGGCGGCGATTTTGCGCAGGAAGCGCTCGTCATGGACGTCGCCTTCCCATAATTCGAGACGCGGAAGGACCAGCAGGTCGCGATGACGATCGGGATGGCGCGTCGGGAGACGCAGCCGATAGCCGCGGTGATGCAGGTCGCGGGCCAGCGCGCGGCCAAGGAAACCGCAGCCCCCGAGCACCACGACGAGCGCGCCCGGCCTAACCCCCATTTGCGGCCAGCTCGACGGCGGGCGGGATCGGCTTCATGCACGCGAGCAGCGCGTCCTGGCGGCCCTTTAGCAGGTAGTCATAGATCGCAGTGAACGCCAGGACGTTCTTGACGTAACCCCGCGTCTGGCGATACGGGATGGTCTCGATCCAGATATCGGCGGGAAGGGGTGCGCGCACCGGGAGCCAGGAAATGGCCGCGGTCGGCCCGGCGTTGTAGGCAGCGGTGGCCACCGGCTCCTGGCCGCGCGCGCGCAGCAGGACATCCGCCAGGTAACGGGTCCCCACGTCCACGTTGTTGGTCACGTCGAGCAGGTCGCGATCGCCGGTAATCGGCAGATGAATCTCGCGGGCGGTGATGAAGCCAGTCTCCGGCATGAGCTGCATGAGGCCGAGCGCGCCCACATCGGAACGGGCATCGAAAATAAACGCGCTCTCCTGGCGGATGATACCGTACACCCACGCCGCATCGATCTTGTTGCGTCCGGCATCGAGCTCTATGAGGGAACGGTAGAGCAATGGGAAACGGATCCCGAGCGCATGCTTGGCCTGGGTGCCGGCAACCGTCAGGATCGCGCAGTCGCGCCAGCCCCACTGCGAGGCGAGCAGGGCCGCGGCCTCGATCTGATCCTCGGGAAGCCCCTGCAGCGCCTGAAACCACTGCGCTCGCGCCTCACTGTGCTGATGCAAGAGAAAGAGTTCATGGGCCATGCGAATGCCCGGTAGGCGATCGACGGCCCGCAAGAGCCCCACGGGCTCGGTCAGGGGCACATTCGGGATGTGGTAGGGCCGTCCGAGCCGGTCGGCCGCGAGAAATCCGTAGTAGCCAAAGCGCCCCGCGAGCCTCGTGAATATCGCGTCGGCGGCCTTTGCATGGCCGCTCGCGGCGAGCGCCCGCGCCCGCCAATACTGCCACTCCTGCCTGTGTTGCATGGGCTGCGGCATGGCGTCGATGAACATCAGCACGTCGCCCCACGCGCGCTCGCGTAATGCGGCGCGTACCCGCCAACGGACAAGCCTGCCGTCGTTCGTGCGTGGGACCGCGGCCGACAACCACGGCAAGGCCTCGGGCAAGTGATCTTTGGCGGCTATCAGCCCGAGGCCGCGCAGGACATAGTTATTGTCTTCGCCGGGCAGCGAGCGGCCGGCGTCGAGATGCTGCCAAAGCGACATGGCCAAGGTCGGGCTGCGCCAGCCGAGTGTCACCACCGCCGCGCGCACCATGTGGCGGGCGCGCTTCATGGTCAGCGGGTAATCGATGTGCGCCAGCGCGCGCGCCGGGTGCGCGTTCAGCACAAGCCAGCGATGCACCCACAGGGCGTGCGCGGGCGACAACACCGGGCGTAGGCGCTTGACGAGGGTGACGTTGCCGGCGTGCATCGCAAGCTTGGTGCGCGCCCACAACAGCGCTTGATTCGCGCCGCCGGCGCGCAGCCAGTGCGCGGTCAATCCCTGGCAGCTGCGCGGCAACGATTGCCCGGTCAGCCACAATGCGCGCACCGAGGCCGCCACGTTTTGCCCGGCGCGCGCGCGCGCGGCGAGGTCGTAGCAGTGCAGGCTGACATCGGAATCGAGGCTCGGGTCGTAGGCCGCCAGAAAGCGCTTGTCCTCATGCCGACGGGCCAGGAACTTGAGCCAACCGCGACGCAGCTTGGCGGTAACGGGGAGCTGCGGATAGCGCGCGAGGAATGCCGCCACCGCCCGCGGCCGATCGTGGCGCAGCCGATCCATGAGATAGTGGTAGCGTAGATAGGGGCGGGCGATATAGCCGTCCAACTCGTGATAGAGGCGCCGGAATTGGCCGTAACGCGCCTCGTTCAGGGCCGTGAGCGCCTGCCGGTAGCGCAGCCTGTCCTGCGCCTGCGGGGTATTGGCGTAGGCCACGCTCGAAAACGCCAGGGCAAGAACGATGATTTGGGCGAGGCGCACGGGCCTGACTGCGGTAAGGAGATGGAATTACTATACTTGAGCCAGTAAACAGTGCAAGGGATGGCGCCATGTCATTCGATAGCATCAATCCGGCGACCGACGAAAGGGTCGCAAGTTTCCCCGAAACGAGCCCGGCGGAGCAGGAGGCGGCGCTTGGCCGCGCCGCGCTTGCCGCCGACGCGTGGCGCCTGAGCCACGCGCAAGAGCGCGGCGCGCTCCTGCAAAGGGTGGCCGCCCTCCTGCGCGCCGGGCGTGACCACTACGCCGATATCATCACCCTCGAGGTTGGCAAACCGGTGACGGAGGCCCGTGCCGAGGTCGAGAAGTGCGCATGGGCCTGCGACTACTACGCGGAAAACGCCGAACGCCTGCTTGGCGACGAAAAGGTCGACGTCGGTGACGCCGACGCGCGAGTGGCGTTCCTGCCGCTTGGCGTCATATTGGCCATCATGCCGTGGAATTTTCCCTTCTGGCAGGTATTCCGGTTCGCCACCGCGGCGCTCACGGCCGGCAACGCGGCGCTGCTGAAGCACGCCGCGAACGTCCCGCAATGCGCCCTGTCGATCGCCCGGATCTTCCGCGAGGCCGGGGCCCCCGAGGGCCTGTTTCAGGCGCTATTGGTACGCGCGCCTTCGGTCCCGGCCTTGATCGCTGATGCGCGCGTCCACGCCGTCACCCTGACCGGGAGCGAGGCCGCGGGACGCGCGGTGGCCGCGGCCGCCGGGCGTGCCCTGAAAAAGACCGTGCTCGAGCTGGGCGGCTCGGACGCCTTCATCGTCCTGGCCGACGCCGATCTCGACCGCGCCGCCAAGGCCGCGGTCGTGTCCCGCTACCAAAACGCCGGGCAAAGCTGCATAGCCGCCAAGCGCCTGATCCTGGTGGAGTCCGTGGCCGAGCCCTTTCTCGAGCACTTCACACGGCACGTCAAGGCCTTGAAGGTAGGCGACCCGCGCGATCCGGACGTGCTTATGGGCCCGCTTGCGCGGCGCGATCTGCGCGAGACCCTCCACGAGCAGGTCACCGACGCCTTAAGCCACGGGGCCAGCGCGCGCCTCGGCTGCCAGATCCCCGAGGGGCCCGGCAGCTACTATCCACCGTCGATCCTGGACCATGTGCGTCCGGGCATGCGCGCCTATGGCGAGGAGCTCTTCGGTCCGGTGGCGATCATCTTGCGCGCGCGCGACAGCGCGCATGCGCTGGCGCTCGCCAACGACAACCGCTATGGCCTCGGCGCCAGCCTGTGGACCGGCGATGCGGTGCGTGGGGCGGCCCTGGCGCGAGACCTGCAATCGGGATCGAGTTTCGTGAACGCGCCGGTGAAGAGCGACCCGAGGCTACCCTTCGGGGGCGTAAAGGCCTCGGGCTACGGACGGGAGCTTGCGCTCTACGGCGTGCGCGAGTTCACCAACATCAAGACCTTGTGGGTCGCGCCTTGAATGGAGGGCGCGGGGCGGGATGCCCACGCCCGCGCCCGGTCCGCCGCTAGAAGCGAAACAGCAGGCTGCCGCTGTAGAACTGCGTGTCGTTATGGGGAATGAAGAATTGCTGCCATTGTCCGCGCAGGGCCACGTGGCGGGCGATGTTGATCTGCACGCCGGCGCCATAATCGGGGTGCGTGCCGTCACGGGTCACGGTCGTGGAGACCGGGGTGACCGTACGCGTGCGGAATCGCGAACCGCCGCCCTCGACAAAGATCGAGAATACCGGCGTGAACGGAAAACTGAGCAGCCCGTTGACGTCATAACCGCGATTGCGGATCTCTTCGGAACCCACCGGCGTACCGATGCTGTCCGTGCCCAGGTTCTGGTAGCCGCCCTGAATGGCAAAGAAGCGGTTGAATGCATAACCGACGAAGGCCTTCCAGGCGGGCCGGGTGCGCTTGAAATTGACGAATGGCCCGGGGACGCTGGAACCCAGGTTGCGATTACGCGCCCCGCCGCCGCCGGCACCGATATAGAAGCCCGACTGCGCGCCGCCCCAGTAATGGGCTGAAGCAACCACTGGCGTGAGCGTGAACGCCGCCATCATCCCTGTCTTGACGAGTGCACCTTTCCTGATCATTGCGTGTCCTCCGTTTCTGACCCCCGGATCGTTGGACAGAAAAATTCCCTGCCCGTTTACCCTGCGCACGCATTCTAAGAGGACCACCGATCACGCGTATCCGGCTAAAGAAACGCCTCGGCCCGCGAAATTCTCGGCAAAACGCCTCGCCACAGGCCGGTGGCCGCGGCGACCACCGGCGCTAGAGGACCGACAAGGAACGCGCGACCAAGGCCTTCAGATAGGCGGTCTCGGGGATCGCCGGATGGATCGGATGGTCGGGGCCCTGCCCGCCCTCCTCCACGAACTGGAGCCCACGCCGCAGGCGCGTGGCGGCCTGCGCCACGACCCGCGCCAAGGTCTCGCGCTCGAGGTGGTGTGAGCATGAGGCCGACAGCAAGACACCGTTTGCGCCGAGGACGGCGAGCGCCGCCTCGTTTAGCCTCTGGTAGGCGGCAAGCCCCGCCCCGTAATCCTTGCGGCGCTTGATGAGCGCGGGTGGATCCACGATCACCACATCGAAATGCTCGCCGGCGGCACGCAGGTCGCGCAAGACCTCGAAGACATCCCCGTGGACGGTGGCGACGTGCGCGCCCACGCCATTATCGGCGGCATTGCCGCGCGCATAGGACAGCGCCCGGTCGGAGGCATCGACGAGCGTCGCGTGATGGGCGCCATGGGCGGCGGCCTGGATGCCGAAACCGCCGACATAACTGAAGAGATCGAGGACTCGGGCGTGCGCCACATAAGGCAAAAGCCGCATCCGGTTCGGGCGCTGATCGTAGAACCATCCGGTCTTCTGGCCCACCCCCAGCGCCACGCGAAACCGGCAGCTGCCCTCGACGACGGTGACCTCGGCCGGCGGTTCACCGAGCCCCGCCTCGACATAGGAGGGCAGGCCCTCGAGCGCGCGGCTCGCGGTATCGTTGCGTACGAGAATGCTGGCCGGGCGCACGACCTGATCCAAGGCCTCGATCACATCCGTCTTCAGGCGCTCCATGCCGGCGGTCGTGAACTGGGCGACCAGCACATCACCGTAACGATCGACGACGAGGCCCGGCAACCCATCGGCCTCGCCGAAGGCCAACCGGTAAAAGGGCAAAGCATAAACACGCTCACGCCAGGCGAGCGCCGCCTGCAAGCGCGCGGCGAGCAGGTCGCGGCCGACCACGGCATGCGGGTCGGTGCTCACGATACGCACGCTGATGAGCGACCGCGGGTTCACATAGCCCACGCCCAGACAGCGGCCATGCGCGCTCTCGATACGCACGACATCGCCCGGCGTGAACGCGGTAAGCGGCGTGACGTCGCTATCGATCTCGTTGCTGAACACCCACAGATGGCCGGCGCGCAGGCGCCGGTCCTCGCGGGGCCGCAACCGAATGACGGGAAGAGACATGGCGTCATTATACCAAGAAACGGCGCGCAGCCCGGGGCGGGCGGCGTACAATGGCGGTTTTGGGACACGCCATGGCGACGACAGACCTCATCAACCGGCTCACCGATGAGACGAGCCCCTACCTGAAACAGCATGCCGGCAACCCGGTGGCGTGGCAGCCCTGGGACGAAAACGCCCTGCGCATCGCGCGCGAGGCCGACCGACCGATCCTTTTGTCGGTGGGTTATTCGGCGTGCCACTGGTGCCACGTCATGGCCCATGAGTCATTTGAAGACGAGGCGGTCGCGGCGGTCATGAACCGCCTGTTCGTGTGCATCAAGGTTGATCGCGAGGAGCGCCCGGACCTCGACCGCGTCTATCAGGCGGCGCACAACCTGCTTGCGCGCCGCGCCGGGGGTTGGCCGCTCACCATGTTTCTCGCGCCTGACGACCTCACACCGTTTTTCGGGGGGACTTACTTTCCCAAGGAGGCGCGCTTCGGGCTTCCGGCGTTCCCGGATCTGCTCGTCCATGTGGAGCAGTACTTTCGCGAGCACCGTGCGGACCTCATAGCGCAGGGTCCGCGGCTGCGCGAGATCTTGGCCACCTCCGATCAGATAACACCGGCGGACACGACCACCGATGAATCCCCGGCGGATCGCGCCCTCGCGGAACTCAAGGGGCAATTCGACGCCATCGATGGCGGGTTCGGGGGCGCCCCGAAGTTTCCGCATCCCGGGGGCGTGCGCCGGCTGCTGCTGGCCTGCGTCCGCCACGCGGATCAGGAGGCGCGGTCCATGCTCGGCACGACCCTGCACGCGATGGCCGACCGCGGGCTCTATGACCATCTGGAGGGGGGATTTTTCCGCTATAGCGTCGACGCCAAGTGGCACATCCCGCACTTCGAGAAGATGCTCTACGACAATGCGCAGCTCATCGCGCTCTACGCGGAGGCCTTCGCAGCCACCGGTGACAGCCGTTTCCGTGACGCGGCAAGCGCGGCCGGCGACTGGGTGCTGCGCGATATGGAGACCCCGCATGGCGGTTACTACGCCACCCTCGACGCCGATAGCGGCGGCGAGGAGGGGGCCTTTTATCTGTGGCAGCGATCGGATTTCGAGGAATGGCTCGATGCCGGCGAGCAGGCGGTGGCGATCCCGTACTATGGCCTGGACGGGCCACCGAACTTCGAGGGGCACGCCTACCATCTCATGCTCGCGACCCCCCTTAAGGACATCGCCAAGCGCCTGGGCCTGCCCCTGGAAGAGGTGGCGGCGCGCGCGGCGGGCGCGCGCGACAAGCTCGCCGCCGCGCGCGCCCGGCGCGCGCGGCCGGGCCGCGACGACAAGATCCTGACGGCCTGGAACGGGCTTATGATCAAGGCCCTGGCGCGCGCCGGACGGCTGCTTGGCATCCCGCGCTTCGTCGATTCGGCCGCCCGCGCCTGTGATCGCATGCGCTTGGAGCTCTGGGATGGCGCGCGCCTGTCGGCGGTTGCCAAGGACGGTCGCGTAAGCCCCTACGGTTACCTGGACGACTACGCATTCCTGCTCGACGGGCTGCTCGAACTCCTGGCGACGCGCTGGCGCCAGGAGGACCTCGTCTTCGCCCTGGCGCTGGCCAAGCGCATGTGCGCGGATTTCGCGGATCACGAGAACGGCGGCTTCTACTTCACCGCCAGCGACCACACGACCCCCCTCTACCGGCCCAAATCCTTCTCCGACGATGCCCTGCCATCGGGCAATGCCGTGGCCGCCTCGGCGCTTTTCCGTCTCTCCCACTTGCTGGCCGACCCGACGCTCGAGGCCCCGGCGCGGGCGGCCGTGGATGCGGGTCTTGCCGCGCTGGCCCGCTACCCATCCATGCACGCCGCGCTGATCGAGGCCTGGGAGGACGCCAACGACCCGCCTGCGATCATCGTCTTGCGGGGGGCGCAAGGCCCGCTGGATCGGTGGCATGAACGCGCGCGGGCCGGTTTCGCGCCGCGTCGCGCGGTCTACGCCATCCCCAACGACGCAAAAGACCTGCCGCCCGGGCTTGCCGCGCGCGCGCCTTTAGGCACGGTGGTCGCTTATGCCTGCCAGGGCTTTATGTGCGAGGCGCCGGTGACAGACGAGGCCACCTTCGAGAGCGTGCTCGCGCGGACTATGCTTTGACGACAACCACTCATTGAGGACGAGCCTGTCATGCCCATGACCATCGGCGACTTCATCGCGCGCGCCCGCAGCCGTATCCAGGAAATCCCCGCGGAGGAACTCGACAATCTCCTCGAAGACAACGAGGCGGTACTCGTGGTCGACGTGCGCGAACCGGCGGAGTTCGCATCCGGCCATATCCCTGGGGCGATTTTGATCCCACGCGGGACGCTCGAGGGGGCCGCCGATCCCGCCAGCCCGCATCGCGTCGAACCTCTGTGTTCGGCCCAGGAGCGGCTGGTGGTGGTGTATTGCGAATCGGGGGCACGCAGCGCGCTGGCCACCGACACCCTGCAGGAGATGGGCTTTGGCGACGTTCGCAATCTCGCCGGCGGCTGTGTCTTGTGGGAAGCGGAGGGCCTGCCGCTCGTGGCGGACGACTGAGGGGACCGGCCACCCGGTCGCGCCGACATGGGTATTCGTCTCGCCTCTCGGCGCAAGGCCATCAGGCCCGCTATGTGGTTTCCGCGCCTCGAGGCCTACGACCCGGCTTTTGGTTCATGATGCCAGTCGGCATGTGCGCGGGCTTCGTCACCTTCCATCCCGCCAACCGGTGGCGCGCGCCACGGCATCAAAGAACGTACACGGCGGGGGTACCGCCTCAGCCTTCCTGCGCGGCCGGCCGTTCGGCGACCGGCCGGTCGCCGGGCTCCTTGTGGCGACCGAACCAGTGCACGAAGGCACCATGCGCGGGGCTTAGGCGGGCCTTGACGAGGCTGCGGCGGTCTTCCATGGCCTGCTCCTGGAAATTGCCCACATGGCGCGTCAGGGCCTCCTGGGAACGTTCCATGAGCCCGACATAGGCCTCGGCATCCAAAGGCAGTTCCAGTTCGCGGCGAATGGCGACATTGGCGCGCACCACGAGCGCCCCGAAGGCGATACCGGCGTGGGCCGCGTCGCGCAACAGCTGGGCCTCGCTTACGAGCAACGTCTCGCGCAGTTCGCGCAGGTGTTCGACGGCATCCTCTATGGCGGTCTGGGCCTCGGCTAGGATCTGGTTCTGCACGCTCCAGAAGGCCGACTCGGTGGCCTGCGCGCGATCCATCTCGCGCATGCGCGCCAGCGCCTCGTCGCGCCGCCCTCCGGCGGCCTCGATCAAGAGCTCCTCGGCCTTGATCTCCTCCTTCAGGCGCTTCACCGGGAGCTGCTCGACGCCCAGGTCGGCGACGCTGCGCACGAAGAACTCATTGGCCTCGACAATCGCCTGCACGGTCGCAAGCGAGCCCACGATATGCACCTTGTTGAGATCGCCCCCTATGCCACGGATCAACGCCTCGTGCTGATCGGAGGCGAGGTCGTCGCGCGCGAATGCCGCGAGATACTCCTGGGCATGAGCCAGGGCCTCGGCCGACTTGAGATAGACCTCGCGGCGCAACGCCATATCGCGCTCGCGGTCGCGCATCAGGGCATCATGGCGCAGGCGTTCGGTGTTGCGCTCCGATTCGCTGCGGTTTTGCATGTAAAGACCGCTCAAGGTGATGGTCGAGCCGGTCGTTATGGCATAGAAGATCGCGGGCACTGACTTCAGCAAGGCGAATACGGATCCTAGCAGCATGGCAAGTTATCCTCCGTTCAGGCGATACCCAAAGACATCCGCGAAACGTTCGCGAAAGGCCTCGGGCTCGATCGCATGGTTCTGTGTCCCGGCGTGCTCGATCTTCAGGGCGCCGAGCAGCGAGGCTACGCGCCCCGTCGTCTCCCAATCAAAGCCCTGCGCGAGCCCGAACAGCAGGCCGGCGCGATAGGCGTCGCCACAGCCGGTGGGGTCGCAGACACGCTCGGTGCGTACCGATGGAATCTTATGGACGCGGCCGTTGGCATGGATCTCCGAACCGTCGGCGCCTTTCGTGACGATGAAGGCGCGGACCCGGTCGGCGAGGGCTGCGACATCCAGGCCGGTGCGGGCGGCAAGCAGCCCCGCCTCGTAGTCGTTTACGCACACATAGTCCGCCTGATCGACGAAAGACAGGAGTTCGGGGCCGTCGAACATCGGCAGGCCCTGGCCTGGATCGAAGATGAACGGGATGCCGGCCTCGGCGAATTGCTGGGCATGATCGATCATGCCCTGACGCCCGTCGGGCGAGACGATGCCGAGCGTCACCCCGGTGGCGTCGGCCACGCGATTGCGATGCGACTCCGCCATGGCGCCGGGATGAAAGGCCGTGATCTGGTTGTCGTCGAGATCGGTGGTGATGAAGGCCTGCGCGGTATAGGTCCCGGGCACCTCGGCCACATGCGTACGCGCGATGCCATGGCGGTCCATCCATTGGGCGTAGGGCAGAAAGTCCTCGCCCACGGTCCCCATGGGCAGCGCCTGGCCCCCGAGCGCGTTCAGGTTATAGGCGATGTTCCCGGCGCAACCGCCAAACTCGCGGCGCATGCTCGGTACCATGAATGACACGTTCAGGATGTGGAGCCGGTCGGGAAGGATGTGCCGCCCGAACTTGTCCGGAAAGACCATGATCGTGTCGAACGCGAAAGAACCGCAAATGAGTGCTGTCATGTTACTTAAAAATCCTCATGACCGGGCCGCCTGTTCAATATCGGACCACTCGATGGCGCAGAGCATAGCGGTCATCGAGCGCGCCTCAAATCATTGTCGGCCCGAGTGGAAGAAAAAGCCGATGGATGGCCCCTGATCAAGCGGCCTCAAGCCTTGGTGGGATGAGCCCTCCAGGCCAGATCGAGCTCACGCGCCGCGCGCACCTCATCGACCCGGCACACCGGCAGCGTGTGTGGCGCGGACTTCAAGAGCTCGGGCGTGGTCTTGGCCTCGGCGAGGACCTCGGCCATGGCCGCCACGAAGCCGTCGATCTCATCGCGACTTTCGGTCTCGGTCGGCTCGATCAGGAGACACTCCGGAACCATCAAGGGAAAATAGATGGTCGGCGCGTGATAGCCCTTATCGAGCAGCCGCTTGGCGACATCGAGCGCGGTGACGCCGGTGTCCTCCTTCAGGCCCTTCAACGTCAAAAGAAACTCGTGGGCCGCGCGTCGGCCGGGGTAGGCAGGCTCGAAGCCCAGGCGGCTCAGGCGCCCCAGCAGGTAGTTGGCGTTCAGCGCCGCGTATTGCGCGATGCGCGCCATGCCCTCGCGACCCACGAGGCGCGCGTAGACATAGGCCCGCAACAGCACGCCGACGTTGCCGGCAAAGGCCGACAACCGCCCGATCGACTGCGGCCGCGTCTTTTCCGTGATCCAGTAATAGCGCCCCCCGCTCTCGCCGACCATCGGCACCGGCAGAAACGGCAGCAGGCGCTCGCCCACCCCGACCGGGCCCGCCCCGGGACCACCCCCGCCATGAGGGGTTGCGAAGGTCTTGTGGAGGTTTAGGTGAACGACGTCAAAGCCCATGTCGCCGGGCTTCACCTGGCCGAGGATGGCGTTCAAGTTGGCGCCGTCGTAATACAAGAGCCCGCCTGCGGCATGCACGCGTTGCGCGATGTCCTCGATATGCCGGTCGAATACCCCGAGCGTCGAGGGGTTGGTGAGCATGAGGCCCGCGGTCTTCGGTCCGATCGCGGCATCGAGCGCGGCGAGGTCGATATCGCCGTCGGCGCGCACATCGATCTCGCGCACGCGATAGCCGCACATGGCCGCGGTCGCCGGGTTCGTGCCGTGGGCGGCCTTGGGGATTAGGATCTCGTCCCGCTCCAGGTCGTTGCGGGCGACATGGTAGGCGCGAATCATGGCGACCCCCGCGAACTCCCCCTGAGCCCCGGCCATCGGCGTAAGCGAGACCGCACGCATGCCGGTCACATCCTTCAACATCTCCTGCAATTCGAAAAGGCAGGCCAAAAGGCCCTGCCCGGTTGATTCCGGCGCCAAAGGATGGCGGTTCGCGAAACCCGGGAGCAGGGCCGCGACATGCGCGGCCCGGGGGTTGTACTTCATCGTGCACGAACCAAGCGGATAAAAATGCGTATCGATGGCAAAGTTCCGCTGGCTAAGGCGCGTGTAATGGCGCACCACCTGAAGCTCCGAGACCTCCGGCAAGGCCGGCGGCGCGCGCCGCAGGAGCGCCGGCGGGATGTCACCCGGCGGCGCCGGCGGACGCGGCATCTGCGGTGCGTTGACGCGCCCCGGGGCACCGCGCTCGAAGATCAGCACGCGCGGTTCACTTGGCGGCGGCGATGGCCGCCGCGTAATCCGGCTCTTGACCGATCTCGGAGACAAGTTCCGTGTGCAGGATCTTGTCGTCGGCATCGAGCACGACTACCGCGCGCGCGGTGATGCCGGCGAGCGGGCCGTCCTGGATCAGGACCCCGTAGTCGCGCGCGAAATGGCGATCACGCATCATCGACAGGGGGACCACATGCGTCGCCTCCGCCGAGCAAAAGCGTGCCTGCGCGAACGGGAGGTCGGAGGATACCACCAGCACGACGGTGTTCCGATCCTTGGCGGCGTATTCATCGAAACGCCGCGTGCTGACCGCGCACACCGGCGTATCGAGGCTTGGGACAATGTTGATGATCTTTTTCTTGCCCTTGAAATCCGCAAGTCCGACATCGGCGAGCGAGCCGTTGACAAGCTTGAAGTCCGGGGCCTTCGCGCCGACCTTGGGGAGATCGCCGGAGGTCGTGCATGGCGTGCCTTTGAGGGTTATCTTGGCCATTTCTAGGGGCTCCTTGGGTTGTCATCCTTGTAAGCGCACGGCGGATCGAGCCGGCGCTTGCTTACGATACGCTCTAGATGGTGCGCATAGTGCGCTATGTCGGTCTCGGTCTTCGTTTCCGTGGCGCACACAAGCAGGCTGTCTGTGAGCGCCGGGTAAAACTCGCCAAGCGCACAGCCGCCGAGGATACCCTGCGCCTCGAGCGCGCGCAGGACCTCGGGCACCGGCACCGGGAGCCTCAAAACCACTTCGTGGAAAAACGGCGTATCGGGGAATGCCGCGCGCACGCCGGGTATGGCCTCGAGGCGCGCGCGCAGGGCGGCGGTGTTAGCGTGCGAGGCCGCCGCGACACGCCTCAGGCCCTCGGGTCCGAGCAGCGCCATGTGCACCGTGGCGGCGGTCACCAGCAGGCCTTGGTTGGTGCAGATGTTGGAGGTCGCCCGGGAGCGGCGTATATGCTGCTCGCGCGCCTGCAGGGTGAGGGTATAGGCCTCTTGGCCAGCCACGTCCACGGTGCGCCCGACGATGCGCCCCGGCATCTGCCGGACATGCTCGCGCCGACAGGCCATGAAGCCGAAATAGGGACCGCCAGACGACAAGGGGGCGCCGAGCGGCTGGCCCTCGCCGACCGCGATATCACAGCCTGGCCCCCATTCGCCCGGAGGCGCGAGGAGCGCGCAGGCGACCGGGTTTACGAGCCCGATGGCAAGCGCCCCGGCACGCCGCGCCGACGCCGTCATGGCATGCACGTCCTCCAGGCACCCGAGGAAATTCGGCTGGGGGATGACGAGCCCGGCGGCCCCCTCGAGGCCACGCGCAAGGCCCCCGGCATCGGTGGTCCCGGCGGCATTCATGGGCACGAGATCGATGGTGATCGACTGCGCCGAGACGATGGTCTGCACGACCTTGCGGTACAGGGGGTGCACGGTCTCGGGAATCAGCACGCGCCGCGACCGGCCATGCAGCCGCACGGCCATGAGCACGGCCTCGGCCAGGGCCGAGGCGCCGTCGTAGAGGCTCGCATTGGCGCAATCGAGACCGACGAGGCCCGCGATCATCGTCTGGAACTCGTAGAGGAGCTGGAGCGTGCCTTGGCTGGCCTCGGCCTGATAGGGCGTATAGGCGGTATAAAACTCGCCACGGCCCGCTATCTCCCAAACCGCCGCGGGGATATGGTGCTCATAAGCCCCGGCGCCCACGAAGGTCAGGAACTCGCCATCGGCGGCGGCGCGCTCGCGCATGAGCCGGCCGATCTCATGCTCGGTCAAGGCCTCGGGCACGCCCGCCAGCGGTCCCGAGCGCAGGCGCGCGGGGATCTCGTCAAACAGCTCGTCGACCGACCGGGCGCCGATGGCTTCGAGCATGGCGGCGGTCTCGGCCGCGGTATGGGGAATGAATGGCATGATCTAGGTTTCGGACGCGAGCAGGGTCTCGTAGGCGGAGGCGTCGAGCAGGGTGTGGGCGGCGCCGGGATCGGCGGGTTTGACCTTGAAGAGCCAGCCGTTTCCGTAGGGGTCGGTATTGAGCGTCTCCGGGGCGCTGGCAAGCGCCTCGTTTACCGCCGTCACCTCGCCCGCCACCGGCGCATACACGTCCGAGGCGGCCTTGACGGATTCGACCACCGCGCACTCCTTGCCGGCATCCAAGCGCGTCCCGGGTTTGGGCAGCTCCACGAACACCATGTCACCCATCAGATCCTGGGCGTGGTCGGTAATGCCGACGACCACCAGCGCGCCTTCTTCGCGCACCCACTCGTGGCTCTTGGTATAACGCAAATCCCCTGGTACCTTGCTCATCTCTCCTCCCCTCAAAGATCGATCAGTGCCCGCCCCTGGCGCACGAACGGCGGCGTGACCAGACGCGCATCAAGGACCTGTCCGGAGCGGCCGATGAGTTCACAGGCGTCCCCGTCCGCCGCCGCCGCCGGCACGCGCACGAGCCCGATACCGCGCGCAAGCGACGGTGAGAAGCTGCCGCTCGTCACCGTGCCCCGCCCCCACGGGCCCTGCAGATCCTGGCCGTCGCGCACGACCCCGGGGGCGCGCAGCAAAAGTCCGGTGAGTCTACGCGTGACACCTTGCGCGCGCTGCCGCAAAAGGGCGGAACGTCCGATGAACTCGCGCTCGGCGGCGAGGCTCACGGTCCACGCCAGACCCGACTCGAGCGGTGACACCGTGGCGTCCATGTCATGCCCGTAAAGGTTCATGCCGGCCTCCAGGCGCAGGGTGTCACGCGCCCCGAGGCCGGCCGGCACGACGCCGTGATCGGTAAACCGCCGCCACAGACCGGGCGCTTCGCGCGCATCGATGAGGATCTCGAAACCGGCCTCCCCGGTGTAACCGGTGCGCGCCAGGAAGGTGTCGCCGATGAACGCGCCATGGAAGGGCTTCAGGCGCGCCAGCGTGGCGTGGGCCTCCCCCAGAACCCGCGAGGCCGCCTCGTCGGCACGCGGCCCCTGCACGGCGATCATGGCCAGATCCGGGCGTGGCGCGATGTCAACGCCAAAACGCCCGGCATGCGCGCGCAACCACGCGATATCGCCCTCCGCGGGTCCGGCGTTGACCACCAGCCGAAACCAGTCGGGCGCCAGAAAATAGACGATCAGGTCATCGAGGACGCCACCCTGCTCGTTCAGGAGGCAGCCGTAAAGCGCCTTTCCCGGGGTACCGAGCTTGTCGACGTCGTTGGCGAGCATGTATCGGAGGTAGGCGCGGGCATCGGCGCCACGGACCTCCACGGCGCGCATGTGCGAGACATCGAAGATTCCGGCCTGCTGGCGTACGGCGTGATGCTCGGCGACCTGCGATCCATAATGGAGGGGCATGTCCCAACCGCCGAAATCCACCATGCGGGCGCCGGCCTTGACATGCTCTTCATAAAGCGGGGTACGGTGACCCATGAGAGATCTCGCGTTCGATTCACACGAACTCGCGCCCCTAGGCGGCGAGCCTATCCATAGTCACCCCTCTGTCCCACGACCTGAGAGCTTGTGCCCCTTCGGTGGACTGTCGCGCAGTCTCTCTCCAGAGTCGACGGTAGTAGCCTCGCGGTCCTTTTGCCGGTACGTTTCCGGGCGGTTGCGTCGTCGGCGCCCGGCCCCGCAGGGCGGGCCTCTCCCGCAAGCTATCTGTCGCCCGCCGACTATATCAGTCCGCCCGCGCGAACGCCAAGCCGAACCGCCGCGACCCGCATGGCGGTGGTCCGCGCCGACCATCTCCAAGGCACGGCGCGCCTTGCAAGCACGGACACGCGGTCTAATCTTTAGGGGCTCCAAACAAGAAGATCCCGCGCAAGGGCCTGTTCGGGGGCTACCGACGGCGCCACACCTCCGTCGCGAACACATCATGAGGAGATATTATGTTGCGCACGATCGCGTTTGCCTTGTGTCTTTTTTGCGCCCCCGCCTACGCCGCCAACCGACCCACCCGTTATCTCATGATCGCCCCGCCTCGCCAAGGACTCGCGCAGGCGGAGGCCGTCTACGGAAAGATCGCGACCTTTCTGGCGCACGCCACCGGGGCACCGATCACCTTTCACTACACCAGCAACTGGCTCACCTACATGGCCGAGGTACACAGTAATGCCGCCGCCATTTACTTCGACGGCCCGGCCCTCATAGGGTGGCGTATCGCCCACTGGCACGACAGCGCGATCGCGGCATTGAGCGGCAAACTCAATTTCGTGCTCGTCACCAAAAAAGGCGGGCGGGCGATACGTCAGGTCAAGGACCTGGTCGGGCGCGCGGTGTGCGCCTTTTCGCCACCCAATTTGGGGACCTTGACGTTGGACAGCTGGTTTACGAATCCCGAACGCCAGCCCTATATCGTCGTCATTCACAACTTCGCCGCGGCGGCGCGCAACATCGTCGACGGCGAGTGCATGGCCGCCCTCGAGCCGCTTGCGGTCTTCAAGCACCAGCAGGCGCAGTTCCCGGGCCGGCTTCAGGCGGCCTATAAGGTCCCGGGACTGCCCAACCAGGCGTTCTCGGTGAGCGCCAAGGTGCCGCCGTCCTTGCGCCACAAAATCCTGGTCGCGCTCTTGAGCCCCGCCGGCCGGGCCGCGACCAAGCCCTTGCGTGACATGTTCGGACACAAAAGGCTCGTGCGCGTCCACAACCAGGCTTATCTGCCCTACCGCAAGCTGCTGCACGTCATGGTGGGCTTCTAGCCACGCCGGTGGTGGCGGGCCGCTTCAGTTCCGCGGCAGGCGATGGGGGATCTGATATTTATCAAGCAGGCGGTAGAGCGTAACCCGCGAGACCCCGAGCGATCGCGCCGCGCGCGACAGGTTGCCCGCGCTCCTGTCGATGGCCTCGCAGATCGCCTCGCGCTCGGCGCGTTCACGCGCCTCGGCGAGGGTCTCCTCGACCGGGATATCCTGGTGGGACCCGACATAGTCGAGGCCCAGATCCTCTGGGCCGATGAGTTGCCGCTCGCACATCACCATCGCGCGCCGGACCCGGTTGATGAGTTCGCGCACGTTTCCAGGCCAGTGGTGCCGGCTCAAGGCCGCCAAAGCATCGCGGCTGAAGCCGCGCACCTGCGGGTTTCTCTCGGCGGCAAACCGATCAAACCAGTGACGGGCGAGCAGGGCCACGTCGCCGTCGCGGCTGCGCAGTGGCGGCACGTCCAGATTCAGCACGTTCAAGCGATAGTAGAGGTCTTCGCGAAACCGCTTCTCGCCTACCGCCTTTTCCATATCGACATGCGTGGCGGCGATCACGCGGATGTCGGCGCACATGGTCTCGGTACCCCCCACGCGTTCATAGGTCCCGTCCTGCAAGACCCGTAGCAGGTTCACCTGGAGGTCGAGCGACAAGTCGCCGATCTCGTCTAAAAAAAGCGTGCCGCCCTCGGCCGCCTCGATGCGCCCGATCTTGCGCTGATGCGCGCCCGTAAAGGCGCCTTTCTCGTGACCAAAAAGTTCCGACTGAATCAATTTGTCGGGTAGCGCCCCGCAATTGACCGCCACGAACGGGCGCGCGCCACGCACCGAGTGGGCGTGGACCGCCAGGGCGCATAGCTCCTTGCCGGTACCCGTCTCGCCCAGGATCAAGACCGGCGCATCCGATTGGCTGATCTTCGCAATCCGCTGAACGGTCGCCTTCATCGCCTGGCTCGCGCCAATGATGTTCTTTTCCAGGCGGTTTTCCGCCGCACCCTTGCGCTGGTTGCGGCTAAGGTGCGCCATCCCCAGGGCGTGACCGAGACTGTGCAAAAGCCGTGGCACGTCCACCGGCGCCACATGGAAGTCGAGACAGCACTCGCTGATGAGATGATTGGCGACTGCGTTTTTCAGAAATGCAAGATCGAGGATCGCGATCCACCGGAAGCGATTGTTGCCATAGCCGAGCAGGGCCTCGGCGTCCGCGACCGCCTTCTCGCTGGCGTCCTGCAGGCATACGATACCGACGCCCGCCCCCAGGCGGTCCATGTGAGAGCGCGCCGCCCCCAGGTCCCGACGCGCGTCAGGTTCCAGCCGTGGCTCGTGATATCGGATTCGTGGAACGGGAGGGTCTTGGCGGCGCAATAGACCAGCAGCGCGCGGGTTTCGGCCCCTAGCCCGACACGAAACCCGGACTGCTTGGTATCGATATCGCTCTTCGCTTCTGGCATCTTGCCTCCTTCCCGCCTTTCCAAATCTGGATTGGGCCTGCGTGGATCACCAGGGCGCGGTCATACAAAAGCTTACGGGCGGCCTGCCGCCAATCCCCGGCGCCCCCGGGTCGTCAAAACGTCGTGGGCACCGTCACGCTGAGATCGATATTGGGGGCATCCTTGGTCAGTCCCACGGCCACGTTGGTGACGACCGTCACCCGGCGGCTGTCGGCATACGACATGCCCAGATTCAAGACCGCGGCGTTGCCGCTGCTGCCGACCACCGCCTGCCAGGCGCCGCCCGCGGGCTTTATGCGCGTCTCGGTGATGAACGTCTCGGCCATGGACAGCGTGAGGCTCACGCGCCGATTGAGCGCAAAGGCGGTGCCGCCCCCGAAGCTCACGGAATTGCCGCCGGCGACTTGTCCGGGCTGGGGTGTCGTGGTGCTCGAGATGTTACCGAAGCTGCGCGGAATGTTGTAGGTGTAACTCACGCTTCCAAAGAGAATGGCGGGACTGACCGGCTTTATGAAGGACAGGCCCGTCGATACCGACCATACGCCATTGCCGGTCGGCAAGGACTCGGGATAACTCAGGTTATTGTTCTGCGCCTGTGTCACCACCGGAATGCCGTAGGGCCCGCGCCCGGTCGGCGCCTTGGCAGTCAAGTTCCAGATGGTCGCGGCCCCCCCGCTGGTCCCCGAGATTTGATAGTAAAGCGCGGCGCTGGCATCCCCGATCTGGCCCTTGTTGGTCACGTCCTGCTGGCTCGCCTGCAGGCTCGAGCTGTTGACGCCGACCGACACATACGTGCTTTGCCGGGCCAGGTAGGGCACGGTCACCGACAGCTCGAGATCATTCGTGGGGGCGTAACTGGTCTGGAGCGACAAGGTCTCGATATTGCTTTGTACCTTGCTTACATTGATCTGTCCAAGAAAGATCGCCCCCAAGGCCAGGAACCCGTTCAGGGTCAAGGCATTGCTGTCCGAGTAGGCGTAGCTCACCCCA
Source organism: Pseudomonadota bacterium (assembly GCA_021841585.1). Taxonomy (GTDB): domain Bacteria; phylum Pseudomonadota; class Gammaproteobacteria; order Acidiferrobacterales; family Acidiferrobacteraceae; genus Acidiferrobacter. Next base: position 11,204 of record JAKBUS010000016.1, on the reverse strand, counting down.
GGCTGCAGGATCCACTGCCCGGCCTTGAACAGGGCATTTTGCTGGCGATAGACCGCCTGCACACTCTCCTGGGCCCCGGGTTTGTGCTGGACATCGAGCGGACCAGTAGGAGACGTCCCCGCCCAGGCCTGCGGGGTCCACGCGCATGCCACGGCAAGCGCCACGAAAGCCGGATGATAGGGTCGCGTGCGCACAGTGATGCTCCTTAGATCTAGCGTGGTAGGGATTGGGAGCCACCCGCGATACCCGCCCCCCAGTGTTTTATTTTATAGTTCTTTAACTTTCTGTAATATTTCCGCCGCGACGCGCGTGCACGGCCCCGTGGATCACGGCGGGCGCGGCGATCTCGACATCCTCGCCGACCACGGACCCCGGATGACCCGACCGCCCTACCTCGCAGCCCCCGGCGATGCGGACATCGCCCTCGGCGATTATGGGGCCCCATATCAGGCAACCCGGCTCTATGACGATATCACCCTCGCAGGCAAGCGCCCCCTCTATGACGCTACCGGCGCCCACGCACAGCCGCTTATACGCCTTGACCGATCCATGAAGTCTTGTCCCCGCGGCCAGCGACACCGGCTCGCGGGCCACATGATTCGTGCCCGCAACCGATGCCAAATCCTCCGCCTTGGCGCCAGCCGCCCGTGGTTCCGCCGATCCAATCAAAATCATCGGGGCCGTCAGAGTCGTAAAACGACATGGCGCGTCGACTTTAATTGTTTTATTGGCCGATGCCCGACCGAGTATCCGGCAACTTTTGTCTACTTTCAAGTGGGTATCGGCATGACACCACCGAACGATTGTGGAGTTCCGGCCGACGCGCAAGGTATCGGCCGCATAGAGGGCGCGATAGCTGGCATTTTCCCCCGTCACCAACGCCCCTTCCGCGGCAATCTCCTTGTCACATGCGAGGGCTGTCGGAAAGACCACGTCGGCCAGGGCGTAGCTCATCTTCGTGGCGCACTCCGAGGGCGCCCGGCGCATGGAGGCCGGCAGGATCAAAAGCGGCTCGTCATCCAGGGGATATTCGCATACCGTGACCACCGGTTGCGTGATCAGCGCCATGCGTGCGCGGAGCTTTTCGATCAGATTGCGGGCAAAATGATCCGGCGCATACGCCCCCTCGGATAGCGGGGACGGCCCGAGGGTCCGACGGCGGCGCAGAAACAGCCCCGCGGTCGGGGTGAACGGAAGCAGAAAAAGAATGATCGTCACAACAGCGAACAGCGACAGCATGGTAGCCTCCTCAAAGGCGCGTCGGCGTCGCCGGGTCGGGCGCGCCACGCGCCTGATCACGGTAACGCGGCGTCTTGTGCCATTGGATTCGGCGCGGCCGCAGCGTGTCGCCGATGGCCGCCAGGAACCCCGCGGTCGCCGCGAAAGTGGAGACGAAGAACCCGACGAGAATGAGCGGTACGCCTTTGACCTTGTCGCGTTCCCCATCCAGGCGCGAAGCCGAGGCGATCTCATAGAACGCGGCGGCGTTGCCGAAGGTCCCATAACTCACCACCGCCAGCATGAGCAAAAGACCGCCGCCGTTGTCGCCGCATAGCCACAGGAGATAGAGCACGAGCCAGCCGATGAGGAGCACCGGCGCCATGGCGTAGATGCCGAGCAGCGATACGCCATCCAGACGTTCGCGGCGCGTCACGCGCGACGACCGCAAGAGCGGTAAGAGCTGGCGAAACAGGACCTGGTTGTGTCCCCGCGACCAGCGTCGCAGCTGCCGGTAACGGGCGGCCCATGACTCCACGACCTCCTCGTAGCATTCCGAGCGATTCTGGTAGGCGATCTTCCAGCCGGCGATGACGAGTCGATAGGTGATGTCGGTGTCCTCGGCCAGGGCGCGCGGGTCCCAGCCGCCGATGGCGCGCAGGGCACTTGCCCGCACGCCGCCGACGGTACCGCCGAACTGCGGGATCAGACGCAGGTTCGCGCGCGCCTGCTGATCAACCTGATAGCCGCCGGCGCGCTCCAGCTCCAAAAGGTGCGTAAGGAGATTGCTGCCACTGTTGTAGGGGACGACGCGTCCCATGACGCCGCCGACCTCAGGGTCGAAGAATGGCGCCACAAGCTGCTTTACGAGCCCTGCGCCGGGGAGATAGTCGGCATCAAAGACGAGCGCGATGTCGCCCATAAGGTACGCGGTGGCGTCGACCAGCGCCGCGGCCTTGCCAGGCTGGGCGTCGGGGGGCCTGTGCAGGACCTGGACGCGACCGGGATGGCGATTGGCAAAGTCGTCCAGAATGGCCGGCGTGGCGTCGGTGGAGCGGTCGTCGATACACAGGATCTTCAGGCGGTCCGGGGGATAGTCGACGGCGATCATGCGCTCGAGGATATGCGCGATGACCGGCTGTTCGTTGTGGGCCGGGATGATGACGGTCACAAGCGGCCATGACGCCTGGGTGATGTCGAGATAGGGGTGGCGCTGACGACCAAAAAGCCGGTTCATGGTGAAGAACAGGTGGCGGGCGGTGTAGAACACCACCAACGCGACGATGGCGTAGGCGATCGGCTGCAAGACCGCGATCAGACTGGCATGCGCGGCCGCGGCCTGCCCTGTGAACGATAGACCCGTATGGACGTCAGTCATGGCGCAATCTCCAACTCATGCCCCAGGCGTAGAGCGCAACGAGCCCCATGATGTCGAGCAGCAGGCCAAACAGCAGAAACAGCACGGGTAAGGCGATAAGGCCGAGGCCGCTTATCACGAATGCCTGGAGGCAAAACTGGCAGGGCAGCGCGATGGCGAGCCACGCCAACGCCAATAGCGTAAGGGCGACCTTCTTGCCCAGGGCGAAATCGAGCGGGTAATAGATCACCATGAGCATGAGCGGGGTCATGAACATGAGCGTAAGCCCCATGAGCAGCATCGACTGGATGTAGCCTGGAATGACATAAGGGAAGGGCGCGAGCAGCGGCGTAAACCCGGCGGCCCCGATGACGAACACCGCCACCAGGGTAAAGAGCGCGAGCGACAGCGGGAGGTGGTGGCGGCGCAGGCGCATGGCCAAAAGCAGTGTGATCCCCACCAGCACCGCGCTTGTCACCCAAGCGGCGTGCGAAGGGCCGCTGGCGTTAAGGTCGGGGACTGGCACCGCAAGGCTCGAGCCCCACGGCAAGGCATAGCGTATGCGAATGACAGTCACCGCCGGCGTGGCCCGGGCACACCAAAACCGTTCGATGGCGGCCCACAGCGGGAGGATGAGCGGACCGATCGCCAAGCTTAACGCAAGCGCGAAGACCGGGCCCAGCATCAGGGATAGCGCCTGCCGCCCGCGCTCGTGGGGCATGATGCGCAAGCCCCTGTGGGGGGAAATGACACCGCCCCGCCAACCCGCGATGCGCGCGTCCTCGCGCGGGTCGGGTCGCTCGTCAGAAATGATAGAAGACACCGATGGATCCTCCGGTCTGTCGGTAATAGGGGCTTGCGAATCGCTCCACATAGAGGTCCGTACCCCAATCGGTCCCAAGCCATTGTCGCCAGGTAAGGGATGCGGTTTCGCTGCGGAAATCCACGAGCGCGACATGGGCGCCGATCGGGAGATAGGCCTCGGTCCCCCAACCATAACGTACGGTCAGCTCGGTCTCGCCGCCGTGGTCGTAACCGAAGGCCGCGAAACTCCTTTGCGCCTCCACCGCACCGGGGTTGCTCGTCGCCCAATCGTGGCCCGCCATCGCCACCCAGTAATCGGGGAGGTAGGCGGTGAGGTTCGTCCAGGCGCTGCGGTCATCATGGCCATCGCGAAAGCGGATGCCGGTATAGCCGCCCGTGAGCACTAGGCGCTTATCGGGTAGCGCCTTGTAGGAAAGGCTGGCATCGACCCTTCCTTGCGGCACGACATCGGAATTGGTGCTCCCGGCGAGGCTCAGATAGCCGTACCATCGCGGGGCAAAGGTCTGCGTGACACCCACGACACCGTAGCTCTCCTCATAGCCGAACATGCGCCCGTGATCGACCTCCCAATTCCAGATGGTGCTTGAGCCCTCGCCCAATACGCCCTTCGCATAGAGGCCCTCGAAACTCCCATAGCCCTGGGTCAGGCGGTAATACGAGACGCCCGCGCCCACCCACCCATGGGCCCAGGCGATGCCCGGAACCATGACCGCCAGCATCGCGGCAAGCGCCCGCCAATCGCCATGCCGCCCAATGCTCATGACGCCACCACGGTACGGGTGTCGGCGAGCGCGGCGCGCGGCGGCGATAGGCCCGCGCCGGCGACCCATGCCTTTGCAAGCACCGCGGCGATGCGCCGGCCGGCATTACCATCCCCAAACGGCGAGCGCGCCGGACGCATGGCCTCCCACTTGGCGCGCGAGCGATAAAGACGCGTGATCTCCGCCTCCAGGCGTCTGGCATCGGCGCCCACCAGCCGCCCGGCCCCGCATGAGAGGACCTCCGGACGCTCGGTCTGGCGGCGGGTGATCAGCACCGGGACGCGCGCGGTCACCGCCTCTTCCTGCAGCCCCCCGGAGTCAGTGACGAGCAGCCACGCGTCGCGCAGCGCCCGTAGCATGTCGGGGTAGGCCAGAGGGTTTGCGAGCCGCACGCGGGGACGGACGTCCGGCGCAAGCCCGCTCCATACCGCCCTGACCGCCGTCGCCACCTCGGGATTGGCATGAAGCGGCCAGAGCACGGTGATGTCCGCGAGGCGCTCGGCGATGCGCCGCACGCCCCGTCCGATCTCTTCGATACCCACGCCCCAGTTCTCGCGGCGATGGGCGGTGACGACGATGAGGCGCGAGGCGCCCGATTGCTCGGCGGCGGGCGGCCCAAGGCGACGGTAACCAAACAGTGCGGCATCGACCACAGTATTGCCGGTCATGGTGATGGCCTTGGGTGCAATGCCCTCGCGACGCAAGCTGGCGACCGCAAGCGGTGTCGGTGCGAAATGCCAGGCGGCGATGCGCGTGATCAACCGCCGATTGAGTTCTTCGGGAAACGGTTCACCGCAATCGCCGGAACGCAGCCCCGCCTCGACATGCGCCACCGGCACGCGGTGATAGAAACCGAGTAGCGCGCCGACGAGCGCGGTCGTGGTGTCGCCTTGGACCACGATGACGTCGGGTTGCACGCGCGCGATCAGCGGGTCGAGCGCCTCGAGCAACCGGGCGTTCAATTCGGCGAGCCGCGATCCACGCGACCCCAGGCGCACGGTGGCAAACGGCCGCATCTCGAGGAACCGGTAGAGCGCCGACACCGCCACATCATGTTGGCCGCTATGAACAAGAAAGGTCTGGCAGCCGCTGGCCTCGAGGGCATGGACGACGCTTGCACTTTTTATGATATCGGGACGCGTGCCGGTCAACACCAGGGCGCGCATCGCCTCATTCCCCCCCGCGCGCCTTACCGGCCCGCTACGGCCCCCCCGCGCGCGCTCCGCCCCCACCGATTGACGAGACATACCCCTACCCCAAGATCCCCGTGGCCATGACCGGCCCCTCTATGGGGGCTCGGTCTCCTTCCAAAATCCGTCAAAGCCCCTTCATGGCCCCGAGGATCGCACCGAGCTGCGCCGCGGAGAAACCACTTGTATGCGCGAAGCCGACACTTAGGCTCATTTGATTCAAGATATTGTTGGCGCTCGACAGGACCTGCGCGCTCTGCCCGAGCCCCTGGGCCCCAAGCGTCTGCTGAATGACGCCCTGCCCCGGTACATTGATGGCCACGATCACCGAGTTCTGATTGAACACGATGCGGCCCTGACCGCCCCCACCCGTTACCGACAGATTCTGGGGGCCGGAAGATTCCGCGGATGGCGATCCATTCGCGCCGCCAGCCATCACGTTGATCACCGCGGCGTTCTTGATGACGTTACCGTCACCGGTGGTCTGGATACCCTGGCCGATACCAGCGACACCCGCGATCGGGTTGCCGGTGATCGTCCCGGCACCCGCGGAGCTGGCGCCCCCCGTACCGTTGGTCTCGGTCGAGAAACTGCCCACGGACAGATGCGGATGGCCATTGCCATCGACGCCGAGACTGACATTGGTGCCAACGGCAAGACCCGAGCCGTCGGCCTGCGTCCAGCGGCTTACGATCTGCAGGCCGAAGTACACGACGCCCTCGGGGGCCACATAGCGCCCCCGCAGGGACGCCAGGGCGTGCGCCGATAACGGCGCTTGCCCGGCTATCAGGCTGACATCGCGCCCGCGCAGCGTTTCAGCGTGCGCCGCCACCGCCGTTGCACAAAACGCCCCGGCCACCACGAGCCACACCGCGCTCCGAAGAACACGAATCCCTTTTCCACTCGCGTCCATACCGCTTCCTCGCATCCTGATCGTCAAAAATTCTTGGGTTAGAAATCCGTTGCGGGGATAAAACCGAACTCCCGCAGGTTGCGTGTTTCATTACGCTCCACGGCCGCCATGAGGCCGTGCACGCGCGCCGTTTTGAGCCCCTGGCGCAGCAGTGTGTGTTTCTCGTAGTGCGGTCCCATGACGATGAACACCACATCATCCCAATCCTTGACGAAGCGCCGCAGGGAAAGACTGCGATTGCCAAGCGCCGGATCGGCGAGATAGGCGCGGCCGTTGATCACGCCTTTCAACACCACGAAATGCTCATAGCCCTGGATATCGAGCAGCACGATTACCGGGACTCGGAGCTTTACGAGCAAGGCCGGCGGCACCTTGTAGCCGGCCCCATGGAGCCCCAGACGGGTTAGATAACGCGCCATATCCAACATAGAAAAACCTTTTTTCTGTACCACCTTGCGATTGCTGACCTTGAGCATCCCGATGATCACCTGATCCTCGGTCAGATGCCGGCCGTAGGCGTAATCGGCTAAAGTCGCGATCGCCGCCGCCCCACAGCTGTAGTCGGTGCGCTGCCGCACCACCGACCGAAACTTGAGGCCTTGCATGCTGGTGACGTGCGTGATGAACGGCACGCCCCCGAATCCGTTGACAACCACCGTCCCCGCCCGCGCCATGATTGGCAGGATCGCAAGCCAGAGTATGTAAAATCGAAGACGGTACGACATCACTCCACCCTTCAGATAAAAACAGGCGGGGGTGATACCCCCGCCCTTACTGCGGACTTTAGTCCGCGTCCGCTATGGTCAAGGTGTTGCGCTGCATGTTGGCCGCACCGGCCGCGACATTCAGCCCGACATTACCCGTGGCGTTCTGCATCACATGGTTGCTCACGGCTGCGGTGTTCATGGTCGGGACGCTGTAGGAGTTGTCGCCGTCGTTGTCACCGCCCATCGAGAAGCTCACCGGCGTATCCGTGGCGATCGCACCCATCGACACCTGCGAGACCTTGCTCATCGCCGAGGCATTGCTACCAGCCTGGTTGAAGGCATAGGCCAGATCATTGCTCTGCATGTTCTGCAGACCCGAGGCCACGTTCGCGCCGATATTGCCGGAGGCGTTCTGCAGCACATGATTGGTCACGCTCGCCGCGTTGCTCGCGCCCATGTCCAGGGCCATCGAGTAGGGCCCGGAACTTTGCACACCACTGATCACAGCCGTGGCAGGCCCGCCGGTATTGTCGCCATCCATGTCACCGTTACCCGTACCCAGGCCATAGGCCAGCGCGGTGTTATTGGCCTGTACGTTCTGCAGACCCGAGGCCGCGTTCACGCCAATGTTGCCGGAGGCGTTCTGTAGGACCTTATCCGACAACGAAGCGGTCATAGCGCCCGCTTGGTCGACCGCGACAGACGGCAGCCACAAGGCTCTGTTGCTCGCCTGATTGTCGGCGATGGCGGCGGTGGCGGTCGTGGTACTGGCGACCGGACCTGCGGCATAGGCCATCGAGAGGTTGTTGGCCTGCTCGTTCCAGGCGCCGGCGGCGACATTGGCCCCGACGTTGCCTGAGGCGTTCTGAAGGACCTGGTCGTTCAGGTAGGCGTTGTTGGAGCCCCACCGGGTGAACGACAGGCGCGCGCTGTTGCCAAAATAGCCCTCGGTCCCCTGATCGTTGTCAATGGCCGCAGTGGCAAGCTTGCCGGCGTTGTTATCGGTGGCGACAAGCCCGTTGGCCTGCATGTTGTCGGCACCGGCGGCAACGTTCACGTTCACATTGCCAGCGGCATTTTGCAGGACATGATGGGTGATGTAGGCATCGTCATCGCCATAGAGGCTCAGGGAGCCGCCCATCGGGCCGGCGTTCTGATTATTGGCGATACTCGAGTTGGCCATGCCGCCTGAACGTGTCGACATATTCATGGCCACGGCCACGTTGTCGGCCTGCATGTTCTGCGTGCCGGCCGCGGCATTCACGCTGATGTTGCCGGAGGCGTTCTGCAGGACGTGGTTCGACAGGGCGGCGTCGTTGTCGGAGCCGATATTGAGACTGCCGGCGATCACGCCACCGTTCTGGCTATTGGCGACCTGCGCTTCGCTGGAGCCGGTGGTAGCGGTCGGAGAAGAGGGGTAAACGGCATAGGCGGTCGCCACCGACAGGCTGTTTTCCTGCATGTTCTGCTCGCCCGCGGCGACATTGACGCCGATGTTGCCAGAGGCGTTCTGCAGGACGTGGTTCGAGAGCGTTGCGTCATTGTCGGCGCCCATGGTGAAGGCGCCCATGAGACTTGCGCCCTGCCGGCTGCCAGCCCCGGCATAGGCGTCGACACCGCCCTGATTGAAGGCAACCGCAAGATTGTTGGCCTGCATGTTCTGCTCGCCCGCGGCAATATTGGCGCCGATGTTGCCAGAGGCGTTCTGCAGGACATGGTTCGAGAGGCTTGCCGTGTCGTTATTGTTTCCGGCCATGGCCATATCCCACGGACCGGAGGCCTGAGCGCTTTCAATGGTGGCCGCGGCCTGGCCGCTCGGCAGCACCCCCAGGGCGTGACTGAGCGCGGTATTGTTGGCCTGCATGTTGTCGGCGCCGGCGGCGACGTTCAAACCGATATTGCCGGTGGCATTCTGCAGGACGTGGTTGGCGGCCGAGGCACGGTTGGTGACATCCGCCGACTCGCTCATCGAGAACATGTTGGCCCGCTGCGTATTCTCGACCACGGACGAGGTGCTGGTCTTCTTGGTGAGGGCGCCGTTGGCAAGCGCGATGTCGGTGTTATTGACCTGCATGTTGCCGGCGCCGCCGGCGATGTTCACGCCGATGTTGCCCTTGGCGTTTTGCAGGACGCGCCTATTGATCGTGGCGCTATTGCTCGAGCCCGAGGCGAAATCGAAGGACCCGCCGGCCATCTGACTGCTGTTTGCGGTGGCCTGCGCGTGGCCGGTCGTCTTGGCCACAACCACGGGGGCGACCAGGGCCATGCCCACGGCCACCACGATGGTACGAAGTTTCCACTGAGTTGCCATACACCTCTCCTTTACGAGTTAACGGAATAACGACTTTGTATCAAGCCGGCCCTGCACCCCTTAACGCATGCCCGCAGGCATATTGAGCGTGACACTGTTGCTCAGACTGTTGCCCGAGCCTGCTGCTTGGCTTACCTGGGCAATCCCGGCTACACCCTTCAAGGCGTTATCAGCAACCGTTACCGTGCGCCGGCCGCCCGCGGAGACCGGCAGACCGGTGTGATTGAACTGTTTGATGGGCGACGCGATATGCGTCAGCTGATCGAGGCTCAGGCGATGAAGGGAATGCGCGATGGTGACGGCATTGGCCTCGAGGTTATTGTTGCCGGCTGCCTGGTTCACGTTCAGTATCCCGGCAAAACGCGCGAACGCCTCACCGCCTATGCGCGCGGCGTCCGCGCTTAGGCCAGAGACCGAACCGCTCAGCCGCTGATGGATCCTGGCGACCGCCGGGCCGCCGTTGGCGATGGCGTCGCTGTTGGCCTGGACATTGCCATGACCCGCCGCCTCATTGACCGTGGCGACACCTTTGCCGCCGGCAAGCACGGAGCCCGTAAGCGACGCAGAGTTGACCACCGTCGGCGGGGCCGCGGCCATGACCTTGGCCGCCGCAAGCAGCGGGACCGTGGAAATCACGACGATGAAGACCGCGCGTTTCATCTTTAATGATCCATTCGATGATGACTCGCCGGCGGCGCCTTGATGCGCACCGCCGCCCTATACGCCGCACACCATTAACAAGAACCATGCCAGCAGCCTGAACCGTTCTCTAACAGGCTGATGCGTATGGGCTTTGCAAGCGCTCAGGGGGGAGTGCGTGGGGCCTTGGGGGAAGCGGTCGCGGCGTTAGTGTAAGCCTGGCACCGGGAAAATCCCGGGGGCGCGGGGGCGCCCTATGCAGATGTTACGTTTATGGAACATTCCAAAGGGGATACCCGGACGCCTAAATCCTGGAGAACGACCATGGTATGAAGCATTTAAGGTGAGCACGACCTGTATTGGTGGTGATACAGAGGGGCGTGATTGCGGGTTAGAGGGCGCTCAAGCGGGCGGCCAGGCGACCTCGACCACGACCGGCGCATGATCCGAGGGCCGCGAGTGGGCACGCGCCTTACGATCGACGAAACCGCGCACGAAGGTGGCGGCAAGCGGCGGCCCCAGAAGGATGTGATCGATGCGCAGGCCTTGATCGCGCCGGAACGCCGCCGCGCGGTAATCCCACCAGCTGAAATCGCGCCCCTCGCCGGCCAACGCACCGAGCGCATCCGTAAGCCCGGTAGCGATCAAGGCCTGGAATGCCGCCCGCTCGGGCGCGCTCACAAGCACAGAGCCCTCCCAGGCGGCCGGGTCATAGACGTCACGATCCTCGGGGGCGATATTGAAATCGCCGGCCAGGACCAGCGCCGGGTTTTGCGCAAGCCACGCGCGGCTCTGGTCCTCGAGGGCCGCGAGCCAACCGAGCTTGTAAGGGTAGCGAGGCGAATCGACGGCGCTGCCGTTGGGGACATAGAGGCTCGCCACGCGCAGGCCCTGGAAGGTGGCCGCCAAGGCGCGGCACTGGGGGTCCGCGAAACCCGCCAGGCCGCAGGTGACCTCGGTCAGCGGACCGCGCGCGGCCATGGCGACACCGTTGTAGGTGGGCTGGCCATGGAAGACCACCTCGTAGCCGCGCGCGGCGAAGGCCTGGACCGGGAAATCCGCGTCCCGCACCTTGGTCTCCTGCAGGCACAGGATGTCCGGCGCGACGGCATCCAGCCACGCCTCGACCTGCGCCAGACGCACGCGCAGGGAATTTACGTTCCAGGTCGCGATCTTCATGGATATCTACGCCCTCGGCCGTCACGGCACGCGGGCGGCGAGCAGGCCGCGTGCCGCTAGCCCCCGGAGCCCTTGAGGTAGCCGGCGGCCTTGAGTTCGAGATC
>JAKBUS010000080.1 GCA_021841585.1 Pseudomonadota bacterium | reverse complement strand
GCTCGAGGAGAAGCGTCAGAAGCTCATCGCCGGTGACGATCTGCCGCCTGGCGTGCTGAAGATGGTCAAGGTCTATGTGGCCGTGAAGCGCAGGCTTCAGCCCGGCGACAAGATGGCTGGACGGCACGGCAACAAGGGTGTCATATCGCGCATCGTGCCGGTTGAAGACATGCCCTATATGGCCAATGGCGATACCGTCGACATCGTCCTGAATCCGCTCGGCGTGCCATCGCGCATGAACGTGGGCCAGGTCCTCGAGACCCATCTCGGATGGGCGGCGCGCGGACTTGGCAACAAGATCAATGAAATGCTAAAGCAGCACGTGGCGGCCGCCAAGCTGCGTGAGTTCTTGGAGAAGGTCTATAACGGCGGGGGCCAGAGCGAGAACCTCGCGTCGCTTGACGATGGCGATATCGTGGCGCTTGCCGGCAATCTGGTGAAGGGCGTGCCGATAGCGACGCCGGTGTTCGATGGCGCCACCGAGGAGGAGATCATGGACCTCCTGGAGCTCGCCGATTTGCCGCGTAGCGGCCAGACGACGTTGTATGACGGCCGTACCGGAGAGGCGTTCGACCGTCCGATCACCGTCGGTTACATGTACATGCTGAAGCTAAACCATCTCGTCGATGACAAGATGCATGCCCGTTCGACCGGTCCGTACAGTCTCGTGACGCAGCAGCCGCTTGGCGGCAAGGCGCAGTCCGGAGGCCAGCGGTTCGGGGAAATGGAGGTGTGGGCGTTGGAGGCCTATGGGGCCGCCTATACCTTGCAGGAGATGCTGACCGTGAAGTCGGATGACGTGACGGGCCGGACCAAGATGTTCGAGAACATCGTGAAGGGCGACCATAAGATGGAGGCCGGTATGCCCGAGTCGTTCAATGTGCTCATCAAGGAAATCCGTTCGCTCGGTATCGATATCGAGCTCGATCAAGGATAACCCGCTCTGCGATATTTGACCGCAAACGACAGGCCGCGACCACGGCCGCGTTGAGGAGATCGACTTGAAAGACCTATTCAATTTGTTTAAGCAGGCAGGCAAGACCGAGGATTTCGATTCCATCCGTATCGGCTTGGCATCCCCGGACAAGATACGCTCGTGGTCGTTCGGGGAGGTCAAGAAGCCCGAGACCATCAACTATCGTACGTTCAAGCCCGAGCGTGACGGGTTGTTCTGCGCGAAGATCTTCGGTCCCATCAAGGACTATGAGTGTCTGTGCGGCAAGTACAAGCGCCTGAAGCATAGGGGCGTGATCTGCGAGAAGTGCGGGGTCGAGGTGACGCTTTCGAAGGTGCGCCGCGAACGCATGGGGCACATCGAGCTGGCAAGCCCGGTCGCCCACATCTGGTTTTTGAAGTCTCTGCCTTCGCGCATGGGTTTGGTCCTCGACATGACCTTGCGCGACATCGAGCGCGTGTTGTATTTCGAGGCCTATGTGGTCGTGGACCCGGGCATGACGCCGCTCGAGCGTAGCCAGCTCTTGTCTGAGGACTCCTATCTCGAGGCCATCGAGCAGTATGGCGATGAGTTCGACGCGCGCATGGGGGCCGAGGCGGTCCGTGATCTCCTGCGCGGCATCGATCTAGCCGGAGAGGCGGCCAAGCTGCGCGAGGAATTGGGCGGCACGACCTCCGAGACCAAGATCAAGAAGCTTGCCAAGCGCCTCAAGGTCATAGAGGCCTTCTTGCATTCCGGCAATCGTCCCGAGTGGATGGTCATCGAGATCCTACCGGTGCTGCCGCCAGAGCTTCGGCCGCTGGTGCCGCTCGATGGCGGGCGCTTTGCGACCTCGGATCTGAACGATCTGTATCGGCGCGTGATTAACCGTAACAATCGCCTGAAACGGCTCCTGGACCTGAACGCCCCGGATATCATCGTGCGCAACGAAAAGCGCATGCTGCAGGAGGCGGTCGACGCGCTGCTCGACAACGGGCGGCGCGGCAAGGCCATCACCGGTGCCAACAAGCGCCAGCTGAAGTCGCTCGCCGACATGATCAAGGGCAAGCAGGGGCGCTTCCGCCAGAACCTGCTCGGCAAGCGCGTGGATTACTCCGGGCGCTCGGTGATCGTGGTGGGTCCCGCCCTGAAGCTGCATCAGTGCGGTCTCCCGAAGAAGATGGCGCTCGAACTCTTTAAGCCCTTCATCTTCAGCAAGCTCGAGATGCGCGGGCTGGCGACGACCATCAAGGCCGCGAAGAAGATGGTCGAGCAGGCGAGCCCCGAGGTCTGGGACATACTTGAGGAGGTGATCCGCGAGCATCCGGTGCTGTTGAATCGGGCGCCCACGCTCCACCGCTTGGGCATTCAGGCCTTCGAGCCCGTGCTCGTCGAGGGCAAGGCTATCCAGCTCCACCCGCTGGTGTGCGCGCCCTACAATGCCGATTTCGATGGCGACCAGATGGCGGTGCACGTCCCGCTTTCGCTCGAGGCCCAGCTCGAGGCGCGCAGCCTCATGATGTCTTCGAACAACATCCTGTCGCCTGCGAACGGTGAGCCGATCATCGTCCCCTCACAGGACATCGTGCTCGGGCTCTATTACATGACCCGCGTGCGCGTAAACGCGCTCGGCGAGGGCAAGGTGTTTGCGGACGTGGCGGAGGTGCATCGCGCCTACGAGAGCCGCAAGGTGGCGCTGCACGCGAAGTGCCGCGTGCGCATCCCAGAGGTCACGATCGACGACGCTGGCAATAAGGTAAAGACCATCAAGCTCGTTGAGACCACCGTTGGCCGGGCGCTGCTGTCGGAACTCCTGCCGCAGGGCCTGCCGTTTGCGCTGGTGAACCGCGATCTCAAGAAAAAGACCATCTCGGAGCTCATCAACGCCTGCTACCGGCAGGTCGGACTGAAGGAGACCGTGATCTTCGCCGACCAGCTCATGTATACGGGCTTTGCGTTCGCGGCGCGAGCCGGCATCTCGATCGGCGTGAACGACATGGTGACCCCCGCCGAGAAGGCCAAGATCATTGGCGATGCCGAGGCCGAGGTGCGCGGTATCCAGACGCAGTATGCGTCGGGCCTGCTTACCGATGGCGAGCGCTACAACAAGGTCGTGGACATCTGGACCCATACCAGTGAGCGCGTGGCCAAGTCGATGATGGACAAGCTCGGCGTCGAGGATGTCAAGGATGCCACGGGCAAGGTCGTGACTCAGCCGTCGTTCAACTCCATTTATATGATGGCCGACTCCGGCGCGCGCGGTAGCGCCGCCCAGATTCGCCAGCTCGCCGGCATGCGCGGCCTCATGGCCAAGCCCGACGGGTCCATTATCGAGACGCCGATTACGGCGAATTTCCGCGAGGGTCTGAACGTACTGCAGTACTTCATCTCGACGCACGGCGCGCGCAAGGGCTTGGCCGACACCGCCTTGAAGACGGCGAATTCCGGTTACCTGACGCGCCGGCTTGTCGATGTGTGCCAGGACCTGGTGGTTACGGAACCTGACTGCGGCACCCAGACCGGGGTCCGCAAGAGCGTGATCGTGGAGGGCGGTGAGGTAGTGGTGCCGCTGCGCGAGAGCGTGCTCGGGCGCGTGGTCATAGGTGACGTCATCGATCCGGCCGACAACAGCGTGCTGGTCACGCATAACGCCCTGCTTGACGAGCGCAAGGTGCGCTTGCTCGAGGAGCGTAATATCGACCAGGTGATCGTGCGTTCGCCCGTGACCTGCGAGACCCGTTATGGGATCTGCGCGTTGTGCTACGGCCGCGACCTCGGACGAGGCCATCTCGTGAACCAGGGCGAGGCGGTGGGCGTAATCGCGGCGCAGAGCATCGGTGAGCCAGGAACGCAGCTTACCATGCGCACCTTCCATATCGGCGGCGCGGCATCGCGCGCGACCGCGGTGAGCGGCATCGAGGTCAAGTCCAACGGCTCTGTGCGCTTCAACAACCTCAAGCTGATCCGCCACGCAAGCGGCAACAATGTCGCGGTGTCGCGTTCCGGCGAGCTTGTCGTGCAAGACGATCACGGGCGCGACCGCGAGCGCTACAAGGTGCCCTACGGCGCCATTCTGAACGTGAGTGAAGGCGACAAGGTCAAGGCTGGACGCGTGGTGGCGAACTGGGATCCGCATACCCATCCCATCATCACCGAAGTGGCGGGTAACGTGGCCTTCACGGATCTCATTGACGGCGTGACCGTGAACAAGCAGACCGATGAGGTGACCGGGCTTAGCACCTACGTGGTGCTGGATCCCAAGCACCGCTCGGGGGCCAAGGACATCCGCCCGATGATCGCGCTTTTGGATGAGAAGGGTAAGGGTCTCTTCATACCGGGCACCGATATTCCGGCGAAGTACATGCTGCCGCCCGGCGCCATCATCACCGTCGAGGACGGGCTCAAGATCGGGGTGGGCGATGTGCTCGCTCGTATCCCGCAGGAGAGCTCCAAGACCCGCGACATCACGGGTGGTCTGCCGCGCGTGGCCGAACTCTTCGAGGCGCGCAAGGCCAAGGACCACGCCATCCTGGCGGAGACGAGCGGCGTGGTGTCGTTCGGCAAGGACACCAAGGGCAAGCAGCGGCTGCTCATCACCGACAAGGGTGGCGAGGAGCACGAATACCTGATCCCCAAGGGTCGGCACATCATGGTGTTCGAGGGCGAGACCGTGGAGCAGGGCGAGGCCATCGTCGATGGTCCTCCGGTGTCGTCGGACATCTTGCGGCTGCTCGGTGTCGAGGCCATGGCCAACTTCATCGTCGACGAGGTCCAGGACGTCTACCGGCTGCAGGGCGTGAAGATCAACGACAAGCACATCGAGGTGATCGTGCGCCAGATGCTGCGCAAGGTGCGCATCATCGATGCCGGTGACACGCAGTTCCTGCCGGGCGAGCAGATCGAGCGGGCGCGGCTGCTTGACGCCAATGAAGAGGTGGAGGCGGCCGGGAAACGGCCGGCCACCGGCGAGCGCCTGCTGCTTGGCATCACCAAGGCGTCGCTCGCCACCGAGTCGTTCATCTCGGCGGCGTCCTTCCAGGAAACGACGCGGGTCCTGACCGAGGCCGCCATAAGCGGCAAGCGTGACCGCCTGCGCGGTTTGAAGGAAAACGTCATTGTGGGCCGCCTGATCCCGGCCGGAAGCGGGCTTGCGCATCATCAGGAGCGCAAGCGCAAGCGTGCCGACGAGAAGGACGAAGCCACTGCCCTGCGCGAGGCCCTTTTGCCCACGCGTGACAAGAACGACGGCGGCGACAAGGCGGTGTCGGCCTAAACGACCGGCCCCTGTCGAAGCGCTCTTGACAGGGGCCGCCGTTATGCCTAAAATCGCGCACCTTTGAAGCCAGGCCCGTTAGTGCATTGGGGCCTAAGGCTAGTATTTGCATCGGAGTCATGAATGCCTACGATTAACCAGTTGGTCCGTAAGCCGCGGGTACAGCCGCAGAAGAAGACGACGGTGCCGGCCTTGAACGCCTGCCCGCAAAAGCGCGGCGTCTGTACGCGCGTTTACACGACGACCCCGAAGAAGCCGAACTCAGCACTCCGGAAGGTCGCGCGCGTGCGTCTTACGAACGGCTACGAGGTGACGAGCTACATAGGAGGCGAAGGCCACAACCTCCAGGAACACTCGGTGGTCCTGATCCGCGGAGGCCGCGTGAAGGACTTGCCGGGCGTGCGCTATCACACGGTGCGCGGGTCGCTCGATACCGCGGGTGTGGCGGATCGCCGACAGGGCCGCTCGAAGTACGGAGCCAAGCGGCCGAAATCCTAAGGTCGTCATGAATCAGGGTACGCCGCACAGCCAAAGATGCGGCGTTTTCTCGTTCCAAGTGGTTTAAAGGTTGAGAATATGCCGAGAAGAAGAGAAGTTCCCAAGCGTCCGACGCGGCCCGATCCGAAATACGGGAGCGAGGTGCTCACGAAGTTCATGAGCGTGGTGATGCAAGACGGCAAGAAGTCGGTGGCCGAGAAGATCATCTACGGGGCGCTTGAGACCATTGCTTCGCGGAGCAAGGGCGAGCCGCTGGCGGTGTTTCAGCAGGCTATCGACAATGCCAAGCCCCTGGTCGAGGTCAAGAGCCGCCGAGTGGGTGGCGCGACCTATCAGGTCCCGGTCGAGGTGCGTCCGGGCCGGCAGCTTGCCCTGGCGATGCGTTGGGTCGTCGACGCGGCGCGCTCGCGCGGCGAGAAGTCCATGGGCGCGCGGCTCGCAGGGGAATTGCTTGACGCCGCCGAGCGTCGCGGCAACGCGGTCAAAAAGCGCGAGGAAGTGCACCGTATGGCGGAAGCCAACAAGGCGTTTTCTCACTATCGCTGGTAGAAGACGCAAACTCACGAATTTAGCGTAAGGATCTGGCCGTGGCTCGTACGACACCAATCGACCGTTATCGCAACATCGGCATCATGGCGCACATCGATGCCGGAAAGACTACCACGACGGAGCGGATCCTGTTCTACACGGGCGTGTCCCACAAGATCGGGGAAGTCCATGAGGGCGCCGCCGTCATGGACTGGATGGAACAGGAGCAGGAGCGCGGGATTACGATCACATCGGCCGCGACCACCTGTTTCTGGAAGGGCATGGCCGCGAATTACCCCGAGCACCGCATCAATATCATCGATACCCCGGGTCACGTGGACTTCACCATCGAGGTGGAGCGGTCGTTGCGTGTCCTCGATGGCGCATGCGCGCTGTTTTGCGCGGTCGGCGGGGTCGAGCCGCAGTCGGAGACGGTGTGGCGGCAGGCTAACAAGTACGGCGTGCCGCGTATCGCATTCGTGAACAAGATGGATCGCGCGGGCGCGAATTTCCTGCGAGTGGTGGAGCAGGTACGGGTGCGCTTGGGCGCGACACCGGTCCCCATTCAGTTGCCAATCGGCGCCGAGGACCGTTTTCAGGGGGTCGTGGACCTCGTGAAAATGAAGGCGATCTATTGGGATGACGCCACCCAGGGCACGCGCTTCGAGGAGCGCGAGATACCCGAAGAGATGCGCGCGGAGGCCGAGAAGTGGCGTGAGCGCATGGTCGAGGCCGCCGCCGAGGCGAACGAGGCCTTGATGGACAAGTATCTCGGGGGCGAGACTCTCACGATCGAGGAGATCAAGGCGGGGCTGCGTGCCCGAAGCCTGGCCTCGCAGATCGTCGTGACCTTGTGCGGTTCGGCGTTCAAGAACAAGGGCGTGCAGTCGATGCTCGACGCGGTCATCGAGTACCTGCCGTCGCCCAAGGAAAAGAAGGCGATTGTCGGCCACCTGGATAACAAGGACGCCACGGAGGTCGAGTGTCCGGCCGAGGACAGCGCGCCGTTTGCGGCGTTGGCGTTCAAGATTGCCACCGACCCGTTTGTGGGCCAGCTCGTCTACTTCCGGGTGTATTCCGGGGTGCTGAAGAGCGGCGACTCGGTGTTCAACCCGGTCAAGTCCAAGAAAGAGCGCGTCGGGCGGCTTTTGCAGATGCACGCCAATCACCGCGATGAGATCAAGGAAGTGCAGGCCGGCGACATTGCCGCGGCCGTGGGTCTGAAGAACGTGACCACCGGGGATACGTTGTGCAGCCCTGAGCGCGTGGTAACGCTCGAGCGCATGGAGTTCCCGGAGCCCGTGATTTCGCAGGCGGTTGAGCCAAAGACCAAGGCTGACCAGGAGAAGATGGGGCTTGCGCTTGGGCGTCTGGCGCAGGAGGACCCGTCGTTCCGCGTGCGGACCGATGAGGAATCCGGACAGACCATCATATCGGGCATGGGCGAGCTACACCTCGAGATCATCGTCGACCGCATGAAGCGCGAGTTCGGGGTCGAGGCAAGCGTAGGCAAGCCGCAGGTCGCTTATCGCGAGACCATACGCAAGAAGGTCGAGCAGGAGCACAAGTTCGCCAAGCAGAGCGGCGGGCGCGGCCAGTACGGGCACGTATTTCTGCGCATCGAGCCGCAGGAGCCCGGCAAGGGCTTCGAGTTCGTCGACGAGATCAAGGGCGGCGTGATCCCGCGCGAGTACATACCGGCGGTTGAGAAGGGGGTGCGCGAGGCCCTCGAGCGCGGTATTCAAGCGGGTTTCCCGGTGGTGGACGTCAAGGTGGCCCTCTACTACGGCTCGTACCACGAGGTCGACTCGTCGGAAAATGCCTTTAAGATGGCCGCGAGCATGGCCTTCCGCGAGGGTTGCCTGAAGGCCGATCCGGCGCTTCTTGAGCCCATCATGGCCGTCGAGGTGGTGACGCCCGAGGATTACATGGGCAGCGTGAACGGCGATCTGAGCTCGCGGCGCGGGGTCATTCAGGCCATGGAAGATGCGCCGGCCGGCAAGGTCGTGCGTGCCGAGGTGCCGCTCGCCGAGATGTTCGGATATGCGACTTCGTTGCGATCGGCGACGCAGGGGCGCGCGACCTATGCGATGGAGTTCAAGCGCTATGCAGTGGCGCCGAGCAATATCGCCGAACAGGTCATAAAGAAAGCCAGTTAGAACGAAAACGATTCAGCCTACGAGGTACCCACGGTGTCCAAGGGAAAATTTGAACGCACGAAGCCCCATCTG
>JAKBUS010000079.1 GCA_021841585.1 Pseudomonadota bacterium | reverse complement strand
TCCGGGGTGCGAGTCGGTCCGGCGGGTCACGTTAAGCGCGGGGTCGAGCCGCCAAAGAGTTTCACGACCTCTATCCGCCACCTTCCGCCCCGAAGTCTCTTTCATCATCCGGGGTGGCGGCAACCCCGCCATGATCGTTAGTCGCGGCTGAGTGAAGTGGGCTCTAACGTCCGCCTGTGTTCGATTTATCCAGACACAAGGTATTTTGACGCGCGGGCACTAACATCGACTGTTCTATCCGATCGCCGCGAAAGGCGATAATTTGGAGGGATTGATGCTCATCGGCGGCTGTCTTTGCGGTTCGGTCCGCTATGAAGTGGAAGGAGAACCTACGGCCTTCTATCATTGCCACTGCAAGAGGTGCAGGAGGTCAACTGGAACGGGCCATGCATCCAACATCATGGTAAAGCACGGGACACTTACCTTCACCGCGGGGGAGAAATTTCTAAAGCTCTACAAAGTTCCGGAAGCGAAGTGCTTTTCGCGCCAGTTCTGCAGCCACTGCGGAAGTATTGTGGCGCGAGAGGTCCCGGAGCTCGAAGCCGTGATCATTCCGGCTGGCTCGCTCGACATAGAACCTTCGATCCGACCTCAAGCAAGGATATTTTGGAATTCGCGTACGCAATGGTCCTGCAGCGATGACTTGCCGCGGTACCCGGAATCGCTATTCTGAGCGTCGGCGGCCTATCCGTTTTTCCGAAACAAGCGAAAACTGGCTCAAAGGGGCGCTGTTATTCACAAGACCACATCGCGTAGCACAAGAGATGGGCGTCCAGGCGCTCTTGCGGCAAGGACGCAAGATATGGCATCCCTTCGGGTCGCGGCGGGGTACTGAACTCGCGCAGCCATGTCTTGGGCGCATCGGCGCCCCAATAAGCCGCGGTCTGTCTTTCCAAACGGATTACGGGGCCACTCGGATACCGCGCCATCCTGCGCGGCATGGCTCGGCGCCTGTGCCACGCCGCAGTCGCGCAGGGCGCGAGACCGGCATGCTATAATGCCGGTTCGCAACCAGCACCCTGACCACGAAATCCTTGGGGTCAGCCGCCCAATCGAACCTCGGGTATCGTTATCGGCTTCATGGATAATCTCGCCTAGACGCAAATTCGAGGGTGTGCCGATCATCAGGCGCGACCAGGGCAATCGTTTGCAGACAGGTGTTCAGGCACAACCGAAAGGCTTGTCCCAAACCAGCAGACATGACGACAAACAAAACCGGCTCATCGACCATCTATTGGCTGATCGGCGTCACGCCCATCACATCCGCCATCATCTATTTCTCGTTTCGCCTCTTTGGGATCGATATCGGCATACGCGGCGTACTTCTGATGGTCGTCCTGCTCCTTGCCATAAAGATCGTCCTCTGGTCCATTTTGCGCCTTTTTTACCTACGGACGCGCGGCGACGACCATTACGGCTGAGCAACGAGAGGCCCGCCACGGTCCCTCATTCCGGACAGCGGCCTCGGCGGCTCCATCGACGGATGTGGTCTCGAGCGTCCAGATGGGTCAGACTGTACTTGTGGTACCCGGCGCATTTCGAGCAAAAACACGAGTCGCGCCGCGGACCGAGGACGATACCCGTCCGTACCCGGCGCTTGATATCGCCACCGAAGAACGCTCCAACAAACCTTTACAATGCCGAGGATCGAGGATAATCGCCCTTCCCGTAGCACTTTTCAGGCCGCTTGCGGTCTACCTGTCCAAGATCGGGGATAAAACAAGACTCAGGGAGTAATGCCCATGCCTCAATGCAAGGCACCATCTGCCACATGGCAGCATCCCGTCTGGTCGACCGCACGCAAAGACTGTGTCGGCACGGCGCTAGGCGCCGCCAAGGTCTGGTTTACGATGGGATACGGCATCGTCACCGAGGTCTTTTACCCCACCATCGATATTCCGCAGATCCGGGATCTCGGTTTTATCATCGCCGACGATCAGGGCTTCTGGCAGGAACTCAAGGCCCTCCCGGATCACCATATCGACCTCGACGACTCTCGTGTGCCTTTGCCCACCGTGACCCACCACCACTCCCGCTTCGAAATGACTTTCCGCGTCTGTCCCGACCCCCAACGCGATGTCCTGTTGATCGATTTCACACTCCGCGGTGAGGACGACATGCGCCCCTATGTCTTGTGTGCGGCGCGCCTCGGCGAGGATGCGCAACGAAATCATGCGTGGGCCGGTACATGGGCCGGGCGTCCCGTGCTATGGGCTGAACAGGGGCCATTTGGCCTAGCCCTGACATGCCGAACCACGAGCGGCGAAGCGGCCCTTATCCGCAGTTCGGTGGGCGAGGTCGGAGTCAGCGATCTCTGGCAAAATTTTCATCAGCATGGGCGCATGTCTTGGCAGTACGACGAAGCGGGGCCCGGCGAAGTGGCGTTGGCCGCGGAACTCCCGCGCTCTGGGACACTGGCACTCGGCCTTGGCCGTAGCAAGGAGGCGGCCGCCACCAACGCCTGGTCATCACTTGCCCAGGGATTCGGCCCGTGCCTCAATCTCTATACGGCGCACTGGCAGGCCTGGCATGCCTCTCATCCCCTGCCCTTGCAACTTGCCCGCCATCTTCCGGCCGCCATCGAGACCCTCTACATCCGTTCGGCCAATGTCCTGAAGATTCACGAAGACCGTACCTTTCCCGGGGCTTTTGTGGCCAGCCTGTCGATCCCCTGGGGCGAGGTGAGCGATAGCCTTGGCGGCTATCATCTCGTGTGGTCACGCGACCTGGTCGAGAGCGCCGGGGCCTTGCTTGCCATCGGCGCTCATGTCGAGGCGCGCCAGGTCCTCACCTACCTCATCAGCACCCAGCAGGCCGACGGTCACTGGTTTCAGAATCAATGGCTTGGCGGAAAACCCTTTTGGCAGGGCGTGCAACTCGATGAGGCCGGATTTCCTGTACTGCTGGCCGCCGCCCTAGACGCCCAGCACGCACTGAACGATATCCCCATCCACGACATGGTGTTCCGGGCACTACGCTTTATCGTCCGCGAAGGCCCCGTCACCCGTCAGGATCGCTGGGAAGAAGACAGCGGCATCAACGCCTTTACTTTGGCGGTTGTGATTGCAGCGCTCGTGGAGGGTGCTCCCTATCTCGACGATAAGGCGCGCACACTCGCGCTGATGGTCGCCGATCACTGGAATACGCGCATCGAGGCCTGGACCTACGCCGAGGGCAGCGACTTTGCCCATAAGTTCGGTGTCACCGGCCATTATATCCGCGTGACCCCCGCCGACATACTACGCGGCGGTCGCGCCGAACAAGAGATGGTGCCGATCAAGAACCGGTCAGACAATCCGCAACTGGCCGCCGACAACCAGGTCTCCAACGATTTTTTGCAGCTCGTGCGCTATGGCTTGCGCTGCGCGGACGATCCGCATGTAGCGGAGTCGGTCGTCGTCATGGATGGCCTGCTAAAGAGCGACACCCCAAGCGGCCCTGTCTGGCATCGCTACAATGGCGATGGTTATGGTGAACATATCGACGGCTCTCCTTTCGATGGCAGCGGCATCGGGCGAGGCTGGCCGCTTTTGGTGGGAGAACGCGGCCACTATGCGATCTGCGCCGGCAAAGATTCGTTGCCCTACCTGCAGGCGATGAGCCGCATGACGGGGCCCGGCGAACTCTTGCCTGAACAAGTCTGGGATAGCCCAGCCATTCCCGAGCGCGGACTATTTCCCGGCAGGCCGAGCGGGTCGGCGATGCCTTTAGTTTGGGCGCACGCCGAATTCATAAAGCTTTGTCACAGCCGCCTGCTCGGATATCCGGTCGACCGCCCGGCCCGCACGTTTGCGCGTTACCAGGGCCTGCGGCCTCATCTCGATTTTCGTCTATGGACCTTGAAGGAACGGCCATGTGACATCAAGGCCGGCGAGGAGCTGCGCGTCATGCTGCCGACCGCATTTTTCGTGCATTTCGGTCACAACGGCTGGCAGGAGCTGCTCGACATCCCATCCGAGAATTACGGTCTAGCCCATCTGGCAACCCTGCCAACGCGGACCATGGCGGCCGGCACCGTCATGGATTTCACAATTTGCTGGGCAGACGGCACTTGGCTTGGCGAGGATATACACATCGATATCACTGGAGGTAGCGCATGATTACGGTAGATCTTTCCGGACGACGGGCACTCGTGACAGGGGCAAGCGGGGGTCTGGGGCGCGTAATGGCGGTAATGCTGGCCCAGGCAGGCGCCCAGATAGCGGTTCATTACCGCAAGGGACAGGCGGAAGCCGAGGCGGTTGTGCAGACCATCACCGACCAAGGCGGCAAGGCTCAGGCCTTCGCCGCCGACCTCTCCGATCCCACTGCCGCCAATGCCCTTATGCAAGAGGCGAGCGCTGCGCTGGGGGGCCTCGACATCCTCGTCAATAACGCCGGCTTCGACGGTGGGCGGGCGTTGGTTGGCGAAGACGACCCCACCCACTGGCAGCGAGTCCTGGCCGTCGACCTGCTTGGGCCTTACTACTGCGCACGGGCCGTGATTCCTCACATGATAAAAGCTAAGCGCGGAGTTATCATCAATATCACATCGGTCCATGAATTCATTCCCTGGGAAGGCTATAGCGCCTATACCAGCGCCAAGGCCGGCTTATCGATGTTCACCAAAACCTTGGCTCAGGAGACGGCCGACAAGGCGATTCGCGTGGTGGCGGTCGCACCGGGCGCTATTCAAACGCCGATCAATCAAGCGGTGTGGAATGACCCGAATGCGCTCAAGGATCTCGATGAGAAGATCTCGATGGGGCGCCTTGGTAAACCGACCGAGATTGCCTCGGTGGTGACATTTCTGGCAAGCGATCTGGCGAGTTACATCACTGGTACCACCATCGCTGTCGACGGCGGCATGCTGATCTATCCTGAATTCCGGCATGGCGGCTAGCCATCGGTACCGACATTCAGTGCATCGGTTTGGGCATCGGCGGCGGCGCTTTCGCGCGGGTGCCCGCTTGTTTCGAGCTATTCATCTTGATCCTTGAGCGAGGGGACTATCGGGCGCGCGAATGGGTCGATGGACAACCACGGGCGGTATTCGCAAAACATCGTCATCGCACCGATGAAACCGGGCGTGATCGGCATGGACGGCCCTTCACAACGCTAACGGGCTATCACGCAAGCGGTCATACCGGTTTTTACGGGGCCGTCCTTCTGCACCTTCTGGAGACAGATGGTCCGGCGCGCCGTTATCCCGAGGATAGGGGGGCCGTCCATGTCCCCCTGACCATCATAGCCAATGCTGGGCGCGTGGCAGACCCGATACGTGCAGCCGGGAACAGGTGGGCGCGGTGAGGCGCGGCGCCGTTGCTATTTACAGCGCGGGCTTCCTGCAAGGGTCGGCGTTTGTGCTGGTTCCGGCGCTCGGCAACATTCTGCACCGTGCACCCTACGATCTCAGTAATAGTGCCTATGGTCTATTATATTTTCCTGAGATCCTGGGCGCGATCGCGGCAGCCCTGGCAGCCGGGGTGCTGTTGCTGCGTTTTGGGACCGCCGGCCTGTTTCGCCTAGGCGCGATGGCCAACGCCGCGGCCATGGCATTGCTTGTCGCGGCCCTCTTCGCGCACGGCACCCTGGTGGTCATCCTGCTACTGACCGAAACCCTGATGCTAGGAATCGGTTTCGGTCTCACCAATGCCATGATCAATCGCGCCGCCTCCCGGCTCTTCCAGAACTCCGCCACCGGCGCAGTAACGATCCTGAATGCCGTTATCGGCGGCGCCACCGCCATCTCTCCGCTCCTGCTCACGGGTTTCGGGCATGTCCTGGCATGGGCGTTATGGCCGGCTCTCTTGTGCCTTGCCTGGCTCATGCTTCCCCTATTACCCGAACCGGAAGACAACACAGCCGAATTAGGCGGGCTGCATGCGTGGCGTCCGTCGATGCTGCCGTTTGCCACGGCCGTCCTGCTCTACGCAATTTGCGAGGGCAGCTTTGGCAGCTGGGCCACCGTCCTCGTGAGCGTCGACCACCACCTGCCGGCGGCCACTGGCGCCTTGGCTTTGTCGCTTTTCTGGGGTGGCATGACGGTTGCGCGCTTTGCGTTCGGCGCGATCGATCACTTCATCCGTCGACGCCTCCTCTACCAAGTTGTGCCGCTTGGTATAGCCGCCTGCTTCCTGGTGATCCCGGAACTGCGGTCAGGCATTGAGTTTTTACTGGGCTTTGCCGTCGCCGGCGCTGCCTGCGGCATTTATTATCCTTACTCCATGAGCTATGGCATTGCATCCCACCCCCAGGAAGGTACGCAGATGGCGGGCCTTTTGGTTGGCAGCGTGATGATCGGCGAAGGGATCGGTTCATTTGGTTTGGGTCCATTGCAACACTGGCTGTCGCTGGCGACGATCTATCATCTGTCAGCCCTGTGGGCGATCCCACTGATGGTGCTTGCCTGGTATAACAGCCGGACGCCGGCGCCAGAGACCTCTCATGGCTAAACAAGTGCTGATTCTCGGAGGGGGTTTTGCCGGACTGGCGGCGGCACGGGCACTACAAGGCGCCCCCTGCACCGTAACCCTCGTTGATCACAACAACTACCACCTGTTTCAACCACTCCTCTACCAGGTTGCCACCGGCGAACTGCCGACCGAGGCCATCGCTACGCCGCTGCGGCCTTTGCTGGCGCCGACCGGCGCTTGCTTTCGGCTGGGCCGTGTGCTTGCCATCGACCTCGCCGCTCACACTGTGCAGCTCGCCGAAAACGCCACCCTGTCTTACGACTACTTGATAGTTGCCTTGGGCAGTGTCACGAATTTCTTTGGCCATGCCGACCTGGCCCTACATGCCTTCGATCTGAAAGGGGTGGAAGTCGCCGAACAGGCGCGTTCGCGCATTCTTTATGCCTTTGAACGGGCCATGAGCTGCACGGTCGCCTCTGAGCGCTCGGCCTGGCTTACGTTTGTGGTCACAGGCGGAGGGGCCACCGGCGTGGAATTCACCACGGCCCTACTGGAGCTTATACAGATCCTGATGCGCCGCCGTTATCCAAAACTGCAGAACACCCCGCCTCGCGTTGTGCTGATCCAGGGGGGATCGACGCTGCTACCAAGCTTTGCGCCGTCGCTGCAGGCCGCAGCGGCCGCCAAGATCCGGGCACTGCACGGCGACATCCTGTTCGATACGCATGTTACCGCCTATGACGGCCTGACGGTACAAAGTGTATCGGCCGCGCCCCTGCCGGCGCGCACCCTAGTCTGGACCGCCGGCGTACGCGCCCACCCCCTGACAGCCGCCCTGCCAGGGGCGGATTCCCACAGCGGCCGCGTCGTCACAGACGCCCTACTGCGGATGCCCGATCACCCTGAAGTATTTGTGGTCGGTGACGGTCTCGCCCCCCGCCATCAGTCCCCATGGCCGCAGGTGGCACCGTTTGCCATCGAAAGCGGACGGTACGCGGCGACTGTCATTCGCGCCGCGCTCCTAAAGCAGCCTCCGCCGCCTGCCTTTATCTACCGAGATCCCGGCAGTATGGTGGTGCTGGGTCGCTACGACGCCGTCTGCCAAATCGACCGCTGGCACATACGCTGGCGAGGCCCCGGTGCCTGGCTTTTATGGATCGGCCTAAACCTTTATCGCATCATGGGTACGCGCAACCGGGCCCTGACTCTCCTTGACTGGGCCGCCGACTACGGTAACCGCGGCAATGCCATTGAAATCATTCGCAAGAAATAGTCCCCCCATGAATTCACAGGCCCACGAATGCAGTGCGTGTCTTCTCCGCCTATATTCTGCTTTCACACCCATTCTCCGGGTGCTCATATGCATGTTGTCATCGCCTGCAAGACAAAGACCCGCCACACAGCTGCATCGTGATTCGCAAGAACTGGCCCCGGTTGTTTGAACAGCATTCCCAGAATTATAAGTGGAGCTCGGGTGGGTTGGGACGGTGCGGAGTTGTCCACGGCAGTGGGCGTCTCTTGCGACGAACAACCGACGCGGTGGGCAAATCGGGGCGCACCAGGAATTCGTTCTATGCAGCCTCCCGATTGGTTGGCAACAAGTTCAGGTGGGCCTCAGGCGGCGTGAGATCCCGGGGGCTTGAATGCGGCCTTTGCGTATTGAACCAGTCAATGTACCACCCGATGTCGTCCCGGGCGGCGCTGACGCCGTCGTAGGCCTTGAGATACACGCACTCGTACTTGACGCTACACCACAGGCGCTCAAAGAACACATGGTCGCGCCAGGCCCCGCGACCATCCATGGATAGTTGGCAGCCCCGATCGAGGACGGCGTCCGGACACTCCTCGGCGGTGAACTCACTGCCCTGATCGGTGTTGATGATCTCGGGCACGCCATGGCCGGTGAAGGCCTTCTCAATCCCCTCTTTCGCATGGCAAGACGCCTATGTGATGGCGACCTTGTGGGCGGGCACCATGCGGCGGGCCACCTCCACCACGGCGGCGAGGTACACAAACCCGCGCGCCATGGGGATGTAGCTCGAATCGAGCGCCCGACCTGGTTGGCCCGGGTGATCGCCAGGTTGCGCAGCAGATGCGGGTAAACCTTGTGGCCCTGATGACGCTAACTGGTGCCCGGTTTGGGGCCCAGCGCCTCCAGGGCCACGCGCCGCATGAGTGTGCGCACATCGTGCCGGCCCACGTGGATACCTTCGCGCAAAAGCTCACAGCGCAGCGTCCGGGCGCCCATGAAGGGGGCTCCAGGTGCGGTCGCGGTAGGAATGCCGATTTCTCGGCACCCCCCGCACAGATCCGGACAGGCGCTGCTAACGCATCCGGCTCCTACCTTGAGTATTTGGCGTCAAAGCGTTTGTAGGGATAAGGATGCACAATCCTAGCCTTTGGTATCCAGTGATCCGCGATCTTACCGAAACGTGCCCAATTCAGCCGCTTGCGTTGACTGCGCCGACAGAGTGCCCGATACCAGCGAAACCGTACCTCGGTGCAGAACAGGCTTAGGGTCGCACCGTTTAGAGGGACACCATAATA
>JAKBUS010000078.1 GCA_021841585.1 Pseudomonadota bacterium | reverse complement strand
GCCGTGGCCAGGCCAAAGCGCATCTGGCTTGCCGCGTTCAGGACCTCCTCGTACAGCGCCCCGGCCAGGATCCGCTGCTGCGCATGGTAGTGGCGGTAATAAAAGACCCCGCCCACGGCCAGCGCCGCGGCCAGCGCGCCGTAAGCAATGACGCGCCCGTACTTGCGCCAGAATTCCTTGATTTCTCCTAACTCGTCGTGCGCCCAGTCATTTGCCATCGATGTTCGCTTCCGCCCCCAAAATCTGTGAAATCCGTACCACGGCCTCGGCCCACGGCATGGCACCCTCGTCTTTCACCGGCCCACCGTGGACAACGGCCACCTCGTCTTTCGCCTCCACGATCACGCGCGCCCCGCTATCGCGGGCACGCTTCATCTGGCTCCTGCCGCTGGCCCCCGCGAGATGCGTCTCGACGGTAAAGCCCGCGTCGCGCAGACGCTCGGCCAACACCAGGGCCTGCCGCTGAAAAGATGCGCTTGCCATGATGAACACATCGAGCACGGGCGGCGCCGGTAGGCGCGTGACAAGCGCCACCAGGCGCTCCATGCCGATCGCAAAGCCGACCGCCGGCGTGGGCGCCCCGCCAAGCCCCGACACCAGCCCGTCATAGCGGCCGCCGGCAATCACCGTCGCCTGTGCCAAGGTCTCGTGCGGCGTCCATTCGAAGACCGTGTGAGTATAGTAATCAAGCCCGCGCACCAGTCGCGGCGCGACCTCGAACGCCACGCCCAACGCCGCCAGATGGTCCTGCAAGGCCGCGAAGTGTGAGCGCGACTCCGCGCTCCAAGAATCGGCAATCGCCGGCGCCTCGGCAAGCAGCGCCGCCATATCGGGATTCTTGCTGTCTAGCACCCGCAACGGGTTGCGTTCCAGGCGCCTTAAACTATCGTCATCGAGCCTTTCGCGATGCGCCATTAGATAACGTACAAGGGCCTCGCGGTAGCGTTCCCGGCACTGCGGCGTCCCCAGGGAATTCAGGAGCAGACGCGTCTCCACCCCGAGTTTCGCAAGCAGCCGTGCCCCAAGCGCGATGATCTCGGCCTCGATGGCCGGGCCCACCATGCCATAGGCCTCCACGCCCCACTGATGGAACTGCCGATAGCGCCCCTTCTGGGGCCGCTCGTGACGGAACATGGGTCCCTGATACCACAGGCGCTGCGCCTGATTATGGAACAGTCCGCCCTCGATACCGGCGCGCACGCAACCGGCGGTCCCCTCGGGGCGCAGGCTCAGGCTGTCGCCGCTACGGTCGGTAAAGGTGTACATCTCCTTCTCGACGATGTCCGTGACCTCGCCCACGGCGCGCGCATACAGTTCGGTACGCTCCAGGATCGGCAGGCGGATCTCGCGAAACCCATAGGCGTCCATGAGCGCGCGCAGGCAATCCTCGACCGCCCCCCAGCGCACGGCGTCCATGGGCAATAACGGGGCAACGCCACGAACCCCGGCGACCTGACCTATCAATGCCGCCTCACGACAGGGCCTTGATCGGAATCACCGGCGCCGACTCGGCGCGCCGCTTCAGCTCCTCGCGTACCGCCCGCTCGAGGGTATCGACCAGCTCCTCGTTGCTGACCTTGCTGTGCGGCTTGCCATCCTTATAGAGGAGGTTGGGCGACCCTCCGGCAAGCCCCACATGTACCTCCTTGGCCTCTCCGGGTCCGTTCACGACGCACCCTATGACCGCCACGTCGATCGACTCCTGGACATCCTCCAGGCGCGCCTCCAGGGCATTGACGGTGGCGATGACATCGAACTCCTGGCGCGAGCATGACGGGCAGGCAATGAGATTCACGCCCTTCTTGCGCAGCCCCAGGCTCTTCAATATCTCGAAGCCGACCTTCACTTCCTCTACCGGATCGGCGGCCAGCGACACGCGCAGCGTATCGCCTATGCCCTCGGCGAGCAGCATGCCAAGACCGATCGCCGACTTGACCGTACCCCCGCGCAGGGCCCCGGCCTCGGTGATGCCAAGGTGCAACGGCTGCTCGGTCAAGGTCGCCATCTTCCGGTAGGCGGCCACCCCCATCGCGATATTGGAGGCCTTGAGGCTCACCTTGTATTCCCGGAAATTGAGGCGTTCCAGGATCTCCATGTGCCGCAACGCCGACTCGACCAGCGCATCGGCATTGGGCTCGCCATATTTCTTTTGCAGCTCCTTCTCGAGCGAACCCGCGTTCACGCCGATCCGTATGCAGATGCCGCGATCACGCGCCGCCTCGACTACCTGGCGTACGCGGTCCTCCCGTCCGATATTGCCGGGATTGATGCGCAGGCAATCCGCGCCGAGCTTGGCCACCTCGAGCGCGATGCGATAATCGAAATGGATATCCGTCACGAGCGCCACGTCCACGGCCTTGCGAATCTCCGCAAACGCCTGCGCCGCCTCCATGGTGGGTATCGACACACGGACTATATCGGCGCCAGCGGCCACGAGCCGCTGGATCTGGGCCACGGTCGCCGCGACGTCGCAGGTCTCGGTGTTGGTCATGCTCTGTACACTGATCGGGGCATCGCCCCCCACCGCCACCTGGCCCACATGGATCATGCGGCTCTTGCGACGGGTAATCCCGGTCGTCTCGTGCATAAATTCTGATCCTGCTTTAAGGGTTGACTGTGACCCGCAAATTCCGTCCCTGGTGCGCCCTTGGCAGGGCAATCACATGGCCGCCGACCTTGACCTCTACTCCTCGGCTGCGGCTCAGGGTCAACCGGAACGGGGGCCGCCCTATGAGGTTGATTGTGTGACCGACCGCTATGCGGCCCGCCATCAGCCGCGTCCCGCTCGCATCACGCACCGTAACCCGCACCGGCGCATCGCCGGTACTGATCCGCAGCCCGACATAACGACGCCCCTGCGGCAAGCTTACCAATCCTCCGGGGCTCGGTACAGCAATAGGTGGTCGAGAGGCGCTCGCGGGCATCGACGCGGGGCTTATGGCCGCCTTCCGTTGGACATGGGCGACATGACCCTTGCGGACGGTGACGGTGGCCGCCGGGCGCCTTGCCGGCGCCGCCTGAGGCAAGGCCGGCGCGCGCGGATGGATGGGGGCTTGGGCGAGCACCACGGGCGGTAGGCGCGTCGGGGCCGGCTTTTGGCGAAGATGTGGCGCCGAAGACGCCAGGGGCGAGGAAGGCTCGTTGGCGGCGGGTACGCCCAGAGGGAACGTCCGCAACTCGCCGCTGCGGTTACGCATCGCCGTAAGATTCGTCAATCGCGGCGGGAGCACGCCGGTCACGGGCGCCGCCGCCTGCGAGGGCGCTTGTACGGCCCCGCTCTTATGTTCATGCGCATGCCAGACCACGACCCCGGCCACGACTGCCACAAGAAACAATCCGTAAAGGGCGGGCCCGAGACGCATTCCCACCGCCGGGACCGGCGCATGCGCCGCCGGCAATGGCGGCGGCGGCGGCGCGCCTTCGTCCGATGCGCGCGCCTTGGCAAATTCCTGGGGGTCTAGTCCGAGCAGCTGCGCATAACTACGCAGATAGCCGCGCACATAGGCCGCTGGCGGCAGATCCTCGCGCCGACCGCTTTCGATGGCCACGATCTGGCTTGGCGACAGCCGCAAGCGTTGCGCGACCTGCTCCACCGACCACCCCGCGCGTTCGCGCGCCGCGCGCAGCCGCGCCCCCGGGTTGACCGGGGCCTCGCCGCTTGCCGGATCCTCAATGCCCATCAAGGCGGCCCTCGCGCTGCCACTGCAAGACCGTTTGCGCCTCGTGGGTATGCCGATAACCCTCGAACAGGCGGGTCGCGCAATAACGGATGAACCTGGCATCCTTCAGGGCCAGCCCGATACGCACCCCGAGGAACAAGGCGTGCGCGCTGCGTGCGCGCGCCAGGTACTGCGCAAGATCGCCCTTGGCCCGCGCATATTCCCTATGGTCGTAGCGAATACGCGCCAGATAGTAATAGGGGGCGGCAAGCTCCGGGGCCAGCGCCTGGGCACGATGGAAATAATGGACGGCGGCCTTCACGTTGGGTACTTTCAGAAGGCAAACCGCCATATTGAGGTCGGCGAGCTGCGGTGTCGGATAGAGCGGTGAGTGCAGCGCCGCGCGAAAGCGCTTGAGACCCGCGGCCACATGGCCGGTCCCGCACAAAAACGCCCCGTAGTTGTTCTGCAGGCTGCCGTCGTGCGGGTGATGGGCAAGCCCGCGACGAAAGTACCGCCGCGCCTTGGCCGGCTCGCGAAGCCGTTCCTCGACTAGGGCCATGGCGTTGTTGGCCGCGCCATCGGTGGGGTCCAGGGCCAGGGCGTGGGCGAGTTCGTTGCGCGCAAGCCCCAACTGCCCCTGACGCATGTAGCCGACCCCGAGCGCGGTACGCAGCTGAACGAGCTTATGGGTTTGGGGCAACAGCCGGGGGGTGCTTGCGCATCCCGCCAGGAGCACCGTCCCGAATATCGCGCCGACCAGGCTAAGACGCATGGATAGGCACGACACGCCGTGTCCGTTCCTTCACGACGCCCGCCAGCTGTCCGCAGGCGGCGCGTATGCTATCGCCGCGCGTGCGGCGGGTGACGGTCACGAGTCCTGATGCGAGCAGGATGTCACGGAAACGGTCGATCACCGCATCCGGCGACCGCTCGAAGGACGTCCCGGGGAACGGGTTGAAGGGAATGAGATTGACCTTGGCGGGCACCGTTTGCAAAAGACGCGCCAGCGCCCGGGCCTGCGCCACGCTGTCGTTTACCCCCGCGAGCATCGCGTACTCGAAGGTCACGCGCCGGCGCGAGTCGTTCGCCACATAGCGTCGACAGCCGGCCAGCAACTCCTCGATCGGGTACTTTTTGTTAAGCGGCACGAGCTGATCGCGCAGGGCGTCGTCCGGGGCATGCAAAGAGACGGCGAGGCTCACGGGCGCCGCCTCCTGGAGACGGTCGAGGGCCGGCACGACGCCGGCCGTGCTCACCGTCACGCGCCGCCGCGACAGCCCATAGCCTAGGTCATCCAGCAGGATACGGATCGCCGGACCGACCTCCTTCAGGTTCAAGAGGGGTTCGCCCATACCCATGAACACGACGTTCGAGATCACGCGCTCGGGGCTGCCGCGCTCGGCGCGCAGCCTATGCTCGGCAAACCATACCTGGCCCACGATCTCGGCGGCCGTGAGATTGCGGTTGAATCCCTGTTGCGCGGTCGCACAGAACGCGCAATCGAGCGCGCAACCGACCTGCGAGGAGATACACAAGGTATTGCGCTCGGTCTCGGGGATGAATACCGTCTCGATGGCGTTGCCATCGGCGAGACGCAAGACCCATTTGCGCGTGCCATCCAAGGACAGATGCTCGCTCGCCATCTCGGGAATGGCCACCACC
The DNA here is from genome assembly GCA_021841585.1 of Pseudomonadota bacterium. GTDB lineage: Bacteria > Pseudomonadota > Gammaproteobacteria > Acidiferrobacterales > Acidiferrobacteraceae > Acidiferrobacter. The sequence goes on along the minus strand of JAKBUS010000078.1, from coordinate 3,667 downwards.
GCCGACTCGGCCAACCGCGCGGCCAAGGCCTTGCCGATATTGCTCATGGCCGCAAAATCGGTGACCCCGCGTTGATGCAACCACGGAAAGATCTGCTGGGCACGGAACGCGCGCTCGCCCATCGCCGCGATGTGCGCCTCGAGCGCCGCGCGATCGAGGCCGAGCAGATTGACGGGCTGGGTGGCGCTCAGATCATCCTCCCTAGCGGGTGCGTGGACAGATGTCGGTGTCGGCGAAGAAATAGCTGATCTCGGCGCGCGCCGTGTCCGGACCGTCGGACCCATGCACGGCATTCTCATCGATGCTCGCCGCGAAATCCGCGCGTACGGTGCCGGCCGCCGCGGCCTTGGGATTAGTCGCACCCATGACCTCGCGGTTCTTGGCAATGGCATTCTCGCCCTCGAGCACTTGGATCATGACCGGGCCCGAGCTCATGAACGCCACCAGGTCATTGAAGAACGGCCGGCCCTTATGCACCGCATAAAAGCCCTCGGCCTGCCCCCGCGTCAGGTGCATCATGCGCGCGGCCACGATACGCAGGCCGGCCTTCTCGAAGCGGTCATAGATGGCCCCGATGGCATTCTTGCCGACGGCGTCGGGTTTCACGATAGAGAGCGTGCGTTCAATGGCCATGCCTGTTCCTTAGATTGAAGGGGTCGATACCGAAATCGCCGCATTCTAGCGCCTTGACGGCGGTACGGCAATTTCCCGGACCGGCCCGCGGTATCCAAGCCCCGGGTCCTTGGGGATTGCGCCGGATTCCCAAGGACCCGGCGGGCCCGCTAATCGCCGTCGGCCTCCTCGATCCAAGCCATCTGGATTGCCTCAAGGAGCTTTTCCCCGGAGCGGTCCGCCTCATCCGTGAAATCCTCCAGATCGAGGACCCAGCGATGCAGGTCCGTGTAGCGCACGTAGCGCGGGTCGACCTCGGGATGCCCCTCGCGCAAAAGGATGGCGATTTCCTCGGAATCGCTCCACTTCAGACCCATGCGTCTTCCTCCGTCAATGGCCTTCCGACACCATGTTGATGGTGTATTTTGGTATTTCGATGACCAGGGCCGCCTCCTTGGGGATCTTCGCCTGGCAGCTCAAGCGCGAATCCGGCTCCAGCCCCCAGGCCTTGTCGAGCAGATCCTCCTCCTTATCGGTGGCGGCGCTCAGCGCCTCATAACCCTCGCGCACGAGCACATGGCAGGTCGTGCACGCGCACGCCTTCTCGCAGGCATGTTCGATGGCGATCCCGGCGCGCAGCAGGGCATCGCAGATACTCATGCCCTCCGGACCCTCGATATCGGCCCCCTGCGGACAGATCTCGGCATGCGGCAAAACCCGGATCCGCGGCATCAGCGAAACTCCGTGACCGAACGGCCCTTCATGGCCCGCTCGAGCCCCGCATCCATGCGCCGCGCCGCAAACCCCGCGCTCGCGCGATCAAGCGCGGTGATGGCCTCGCGAATCCGCTGCGCATCCGCGCCGTCGCGCGCGGTCTTCAGGGCTGCCAGGTGCCCGATGATCACGTCCCGCTCGCCGGCCGCCAAAAGATCGGGGTCGGCGGCGAGCGCCGCGGCCACCGCCTCCATCATGCGGTCGGCCTCGACCTGCTGTTCGCGCAACGCGCGTGCCGCGGCGTCTGACTCGGCGCTCGCGATCGAATCCCTCAGCATGCGCTCGATCTCGGTGTCCGATAACCCGAACGAAGGCTTGACGGTTACGGCGCTCTCGACGCCCGAGATCGTCTCGCGCGCCGAGACGTTCAGCAGGCCGTCGGCATCCACCTGAAAGGTCACGCGGATACGCGCGGCGCCGGCCACCATGGGCGGGATGCCGCGCAGCTCAAAACGCGCGAGCGACCGGCAATCGCTCACCAGATCGCGCTCGCCCTGGACGACATGAATGGCCAGCGCCCCCTGCCCGTCCTTGTAGGTCGTGAACTCCTGGGCGCGCGAGGCCGGAATCGGCGAGTTGCGGGGGATGATCTTTTCGCTAAGCCCCCCCATGATCTCGATGCCAAGCGACAGCGGGATCACATCCAGGAGCAGCATATCGGTGGCGCCGGCATTGCCCGCCAAGAGATCGGCCTGGCGCGCCGCGCCGACCGCCACCACGCGGTCGGGATCGATATCATGCAAGGGGGCCTTGCGAAACAGCGTGCCGACGCGCTCGCGAACCCGCGGCGTGCGCGTCGCGCCACCCACCAGCACCACGGCGCCGACATCCCCGATCTTGGCGCCCGCATCCTTCAACACCCGGCGGCAGGCGACGAGCGTGCGCTCGATCAAGGGATCAATGGCGGCATCGAGGTCGGCGCGGGTGAGTTGTCCTGAATAAATGGGTCCGGCGTCGACCGTGGTCTCGATCTCGGTGGTCAGACGTTCACGGGCGCTACGCGCCAGACGCAAAAGCCGGCGCCGCTCCTCCGGAGTGTCCGCCCGCGCCCCGCGCGCCCTCCACAACGCCACCACCGCGGCATCCATGTCATCGCCTCCAAGGGCCGCATCCCCGCCGGTGGCCAGGACCTCAAACACCCCTTGCGAGAGCCGCAACAACGAGACATCGAAGGTGCCGCCGCCGAGATCGTAGACGCAATAAAGCCCCTCGGGGTTGCGGTCAAGGCCATAGGCGACGGCCGCCGCGGTGGGTTCATTCAAAAGCCGCAGGACCTCGATGCCCGCAAGCCGCGCGGCATCCTTGGTCGCCGCCCGCTGGGCCTCGTCGAAATAGGCGGGCACCGTGATCACCGCCCCCGAAAGCGCGCCGCCAAGGGTTTCCTCCAGGCGCGCCTTCAGGGCCGCGAGCACATGCGCCGATACCTCCACCGGCGTCTTGTCGCCGGCCACGGTCTCGATGCGCACCATGCCTTGCTCGCCGGCCGCCAGGCGATAGGGGCTCTCGGGGATATCGGCGCGCCCACGGCCCATGAGCCGCTTGACGGATGCAATGGTATTAAGGGGGTCTGCGATCTCGGCGTCCTGCGCCTCGCGCCCGACGGTCACGCGCCCATCGCCATGGAATCGCACCACGGAGGGTAGAAGCACCTCGCCCGCGGCGTCGGCCAGCACCGCCACCTCGCCATCACGCACGGTGGCGATGAGCGAGTTCGTGGTGCCAAGATCGATGCCGGCGACGAACTTGCGGGAATGAGGGGCCGGGGATTGTCCAGGCTCGCTGATCTGGAGGAGGGCCATCTACGGCACCTCGGTCACGGCGTCATCGAGTTCCTTCAGGAAGCGCTCGAGGAATTGCAGCTCGCGAACGAGCATCCGCGCCTCATCGAGGTCGGCGGCATCCCCCTGCCCCAAGGTGGCAGCCAGCCGCGCTTCCTTGCCCTCGCGGCTTGTCGCCACCTCGTCGGCGAGCGCGGCGACCTCGTCGGCGCGCCCCGCCCCTTCTTCCAGGCGCTCGCGCCAAGCCATCTGTTCCATGAGAAAGTCCCCGTCCATGGCCGTATCGGTCTCCTCGTCCGTCGATATCCCGCGCAAGGCCAGCAAGTGGCGGGCGCGCGCGACCGGGTTGCGCAGGATCTTCAGGCCATCATTCAGGTCGGCGCTCATCGCCACCGCGCGCCTGCGTTCCTCGCTCGTGCCCTGGGCATAACGATCCGGATGCCAGATGCGGATACGCTCCCGGTGGCGGGCGGCAAGATCACCGAGATCGATGTCAAATCGCG
>JAKBUS010000015.1 GCA_021841585.1 Pseudomonadota bacterium | reverse complement strand
AAGGCCCAAGGACCACCCTTGAGGCCTTCAATGAGGAGAAAAAGGGACGCGTCAGAAGCGCGCGTTCAGATTGATGAAGTATTGCCGCGGTGCCCCCGGATCGGCGAGCACGGCCCCGGCGCTGTTGCCACCAAAATAGCCGCCGCTCGTGATGTACTGGATAGGGTCGTAGTGCTTATTGAAGAGATTGGTCACGCCCACCGTCACGGTCACCGCGGACAGGCCGGCCATACCGGTCCCGGCCTTGATGGCCACCTGTGTATTGACGATGTTGTAAGACGCCATCTGCACATTGTTGGTCGGTGCATTGACCAGGTTGCTGAACATGTACTGCGTGCCCGTGTATTGATCGGACACGCCGGGCGACACTAGATAGCGACCAAAGGCCACGCGGTAATTGAGACCCAAGGATGCCGTGACGTTGGGGCTATAGGAGATCGGATAACCCGCGTAGTTCGTCGTGCTGCCACCTGGCACGTAGGAGTCGAAATGCGCGTGCGTGAACGAGGCGGTCCCGAAGACATGCCAATGCCACGTCGGGCTGTCCTGCGCGCTTACGTTCAAGCCCTGATAGGTGGCGCTTGCCGAGGCGAACTGGGTAGTCGCGAAACCGCCACCCGTCGATATATAGGTGGTCAGGGTTTCGTTGCTCAACGTGTCGCGATAGACATCCGCATTCATCACGAAATGACGCAACAGGCCCGAGCGCCGGATCAAAAGCCGCGTCCCCAGCTCGTAGTCGACACTCTTGACGGGCTTTAGCGTCGCCAGATCGATGACGTTGCTGCCGCTATAGGCGCCGAAGGCATTGTCGCCGGGGTTCTGGTAGGTTTCGGCGGCATTGCCGTACACCGACCAATGCGGAGCGATCATGTAGCGCGCGCCCAGCGACGGTTCCATGCGCGTAAAGACCTTGCTATCGCTCGGCGCAATCGTCTGGTTGGCGGCCCCAGGCGGCGTATAACTTGCGCCGTTGTTGAAGAACTGCGTCTGGAAATCGACGCCAGCGACCGCCGGGGTGATCGTCAAGGCCTTGATCGGCGTGATCGCGTCCTGCACAAAGCCCGTCAAATAGGTATTGTCGAGCGTGTCGTTATTGTACTGGACCGGATTCGCCGGGCTCGTTCCGTAGGTCTCGTTATAGCCCGTATAGGGTGTCGAATACGTCTGATTGATCCACGACCCCCCGAACTTCACGCGGTTCATGGGCAGAGTCAGGTCGAATACCAGACGATTCCCATAAGTATCGGAGCGCGGGTTGTAGTACTCGGAATTCACGGTGCCGGGCGGCGCGCCGTTGTAATTGTAATTGTCTACGCGCCAGTGGACCCTGTGTCCATGGCGATACCACACGAGGTCGTGCACCGACAGATTGGGTGCGAGACCAAGCTTGATCTGCGAATACAGCATGCGATCGCGCACCACGATCTGCTTAAACCACACCGACTCGGGCAACGATGAGTAATACCCGGTGGTCGACTGGCTATAGAGCGGCGTGTTGGGCGTGCCATCCACGGTAATGGCGCTGCCGCCCGGCCCGGCGGTTATGGGCGAGACGGGAATGAAATTCGGCCGAAACTCGGTATTGTCGTCTTCATAGCCGCCGACGCTAAACGACCCGTCACTAAAGGTCTTCACGGTCTTGGCAAACAACGCCGACGAACGGCTAGGTGCCGAGAAGGAACCGGTACGGAAGGTGTTGTCCCGCACGAAGCCCGCGGCCACCACCGTCGACCAGTTATCGTGCGTGCCGGTGTTGGCGATAAGGTCCGCGCCCTCGGTCTGATTGCTGCCGTACGTCAACCCCAGACTGCCCCCCGCCTGCTTCGTGGGCTGAACGGGGACAAAGTTGATGGTGCCGCCGACGCTGTCATACCAGCGGCTCGCGGGATTACCCGGCCCATAGATGACATTGACGCCGGAGATGAGCTGCATGATCGGGATTTCATTCGAATCCCACCCGCCGTTATGGGAGATGAGATTGTTCATCGGCACCCCGTCAAACAGCACGGTGATGCCATTGCGCTCGACATCGCCGTTCACGCTCGACCAACCGACCTTGACCCCACGCAGCGCGATCTCGTAGCGCGCCGATCCGCTGATACCGCCATACCCACGCACCGCCACCCCTGGGGCCATGGCCAGGGCCTGCGCGGAGCCCGCCACGGGTCCATTGGCGGCGATCTGACGACGTCCTATGAAGCGCTCGGTCTGTGTCGACTTCAGGATCTTGCGCTTGGTGAGCTTGGTGCTGGTGGCCTTCAAGAGCGCCTCGGCTTTCTTGCGGCTTTGCGCGTTCACGGTCCCGACGTTTACAGACGATGTATCATGAGCGGCGGCGCCGGCCGGAGTGGCGGCGAGCGCGCACAACACAAGCGAACTTAACACCGACAGTCGACCCGGACTGGCCGGTAACGGGCGATTAAGCGACGGCATGATGCGACATTCCTCCACTGATTTTGTTCATGTTGGGAACTTTCTGCGGCGTACTCTGCCGTAGGGCTGTGACAACCACGGCCTTTTTCGATGACAGTTTTTTGACAGAACTTGCGGGTCCCGCGCCCCATGTCGAACCGACGGCTAGGCCTCGTCAGGCGACGGAAGATCGGCTACCATTACGGCATTCATGATATTGTCGATCGTTAATTGGATAACATGGGGCGTCCGCCCCTTTTCATGAGGTATCAACGGGTATGAATGGCAAGACACCGGGCAACCGAGGCGCGCAAAGCGGCGAGCGCCCGCGGATCTGGGATGTTCCGACGCGTGCATTTCATTGGACACTGGCGGCCCTTGTAGCTTGGGAGTGGGCCTCGGCCCACCTAGGGCATGGCTTGATGCGCTACCACATGTGGGGTGGCTACGCGGTCCTCACGTTGATCCTGTTTCGCCTGTCATGGGGCTTTGTCGGAAGCCATACCGCGCGCTTTGCGCATTTTCTGCGCTCGCCGCGCGGCACCTGGGAATACATCAAATCGTGGCGCCGGGGGGCACCCGACATTCACGGGCATAATCCGTTGGGCGGATGGGCCGTCATCGCCTTTCTGGTGTCATTGATGGTTCAGGTCGGAACCGGGCTTTTTGCGACCGACGACGTCTTGACCGCCGGCCCCTTGAACCCACTGGTCGGGGGCCATATGGGCGACCTGCTTACGACCATCCACAAGTGGAATTTCGATGTCCTGCTAACCCTCATCGTGACGCACGTAAGCGCGGTAATCCTGCATCGCGTGGTAGCGGGCCACGATCTCGTACGCCCCATGATCACCGGGCGCGCGGCAAGGCCCATGGCGAGCCCGGTCCCGAATCACGCCTTCGCGCGCCCGTGGGTGAGCGTGCTCGCGCTAGCGCTATCGGGCCTCGGGACCTGGCTCATTCTCCAAATATGACTGGGCGGACCGCCTAGCGCATGAAGCGGTGATGGCAGGAGCGGCAGGCGTCGGCCACGCGTTCGAGCGGGCGCGCGGATGCCGCAAGCGGGGCATGGGCGGCGGCCTGCGCGAGCGTGCGCGTAAGCGCCTCGAAATGGCTGACCGCCGCCGCAAAGGCGCGCGGCTGCTGCCAGATACGCACCGATGCCTTGGTGGCCCCACGATCGGACCCTGGCACAAACGCCACCCACGGCAGGCGGGCGAGGGCCGCCAGCGCTTGACCCTCTCCGGCGATGCGGCTCGGATCGTAAGGACGCTGATGGCGGAGCGTCTGCGCGATACGCACGAGATTCCAGTCCATCGCCACCATGAGTTCGCGGCGATAGGCAATGTCGGACTGGATGCGGGTCTCTGCCAGGACCGCAGTGGGCGCAAGAACCGCGGCCACGGCGCACACGGCCATGACCTTCTTCAGGTATTTCATGGGTTGGAAATCTCCTTTGGGGGATGGCGCGGTCCATCGGGGGCCGCGTGGCGCGATACTACGGAGGATGCATGACGAAACGGTGACGGCGGCGAACCGCCAAGCCTGCGCCGACTGAACGCAGGCGCGGCCGGGCAGGAAGGGGGCCGCCGGGCCATTGGTCCGTACGGCAGAAAGCGCTTGTGCCCACGCGGTCGCAGACAGCGCCCCCCTTAGGGGAGGCCGCGCACCGCCGCCCGGCAGATGGCGATGAGGGTCCCGGCCCACGGCGCGGCCAGCACCATGGCGATACCATTGGCGCTCAGGATCCAGCGCAGATCGCGCCCCTGGCGCAAGGGGCTTGAGTCCACCGGGGCATCAAAAAACATGAGCTTTACGATGCGCAGGTAATAGAAGGCCCCGATCACCGAAAACAGCACGGCGGCCACCGCCAGTCCGTAAAATCCGGCGCTAACCGCCGCCTGGATGACCGCGAACTTGGCATAGAATCCTATGGTCGGGGGCACGCCCGCCATTGAGAACATGATCAGCAACATCACCCACGCATACCATGGGCTCCTCTGATAGAGGCCGCGCAGATCCTCCAGGCGTTCGGCCTCGAAACCCTTGCGCGAAAGCAGGATGATGACGCCGAAGGCCCCGAGGGTCATGAAAGCATAGACCAGGGCATAGAACAGGGCATCGGCATAGCCGCTTGTGCGAGCACTCAAAAGCCCAAGCAACAGAAAGCCCATGTGCGCGATCGCCGAGTAGGCGAGCATGCGCTTCAAATTGGTCTGGGCGATGGCAACGACATTACCGATCGCCATCGACAAAAACGCGAGCAGCACCAGCATCTCCTGCCAGGCGCCGGACAGGCCATGGAGACCCTCTACGAGCAGGCGCAGAAACAGCGCGAATGCGGCGACCTTCGGGGCCGCACCCACGTACAGGGTCACGGCCGTCGGCGCCCCTTCGTACACGTCGGGGACCCACATATGGAAGGGGACCGCGCCGAGCTTGAAGGCAAGCCCCGACAGAACGAATACGAGACCGAGCGTGGCCACCATGTCATGGCGCGGGAGCGCGGCGAGCGCCGTCGCCACCCGGCTGATCGAGAGACTGCCGGTGGCGCCATAGAGCATGGACAGGCCATAGAGCAAAAGCCCCGAGGATAGCGCGCCCAGCACAAAATACTTCATGGCAGCCTCGGTGGCCGCAATCGAATCGCGTTGCAGCGCGATCAGCGCATAGAGGCTGAGCGATAAAAGCTCGAGCCCCAGATACAAGGACAGAAAGTGCGCGGCGCTTACCATCACGCACATGCCGACAACGCCGGTGAGCGCCAGCACGAAATATTCACTGCGAAACACCCCGCGCTCGGCGATATAGGTCCGCGAGTAGGCAAGCACGATGGCGGTCAGCATGAAGATCGCGATCTGCAGGACGATGCTCAGCCGATCGCCGATCACCATGCCATGCAGCACCACGCGCGGGGCCTCGTTGCGCAACGAATAGGCGATGATCGCCGCGGCGATGAGCGTGGCCTGCGTGAGCCCATACATCAGACCCTTGAATCGCCGCTTCCAGAACAGGTCCGCGAGCAGGATCACGCAGGCCATGGAAAAAACGACGATTTCCGGCAAAACCGGTCTTATATGCATCATGAGACCACCCTACGGGTTCGCGCCAGCGAGCCGCACGCCCGGGCGCCATAAAAGATGATGCACGGAGGCCGTCATCACATGCAGCAAGGGCGCGGGCCACAGCCCCAGGACCAGCACCGCCGCGCCGAGCACCGCGAGAAACGATAGCTCGCGTCCGGTCACGTCCGTGAGGCTCGCCACGGCGGGCTTGGTGATCGGCCCGAAGATGACCCTTTTATACATCCATAGCGTGTAGGCAGCACCCGAGATCAAGGTCGTGGCGGCGAGCACCGCGTACCAGAAATCGGCCTTGAAGGCCCCAAGGATGACCAGGAACTCACCGACGAAACCGGAGGTCCCAGGCAACCCGGAGTTGGCCATGGCAAAGAGCATCATGAACGCCGCAAATATCGGCATGCGATTGACCACGCCGCCGTAATCGTGGATGGCGCGGGAGTGCAGGCGGTCATACATGACCCCGACACACAGGAACAGCGCGGCCGATACGAATCCATGCGAGATCATCTGCACGAGCGCGCCATCCATGGCGATGCGGCTGAACAGGAAGATCCCAAGGGTCACAAATCCCATGTGCGCGATCGACGAATAGGCGATCAGCTTCTTCATGTCGTCTTGCACGAGCGCCACAAGACCGATATAGACCACGGCGATGAGCGAAAGCGTGATCATGAGGCCCGCGAGCTCATGGCTCGCCAGCGGCACGATCGGCAGACTGAAGCGCACGAAACCGTAGGCCCCCATCTTCAGCATGATCGCGGCGAGCACCACCGATCCGCCGGTGGGCGCCTCGACATGCGCGTCCGGGAGCCACGTATGGACCGGCCACATCGGGATCTTGACCGCGAACGCGATCAAAAACGCCAAAAATATCAAGATCTGTGGGGTCGCGGCGAGCGGCAGATGATAAAACGAGACGATATTGAAGGTCTCTCCGGCGCGGAAATAGAGATAAAGCAACGCCACCAACATCAATACCGATCCGAGGAAGGTATAGAGAAAGAACTTGATGGTGGCGTAGACCCGATTCGGCCCTCCCCAGATGCCGATGATCAGGAACATCGGGATCAGCATCGCCTCCCAAAAGACATAGAACAACATGGCATCGAGGGCGCTGAAGACCCCGATCATGAGCCCTTCCATGATGAGGAAGGAGGCGAAGTACTCCGGCACGCGTTCCTTGACCGCGGGACCTGCGGCCATCACCACGATCACGCCCACCACGCTTGTGAGCAGTACAAGCGGCAGCGAGATGCCGTCGACGCCAAGGGCATAATTGATGTGAAACGCCGGTATCCAGGGGATATGCTCCTGAAACTGCATGGCGAAGGAGCCGGCGTGAAAGAGTTGCCACAACGGGACGGTCACCAAGAAGGTGAGGCCTGCGCCTATCGCCGCGAGCGGACGGACGAGTCCAGGATAACGCCGGCCACCGACCAATATGACGAGCCCGAAGGCGATGGGCAGCCAGATCGCGATGCTGAGGGCTATATGTCGATAGACGTCCATGGTGGCAGCCCTTATCCGCGGTGAAGGAAGAATGTCATGAGCACAAAAAGCCCAAGTATGATGGCGAAGGCATAATGGTAGATGTAGCCGGACTGCAGGCGCCGGCCCAACGCCGCGATTCGTCCCACGAGCCGCGCGGTGCCGTTCACGATGGCCCCGTCTATGAGCTGCACATCACCGACGCGCCACAGAAAACGCCCGGCCGCGCGCGCGCCGGCGGCAAACCCGCTGAGATAGACGGCATCGAAGCCGTAGCCGGCGCGCAGCACCGCATAGAAAACGTGTAGGCGGCGCGCCATCAGCGCCGGCAGTTCAGGCCTGCGAATATAGAGATACCACGCCGTGGCGATGCCACCGAGCGCCAAGTAAAGCGGCGGCGAGATAAAGGCCGCGCCGATGAAGGCGAGGACGCCATGATAGTGCAGGGCCATGCGCGGCAGCGGATTGTCGGATGGCCGTACGTAAAGGGCGCCCTGGAAGAAGTGCCCGAAGAGCAGTGGGCGCATGAGCAGCATGCCGGCCACTACCGAGGGTATGGCGAGCAGCACGAGCGGCAGCGTCACCACCCAGGGGGATTCCTTGAGATGGTGGCGGACATTGGCGTCCATGCGCGGTTCGCCATAGAACGCCATAAACAGCATGCGAAAGGTATAAAACGCGGTCACGAAGACCCCCGCGAGCACCGCCGCGAAGGCATAATCGGCGCCCGGCAAAGTCGAGTGCGCGACCGCGTCGATGATGGCGTCCTTGGAGAAAAAGCCGGCGAACGGCGGGATGCCCGCGAGCGCGAGCGCCCCCACCCAGGTGGCCGCGAACGTGACCGGCATGTAACGCCTGAGGCCACCCATCTTGCGCAGATCCTGTTCATGGTGCATGGCGATGATGACCGAGCCTGCCGCCAAAAACAGCAAAGCCTTGAAGAACGCGTGCGTGACGAGGTGAAAGATGGCGGCGGCGTAGGCCGACGCGCCGAGCGCCGCGGTCATGTAGCCTAACTGCGACAGCGTCGAATAGGCGATGACGCGCTTGATGTCGGTCTGCACCATGCCAAGCAACGCCATGAAGAACGCCGTCGTGGCCCCTACCACGAGCACCACGCTGCGCGCCACCGGCGACTGCTCGAAGAGCGGCGACATGCGCGCCACCATGAAGACCCCGGCGGTGACCATGGTCGCGGCATGGATCAAGGCCGATATGGGCGTCGGGCCCTCCATGGAGTCCGGCAGCCACACATGCAGCGGCATCTGCGCGGACTTACCCATGGCGCCTATGAACAGGAGGATGCAGATCACCGTGAGCATGTGCCAGGACGTGCCATCGGTCACGGCCAGACGCGCATGTCGCGCGGCATCCACATGGGCGAAGACCGTGGCGTAATCGAGGCTATGAAACACCGTATAGATCGCCGCGATCCCAAGAACGAAACCGAAATCGCCGAGACGGTTGACCAAAAACGCCTTGAGGCTCGCGGCGATCGCCGACTCGCGCGTATACCAAAAGCCGATCAACAGGTACGAAACGAGGCCCACGGCCTCCCATCCAAAGAAAAGCTGCAGGAAGTTGTTGGCCATGACGAGCATCAGCATGGCGAACGTAAAAAGCGAGATATAGCTGAAGAAGCGCTGATAGCCAGGGTCCCCGCGCATGTACCCTATGGTGTAGATGTGCACCATGAGCGACACGAACGTCACCACGACCATCATGAGGGCGGTAAGCGGATCGATCAAGAATCCCACCGTGAGCGGCAAGTTAGCTGCGCGCCCCCACAAGTACACCGTGGCGTTGAGATCATGGCCGGACATCACCTGCGGCAGCGCAAAGCAGGCCGACAGGGCGAACGCCACCGCGACCCCGAGGATCACGATGCGGTGCGTCCAGACGGTCCCTAGCACGCGCCCGAACAATCCGGCGGCAAGGGAGACGGCAAGGCACGTGAGCGGGATCGCCGTATACAGCGCAAGCGAGGAAGTCACCGGACTAACCCTTCAGCGTGTCTAAATCGTCGACGTTGATCGTGCGACGATTACGGAACAGGACAATGAGTATGGCAAGACCGATGGCCGATTCGGCGGCGGCCACCGTCAGGACGAAGAATACGAAGACCTGCCCCGACATCCCCCAAAGGAAGTGCGAGAAGGCCACGAAATTCAGATTCACGGCTAGCAGGATGAGCTCGATCGCCATTAACAGCACAACGAGGTTCTTGCGATTGAGGAATACACCGACCACGCCTATGGCAAATAGCGCGGCCGCCAGGATCAGATACTGCGAGAGTGAAACCACGGATCTATCCCCCTGTTTATAGGTATACTCGCCGTCATGTCTTGGGCTCCGCCGGCATCTTGACGAGCCGCATGCGGTCACGCGCTTGCACCTCGACCTGTCGCGCCGGATCTTGATATTTGGTGTCCGGCCTTCTGCGCATGGTAAGCGCAATCGCGGCGATGATCGCCACCAGAAGGATCGCGGCGGCGATCTCAAATGGATAGACGTAGGTGGTATAGAGAAGCAGGCCGAGCGCGCGGGTGTTGCTGACGTGCGCCGCCGGCGCGTGGACGGCGGCCGCCGCGATGCGTGTCGGAGCGAGCTGCCGGGGACCTACCGCAAGCGCGATCTCCATCACCATGAGCACCGCCACGAGCCCGCCGATCGGCAAGTACTCTCCGAACCCCTGGCGCAATACCGCCAGATTCACGTCGATCATCATGACCACGAACAAAAACAGCACCATCACCGCGCCCACGTACACGAGCACCAAAACGATGGCGAGGAATTCCGCCTTGAGGAGCATCCAGATGCACGCCGCGCTGACGAAGGCCAACACCAGGAACAGCGCCGACTTGACCGGGTTCCTGATGGTCACGACCATGGCCGCCGACCCGAGCAGTACCACCGAAAAAAAATAAAAGACCGCGCTTTCGAACGTCATCGCCCCCGACCCTTAACGATACCGCGCATCGGCGGCGCGATCGGCCGCGATTTGTTTCTCGTGCTCATCGCCGATGGCAAGCAGCATCGACTTCGTATACACGAGATCGCCGCGCTTCTCGCCGTGATAATCGAACACCCGCGTCTCCACGATCGAGTCCACCGGGCAGGATTCCTCGCAGAACCCGCAGAATATGCACTTGGTGAGATCGATGTCATAGCGCGTCGTGCGACGCGTGCCGTCGGCGCGCTGTTCGGACTCGATGGTGATGGCGAGCGCCGGACACACCGCCTCGCACAACTTGCAGGCAATGCAGCGCTCCTCGCCATTGGGATAGCGCCGCAAGGCATGGAGCCCCCGAAACCGTGGCGACTGCGGGGTGCGTTCGTCCGGGTACTGCACCGTGATCTTGGGCGCAAAGAAGTGCTTGCCGGTCAGCATGAGGCCTTGCAAGAGCTCGATCAGCAGAAAGCTGTGCAGGTATTTGCGTATCGCCTTCATAGGGACCTCCATTAGCGGTAAAACACGAAAGCCCACGGCGTGAAGAACATGACAAACCCCATGACCCCGATCCACACGAGCGTGACCGGGATCAGCACCTTCCATCCCAGACGCATGATCTGGTCATAGCGGTAACGCGGGAAGGTCGCCCGCAACCACAGGTACAGAAAGAGGATTACGGCGACCTTGAGCAGGAACCAGCCCAGCGGCGGTATCCAGGTAAAGGGCGCGAAGTCGAAGGGCGGGAACCAGCCGCCCAGGAACAAGACCGCGGTCAAGGCCGATACCAGGATCATATTCGCATATTCGGCCAGGAAAAAGAGCGCGAACGTCATCCCCGAATATTCGACATGGAACCCGGCGACGATCTCCGACTCGCCCTCGGCGACGTCGAACGGGGCACGATTGGTCTCGGCCACGCCGGCTATGAAATAAACGAGAAACAGCGGAAAGAGCGGCAAAAACAGCCAGTGCCAGAATCCGCCGGCCTGCGCGAGCGCGATCTTGCGCAGATTGAGGGTGCCGGCGGCCATGAGTACGCCCACGAGCGCAAAACCCATGGCGATCTCGTAGGCGACGATCTGGGCGGCCGAGCGCAGGCTGCCCAGGAAGGCATACTTGGAGTTCGAGGCCCAACCGGCGACCACCACGCCATAGACGCCCATGGAGGTCACCGCGAGCACGAACAAGAGCCCGGCATTGACGTTGGCCAGCACCAAGGTGCTGGTGAACGGCACCACCGCCCACGCCACCAGAGCCGGCATGAGCGCCAACACCGGCGCCACGATAAACAGACCCTTGTTGGCCCCCGCGGGTACGATGATCTCCTTCAAGAGGAGCTTCAGGCCGTCTGCGATCGGCTGCAGCCAGCCACGCGGACCGACGCGGTTCGGGCCTATGCGGACCTGCATATAGCCTATGACCTTGCGTTCCACGAAGGTCAGGTAGGCGACACTCAGCATGAGCGGGACCACGATCGCCACGATCTTCGCGAGATCCCACAGCAACACCTGGGACCAGGCGGGGATGCTCCCCCACAGCGCCGCCAGTCCTTCCATCATGTCCGGCTCACGGTAATGGGCCCGGACCACGGCAATGCGGCCGTCGATTCAAGGGCCGCCGGGATATAGGCGGCGCCGTCCGGGATACGGTTGTCGATCACCACCTCGAGCACCGCCTGCGCCTCGCCC
Source organism: Pseudomonadota bacterium (assembly GCA_021841585.1). Classification (GTDB taxonomy): domain Bacteria; phylum Pseudomonadota; class Gammaproteobacteria; order Acidiferrobacterales; family Acidiferrobacteraceae; genus Acidiferrobacter. Next base: position 33,548 of record JAKBUS010000015.1, on the reverse strand, counting down.
ATCGTCACGCGCACGCCGGCGCCGGCGGCAATACTGAGGCGCATGGCCTCGGCCTCGTTCACGCCCAGGATCGGAGACCCCCGGTCGGCAGTCTTGCGCAGGACCTCGGACTGACGCACGATGCTGTCGGAATCGTACAGGCCGACTTCGGCAATGCGCTCGAGACCCCGCGTGCGCGCACGCCGGCCCTCAAGGACCGCGGGCTCGTAGCGCCCCACCGTCTGAGGCAAGTCGCCGATCGCCGCGCGTATCGCCGCGGTCGAATCAAAGGCAAGACCCGTTAGCCCACACTTCTCGGCGAGCACGCGCAGGATCTTCCAGCCCGGACGGGCCTCGCCACGCGGCGCCACCACCGCCTCGAAGGACTGCCAGCGCCCCTCGGCGTTCACGAACGAACCATCGGTCTCGGTAAACGGCGCCATGGGTAGCAAGACGTGGGCGTATTCCATGGCCTCGGAACGAAACGCCGACAGCGCCACGACGAATCGCGCCGCCTGCAAGGCCGCGCGCGCGCGGCCGCCGTCGGCACCGTCGGTTACGGGCTCGGCATCGACCAGCAGGAAGCCTTTTTGGCTACCATCCCACATCGCCGATGCCGCGCGCCCAGGGACCGGCCGCCGGACACCGAGCGCCGCGCGCTGCGGGACCGCGCCCGCAAGCCACAGGCCCGCGGAATTGCCAGGCGGCAGAAAGCCGAGCGGTGCGCCCGTAATATCGCCCAGGGCCGCCGCCAGCGCTCGCAGCACCGCGGCCTCCGGATGACAGGCGGCGAGCGTACCGAGCAGAATGAGCGGGCGCTCGGCCACGCACAGCCATTGGGCGGTCCGGCGCTCGGTGTCGGTCACCTCAAGGCCCTCGGTCCACGCCGCCACATCCGCCGGCAACTCCGATCCGGTACAGGTCGCGGAGGCCACCACCAAGCGCCCCAGGGCCTCCGGCAGGCCGCTTGGGGCGACTATGGTCTTGGCGGCCAGATCGAAGGTAAAGGCAAAATCCACCGGGTTGATCGCGGCTATCCGGGCGCCATCCAAGAACGCCTTGCGTAACCTGTGGGCAAGCAGCGGCTGATCCTTGCGGATATTGCTGCCCACCAACACCACCGCGTCGACCCGCTCGAGCTCGGCAATCTCCATGCCGAGGTCCGGATAGGTGGGGGCGCCGGCATCATCGCGGAAATCGCTTTCCCGCAGCCTGTGATCGATGTTGTTGGAGCCGAGCCCGTGCATGAGGCGCGCAAGCAGATAGCCCTCCTCGACGGTGGCCTGGGGGGAGGCGAGCGCCGAGAGCGCCGCCGCGCCGTTTGCCGCCACGACCTCGCGCAGGCCGTTGGCCGCGGCCTCGAGGGCCACATCCCAGTCGACCTCGCGCCATTGCCCATCGACACGCAGAAGCGGTGTCGAAAGGCGGGTGCCTCCATCCAGGGCGGTGTAGCTGAAACGGTCACGGTCCGAGATCCAGGTCTCGTTCACCGCCTCGTTTTCTTGTGGCAGGACCCGCATCACCTTGTTGCGGCGGGTCTCCACGAGCAGATTCGTGCCGACACAATCGTGAGGGCTCACGGAGCGCTTGGCGGCGAGCTCCCAGGGGCGCGCGGAGTAGCGGAACGGCTTCGAGGTCAGGGCCCCCACCGGGCATAAATCGATCATGTTCCCGGACAGCTCCGAATCGACGCTCGCCTCCACATAGGTGCCGATGCGCATATGCTCGCCGCGACCGGTCGCGCCAAGCTCCATGATGCCGCCGATCTCCTGGCCAAAGCGCACGCAGCGCGTGCAGTGGATACAGCGCGTCATCTCGGTGGCGATGAACGGGCCTATATCCTGATCTTTCACGATGCGCTTGGCCTCGGTGAAGCGCGACACATCCCGCCCATAACCCACGGCCAGATCCTGCAGGTCGCACTCGCCGCCCTGATCACAGATCGGGCAGTCCAGGGGATGGTTTATGAGCAGGAACTCCATCACCCCCTTTTGGGCGGTGCGCGTCTTCTCCGAGCGCGTCGATACCTTCATGCCCTCGGTCACGGGCGTGGCGCACGCCGGCACGGGCTTTGCCACGCGCTCGACATCGACTAGGCACATGCGGCAATTGGCGGCTACCGACAGCTTCTTGTGATAACAGAATCGGGGTATGTAGATGCCCGCCGCCTCGGCCGCCTCGATGACCATGGCGCCCTCTTCCACGGCGAGTTGTTTGCCATCGATTTCGATATGGAGCATCGTCATCTCCCAGACCTCAAGCCGCGGCCGCTATGGGACAGCTATGGTGAAGGATGTGGTGCTCGAACTCCTCGCGGAAGTTCTTGATGAAGCTTATGACCGGCAGCGCGGCCGCGTCACCCAGGGCGCAGATCGTCCGGCCCTCGATCTTCTTTGCCATGTCCGTCAACAGGTCGAGGTCTTCCATGCGCCCCTGGCCGTGCTCTATGCGATGCAGCACGCGCGCAAGCCACCCGGTCCCTTCGCGGCACGGGGTACACTGCCCGCACGACTCCTCGTAATAGAAATGCGAGATGCGCTCCAGCGCGCGCACCATGCATGTGGCATCATCCATGACGATCACGGAGCCCGCGCCGAGCATGCTGCCGGCCTTGGATAGCGAGTCGTAATCCATGGTCACATCCATCATGATCTCGCCGCGCACCACCGGCACCGACGAGCCGCCGGGGATCACCGCCTTCAACTTGCGGCCACGCCAAATGCCACCCGCCATCTCGAGCAATTCCGCAAACGGCGTGCCGAGCGGCACCTCGTAGTTGCCGGGCCGATTGACGTGCCCCGACACCGAGAAGATCTTCGACCCCCCATTGTTGGGCTTGCCGATCCCAAGGAACCACAGGCCACCATGGCGCATGATGGAGGGGATCGACGCCAGGGTCTCAGTATTGTTGATGGTCGTCGGCCGCCCATACAGGCCGTAGCTCGCCGGAAACGGCGGCTTGAACCGCGGCTGGCCCTTCTTGCCCTCGAGCGACTCCAGGAGCGCGGTCTCCTCCCCGCAGATATAGGCGCCGCCACCCCTGTGGGTATGCAGCTCGAAATCGATTCCGGAGCCGAGGATGTCTTTCCCGAGATAACCCGCCTTGCGGGCCTCTGCGAGCGCCTCCTCGAAACGCGCGATGGGCTCGTGGAATTCCCCGCGAATATAGTTGTAGCCGACTGTTGCCCCTATGGTGTAGCCGGCGATCGCCATGCCCTCAATCAGGGCGTGCGGGTTATAGCGCAGGATGTCGCGATCCTTGAAGGTCCCGGGCTCCCCCTCGTCGGAGTTGCAGACGATGTATTTCTGGCCCGGCGCGTTCCTCGGCATGAAACTCCACTTGAGACCCGTCGGGAATCCCGCGCCGCCGCGGCCGCGCAGGACCGATTTCTTGATCTCGGTAATGATCTCGTCGGGCGGGGTCTTCTCGCTCAATATGCGCCGCCACGCCTGGTAGCCACCATCAGCCTCATAAACGTCGAGCGCCCATGAACGATCGCGATGCCGATTCCGGAAACAGACCTCGTTTGCCATGATCACTCCAGGCCCGTCAGGATTTCGTCAACCCGCTCGGGCGTCAGGTTCTCGTAGTAGGTCTTGTCGACCTGAAACATGGGCGCGCCCCCGCAGGCCGCAAGACACTCCACCTCTTTCAGGGTAAAGCGGCCATCGGGCGTCGTTTCCCCGAACCCAATGCCCAGCCGTTTCTTCAAGTGCGCGACGATGTCGTCGCTGCCGCGCAACAGGCATGAAATATTGGTGCACACCGATATCTTATGGCGCCCGACCGGCTGCAGGTCATACATCGAGTAGAAAGTCGCCACTTCGTAGACCTGGATGGGCCGCATCCCGAGACGCCCGGCGATGAAATCCATGAGCGAGACGCTGAGCCACCCGTGCTCATCCTGGGCGATATGCAGCGCCGCCATCACCGCCGACTGTTTGTGTTCCGGCGGGTACTTGGCGATCTCCTGGTCGATCATCTCGAGCGACTCTTTCGTCAGCATAAACTCACCTGTCGATCTCGCCGAAAACGATGTCCTGGGTGCCGATGATGGCCACCACGTCCGCGATCATGTGTCCGCGGGTCATCTCGTCGAGCGCCGCCAAGTGGGCAAATCCGGGGGCGCGGATCTTCAAGCGGAAAGGCTTGTTGGCGCCGTCGGACATGAGATAGATGCCGAACTCCCCCTTGGGGTGCTCGACCGCCGCATAGGCCTCGCCTTCGGGGACCGAATACCCCTCGGTAAAGAGCTTGAAGTGGTGAATCAAGGCCTCCATGTCGGCCTTCATCTCCGCGCGCGAGGGCGGCACGATCTTGTGATCCGTAGCGATCACCGGCCCCGGATTCGCGCGCAACCAACCGATGCATTGCGCCACGATGCGGTTGGACTGGCGCATCTCCTCGACGCGCACGAGATAGCGGTCGTAGCAGTCCCCGTGGACCCCCACCGGTATATCGAAATCCAGCTTGTCGTACACCTCGTAGGGCTGCTTCTTGCGCAGATCCCACTCCACGCCCGAGCCCCTTAGCATCGGTCCCGTGAACCCCAGCTGCAAGGCGCGCTCAGGACTTACCACGCCGATGCCGACGGTGCGCTGCTTCCAGATGCGATTATCGGTGAGCAACGTCTCGTAGTCGTCGATGTAACCCGGGAACCGCGCACAGAAATCGCCCAGGAAATCGAGCAGACTCCCGCCGCGATTGGCATTCATGCGCGCCACGTCCCCGGCATCATGCCAGCGCGACTCGCTGTAGCGCGGCATGCTGTCTGGCAGATCGCGGTACACCCCGCCCACGCGGTAGTAGCTCGCATGCATGCGCGCGCCCGATACCGCCTCGTACACGTCCATCAGGTCCTCGCGCTCGCGGAAGGCATACAGAAAGACCGTCATGGCGCCGATGTCGAGGGCGTGCGCCCCAAGCCACAGCAAATGATTCAAGATGCGTGTGATCTCATCGAACATCACGCGGATGTACTGCGCGCGGATCGGGACGTCGACCTCCAGCAGCTTCTCCAAGGCCATGACGTAGGCGTGCTCATTGACCATCATCGACACATAATCCAGCCGGTCCATATAAGGTATCGACTGGTTATAGGGCTTGGTTTCAGCGAGCTTCTCGGTGGCACGGTGCAAAAGCCCGATATGCGGGTCGGCGCGCTCTATGACTTCGCCATCGAGCTCCAGGACCAGACGCAACACGCCGTGGGCGGCGGGGTGCTGGGGCCCGAAGTTCATGGTGTAATTACGAATCTCGGCCACCGTAGCCCTCCTCGCGGATTACGCGCGGCACCAGCACACGCGGCTCGATACTGACAGGCTCGTACACGACGCGCCGCTTATCCGGATCGTAACGCATCTCGACCCGCCCCGAGATCGGGAAATCCTTGCGGAACGGGTGACCGACAAAACCATAGTCGGTCAAAAGACGCCGCAGATCCTTGTGGCCCTCGAAGATGAAACCGAACAGGTCGAAGGCCTCGCGTTCGTACCAATCGGCGGAATTCCACACCTCGGTCAAAGACGCCACGACCGGGCCCTCGTCGTCGAGAAAGGTGCGTAGGCGCACGCGCCGGTTGTAGCGCAGCGACAGAAGATGCGCCACCACCGCAAATCGCGGCGCGCGGCGTTCGCGTTCCCCATAAGTCAGATAATCCACGCCGCAAAGATCGATAAGCTGTTCGAAGCCAAAGCCTGGATCGTCGCGCAGGATGCCAGCGCAGAATCGCCACTTTTCGCGCGCTAGCTCGAGGGTGAGTTCCCCGTGCTCGATCTTGGCGGCGACGAGGGCATCACCCAGAGTTTTTTGGGCGTAGTCGCGGAGGACCTCATGCGCTTGTGTGGTCATGGATTAAACGATTGCATCCGATTCAGCGCGCGATCGTGTTCGTGCGCCGAATCTTGTTTTGAAGTTGAATGATGCCGTAGAGGAGCGCCTCGGCCGTCGGCGGGCATCCGGGGACATAGACATCCACCGGTACGATCCGGTCGCAGCCACGCACCACGGAATACGAATAGTGATAATAACCGCCTCCATTCGCACACGACCCCATGGAAATGACCCAGCGCGGCTCAGCCATCTGGTCATAGACCTTGCGCAGGGCCGGAGCCATCTTGTTGACGAGCGTGCCGGCCACGATCATGACATCCGATTGGCGCGGGCTCGGCCGAAACACCACCCCGAAACGATCGAGATCGTAACGAGCGGCGCCCGCGTGCATCATCTCCACGGCGCAGCACGCAAGCCCAAAGGTCATGGGCCAAAGGGAACCGGTCCGTGTCCAATTAATGAGCTTGTCGGCGGAGGTGACAACCCAGCCCTTGTCGAGACCGCCTTCTACTCCCACTCAAGCGCCCCTTTCATCCACTCGTAGACAAATCCCACGATCAAAATTCCCAGAAAGAGGACCATTGCCAGGAAGCCCGGGCGTCCGATCTGTTTCAGGGCCACAGCCCAGGGGAACAAAAAGGCAATCTCAAGATCAAAAACGATGAATAGGATCGCGACGAGATAGTAGCGCACATCGAACTTCATGCGCGTATCCTCGAAGGCCTCAAAGCCACACTCATACGGCGACAGCTTTGCGGAATCGGGGTGATGCGGGGCGACGAGGCGGCCTAGGACCATTGGCAAGACGCCGACCAAAAGGCCGACACCTATGAATATCAGAATGGGCAGATAATCGTTTAACATCCGCTCTCCTCAAAATGGGGCCTCAAACCAGCTGATCGCAGGCGAGTCGGCTAGTCTAGGCACCCCGGCGCACCCAAGTCAAGCCGCGGCCTCATGCGATGGTTTTATTCTATTTCAAGCAGTTAGCCCACCCTGAAGGGGTCGGCCGGAGGACTTATAAATTGGTGCCGAAGGCGGGACTCGAACCCGCACAGCTTGCGCCACCGCCCCCTCAAGACGGCGTGTCTACCAATTCCACCACTTCGGCTAATGTAACGCTGTCTCGCGCCTCTCCCGACCCTACTCTAAGGGGCCTTGTGAACCGGTATGCCCGGCACGGAAGACGGCGGAGCCGACTGCGGCGCCGGGACTGCCGGCGCCTTGTGCTGCACGAGTCTTATCACACTCGGGACCGAGTGCGGGCGCGCCGAGAGGTAGGCAAGCCCCAGACTGGTAGCGAAAAACAGCGTGGCGAGCACGGCCGTCACGCGGCTCAGAAATGTGGCTGAGCCGCGCGCGCCAAACAGGGTCTGCGAAGACCCGCCGCCAAAGGAGGCGCCCATATCCGCCCCCTTGCCGTGCTGTATGAGCACGACAGCGATGAGCGCGAGCGCCACCAAAACCTGTATGACCATTAAAACCGTCGCCATGACGTCCTTAAAATCTCACGCCGATGCGGAACACGCCGCTCGGCAAATACCCACAAAATCGCCCGCGACGAGGGATGCCCCCCCGATCAAGCCGCCATCGATGTCGGCCCGCGCAAACAGCTCTCTGGCATTCTGCGCCTTGACGCTGCCACCGTACAATATACGGAGACTGGCGGCTGCCTCGGGATTCTGTTGCGCCACGGCGTCACGGATGTCGCGATGCACCGCCTGCGCCTCATCGGGGCTTGCGGCACGCCCGCTGCCGATCGCCCACACCGGCTCATAGGCCACGACCGCGCGGTCAAAAGCGTTCGCGCCGCAGACGGCAAACACCGCGCCAATTTGCCGTAGCACGACCTCGCGGGTGCGCTCGGCATCGCGCTCTTCGGCGGTCTCTCCCACGCACAGCACGGGAGTCATGTCGGCGGCCAGTGCGCGCGCGAACTTTTGCGCGACCACACCATCGGTCTCCCCAAAGAGCGTGCGCCGCTCGGAGTGCCCTATGATAGCAAATTCGCACCCCATGTCGCGCGCCATGTCCGCCGAGACCTCGCCGGTATAGGCCCCGTCTCCGTATGCGCTCACATCCTGCGCCCCGCAGACGATGCCCGCGCAATCTCCGAGCTGTTCGGCGGCAAGCCCGAGATAGCAATGCGGCGGACACACCACGACATCGACGCCGGAGAAGGTCGTGGCCTCAGCCGCCACCGCCGACAGCAGAGACTGCGCCACGTGGCGGCGGCCATTCATCTTCCAATTTCCCATGACTAGTGGCCGCCGCATGCCTCCCCCTCTCAGTATTCTCTACAAAATGCGCGCCGATGTTACCGGCAAGCCGGCGGGAAAGCAATTTCCCGTACCAGCGAAAATCCCCCTCCGTGATCGCGGTCAGACGACGTCGGCGGCGGCGGCCGCCTTGGCCACGGCCGATGCCAGCTGTGCGGTCAACTCCGTCACCGTACGCGCCTCGGCGGCCTCGACCATGACGCGCACGACAGGTTCGGTCCCCGAGGGCCGCAAGACCACGCGCCCCTCATGACCCAGGAGTCGCTCCACATCCTTCAGGAGGGCAAGCACCGCCGGGGCATGCACGACATCGCGCGCCGACACGCCGCGATTCAAGCTCACATTCACGATCGTCTGCGGGTAGACGTGCATGCCTTCGCTCAACTCGGCCAGGCTGTGCTCGGACTCGCGCATCGCCGCCAGCACCTGGAGCGCGGCGATGACACCATCGCCGGTGGTCGCCTTGTCGAGACAGATCACATGTCCGGAGGCCTCGCCCCCCAAATCCCAGCCGCGCTCGGAGAGCAGCGCCATGACATAACGGTCGCCCACGGCGGCGCGCCCGAATGGGATGCCGAGGCGTCTTAGGGCCTGCTCCAGGCCGACATTGCTCATGAGCGTACCGGCCACGCCCGGCACGGGCACACCCATGTGCTGGCGGTGGGCGGCGATCATATACAGGATGCGGTCGCCATCGATGATGTGGCCGGCGTGATCAACCATGATCACGCGGTCACCATCACCATCCAGGGCGATGCCGAGATCGGCCTTCTCGCTCAATACCGCCTGACGTAGGGTCTCCGGACAGGTCGAGCCGCACTCGCGGTTGATATTGAAGCCATCCGGGGCATTGCCGATCGCGACCACATGCGCGCCGAGCTCCTCGAATACATGGGGCGCGATCTGGTAGGCGGCACCATGCGCGCAATCCACCACGACCTTGAGGCCGCCAAGCCCCAACCGACAGGGAAAGGTACTCTTGCAGAATTCGATATACCGGCCAGCGGCATCGGCGAAACGCCGTACCTTGCCAAGCTCGGCCGAGGGCACGGTGCGCATGGGCCTGCGCATCATGGCCTCGATGGCGCATTCGACCTCGTCTGCCAATTTCGTGCCCGACGACGAGAAGAACTTGATGCCGTTGTCCTCGTAGGGATTGTGCGAGGCGCTGATGACGATGCCGGCCTGGGCGCGCGCCGTGCGCGTGAGATAGGCAATGCCCGGGGTCGGCATGGGTCCAATCAGGCGGATGTCCGCGCCTGCCGCGGACAAGCCGGCCTCGAGTGCCGACTCGAGGAGATAGCCCGAGATGCGCGTATCCTTACCAATCAGCACGCTCCCGCCACCATCACCCTCGGCCAACAGCACGCGCCCGGCGGCCCACCCCAGCTTAAGCACGGTCTCTGGCGTCACCGGCTCCTCGCCGACCCGGCCACGGATCCCGTCCGTACCAAAGAAATGACGTTTCACGCTACCTACTCCTTAGGTTCGAATACCCATTCCCAGGCGCGTACCGCTTCCCGGGTCGCGCGTACATCATGGACGCGCACCACCCGGGCGCCGCCCTTTATAGCCGCGAGCGCGAGCGCAATGCTCGTATGCAAACGCCCATCCACCGGCAGATCCCAGGGCTCGCCGGTCATGCGCTTGCGCGACAAGCCCGCAAGCACGGGCGCGAGCGCCGCGATCCTCGGTAACGCCCGCAGCAGCGCCTGGTTCTCGGCCAAGTCCTTGCCAAAACCGAAACCCGGGTCGATCAGGATGCGCGCGCGCGGGATTCCCGCGCCTTGCGCGGCCCGCAGACGCGCCTCGAGATAGGAGAGGACTTCGGTCACCACATCCCGCCCGGCGATGCGCGTCCCTATCATGGACGACCCCGCCGGCTCGTGCATCAGACAAACCGGCACCTCGAGGGCCGCCGCCATCGCCAGCGCCCCGGGTCTCGTCAGGGCTCGCACGTCATTGATGAAGGAGGCCCCGGCCGCGACCGCCTCGCTCATGACGCGGGGTTCCGAGGTATCGACCGATAACGGCACGGGCACGCGCGCATGCAGGGCCGCCACCACCGGGACCACGCGCGCACATTCCTCATCGGCGCTTACCGGCCGCGCCCCGGGACGCGTCGACTCCCCGCCGACATCAATGATGTCGGCACCCGCCTCGACCAGCGCCTCGGCGTGGCGCAACGCCTTGTCTGGAGACAAAAAAAGACCCCCGTCCGAAAAGGAATCGGGGGTTACGTTTAGGATAGCCATGATGGCCACCCGGCCATCGGTGCGCAGCCACGAGGCGGCGGCCTTAGGCTCGCGCGCCGCCACTGCTCTACCGCGATTCCCCGGCCGGCGTATCCATGCGCGGCTTCACGCGCGCCCGGTCGGCGGCCTTGGGCTCGCTGCTGTCGCCCCCCGGGGTGGTGGTGTTGCTATCGTTGAAGCCGTAGGGCGGACGCGGCTTACGGCCTTCCATGATGTCGTTAATCTGATCCGTTTCGAGGGTCTCCCACTCGAGCAACATGCCCGCCATCACCTCCACCTTGTCCTTGTTGGTCTCGATGATGCGCCGCGCACGGCCATACTGTTCGTCGACGATACGCCGTATCTCGGCATCCACGAGCTGCGCCGTGGCATCACTCAGGTTCTTATGAGTGGTGACATCGCGTCCAAGAAAGACCTCGCTCTGATTCTCGCCATAGACACGCGTGCCGAGCCGGTCGCTCATCCCCCAGCGACTCACCATGTTGCGCGCAAGCTCCGTGGCCCGTTCGAAATCGTTGGCGGCCCCGGTGGTCATCTGATGCATGAACACCTCCTCGGCGATGCGCCCGGCCATGAGCACGGCGATGGTCGACAAGAGGTACTCGCGGTCATGGCTGTAGCGGTCCTCGGTGGGCAACTGCATCGTCACCCCGAGCGCCCTTCCACGAGGAATGATGGTCACCTTGTGCACGGGATCGGTGTTGGGCAAAAGACGCGCGACCACGGTGTGGCCCGACTCGTGATACGCGGTGTTGACGCGCTCTTTTTCGGGCATCACGATAGACCGGCGCTCGGCGCCCATGACGATCTTGTCCTTGGCGAGTTCGAAGTCCTGCATCTCCACGAGACGCTTGTTCGCGCGCGCCGCAAACAGCGCCGCCTCGTTCACGAGATTGGCGAGATCCGCGCCGGAGAAACCGGGGGTACCACGCGCGAGGATGCTCGGGACCACGTCATCCGAGACCGGCACCTTGCGCATATGGATGCGGATGATCTGTTCGCGCCCGCGGATATCCGGCAACGGCACGAACACCTGACGGTCAAAGCGCCCGGGGCGCAGGAGCGCAGGGTCGAGGACGTCCGGCCGGTTGGTGGCGGCGATCACGATCACGCCCTCGCTGCCCTCGAAACCGTCCATCTCGACCAGCAATTGGTTCAGGGTCTGCTCGCGCTCGTCATGACCGCCACCAAGACCCGCGCCGCGCTGGCGACCGACGGCATCGATTTCGTCTATGAAAATGATGCACGGGGCATGCTTCTTGGCCTGATCGAACATGTCGCGCACGCGCGAGGCGCCCACGCCCACGAACATCTCCACAAAGTCGGAGCCGGAGATCGAGAAGAACGGCACCTTGGCCTCACCGGCGATGGCCTTCGCCAGCAAGGTCTTGCCGGTACCCGGGCTTCCGGTCATGAGCACGCCGCGCGGGATGCGTCCACCGAGCTTCTGGAACTTGGTCGGATCACGCAGGAACTCGACGAGCTCCTTGACCTCTTCCTTGGCCTCTTCGACACCAGCCACATCCTCGAAGGTCACCTTATTGGTGTCCTCCGTCAACATGCGCGCCTTGCTCTTGCCAAAGCTCATGGCGCTGCGGCCGCCCCCGCCCCCCTGCATCTGGCGCATGAAGAATATCCACACGCCGACAAACAGCAGCAACGGGAACCAGTTGATGAAGATCTGCAACAACAGGGACTGCTGCGCAGGCGGCTTGGCGTTGACGTTCACACCATTATTAAGGAGCTGACTCACCAAGCCCGAATCGGTCGGCGCGTAGGTCTGGAAGCGCTGGCCGGTCTTCGTGATCCCGGTGATCTCGTGGCCCTTGATGACCACGCCACCCACCTGCCCCTGCTTGACGTGATTGATGAATCGCGAGAAGGCAATGGAGCGGACGGCCGGATGATGGTTGCCGAAGCTGTTGAAGACCGACATCAGCACTATGGCGATGATGAGCCATAGGAGCAGATTTTTTGCTAGATTATTCAAGGTGTGACCTCGTGCGCCCCAAAAGACGCGCCTGCCGCCATTCTCCTACGACTCCGGTCCCGACACAACAGGCCGTAACGCGGTACCGAGGAGGTAAACCTCGGGGCTTCGGGGGCGCGACGCCGGCGGTTTGCGCGTGGCCACCCGTTGAAAACGGCGCCGCATGTCGGCCAAAAGCTCCGGGAATCCGGCACCCTGAAAAACCTTAATAAGACAACTCCCTTCCTGGGTCAAGCACGAGACGGCGAAATCGAGTGCAATCTCGGCCAAGCCCATGGCGCGCGCCTGGTCAGACGCGCCCACACCACTCATATTGGGGGCCATGTCGGAAATTACAAGGTCCACTCGGTCCCCGAGGGCGCGGCGCACGGTCTCATAGCAGTCGGGCTCGGTAAAATCCCCCTGAATGAACACCACCCCAGGCAAGGGCTCCATGGGCAGGACATCGACCGCCACGATCCGCCCGGCGGGCCCAAGGCGGCGCGCCGCGTATTGCGCAAACCCCCCGGGGGCGCAGCCGAGATCGGCGATCACGGACCCCGGGCGGATGAGGCGGTCACGGGCATCGATCTCCATGAGCTTGTAGGCGGCCCGTGAGCGGTAGCCCTCGGCCTGCGCGCGTTTCACATAGGGGTCGGCGAAGTGCTCGTCCATCCAGCGGTTGCGGGCCATGGGACGGTGTCAGGCCTTCACAGGGCGCGGGCCACGACTACAAGTCCCAAGACGCCCTCTGCGAGGTAGACGGTCGTGGACACGAGGTGCAAGGCCATGAACGGCCCCCAGGAGGGGCTTCCGGGCCCAAAATGCGGGGTATCGCGCAGCATGGCCATGATCGGCAAAATGAGCAGCGCAAACACCCCGTCAAGCCCCCAGGCGATGCGCGCCAGGCGCCGCCAACGGCCCGCCGGCACGGCACCGGCGACGATCCCGCCCAATACGAGACCTAAACCCTGCCCGGCGACGAACAGATCGCCCGCGAGCCCACCCGCTACCGCCTGTGGTAGCCGCCAGAACAGCAAGGGCACGACGCCCGCGATGGTCCACAGGCTACCCATCCACAAGACCGCCGCGACCCGTGCAAGCCCGGATGATGACACCCTAGGCGGATCAGACGTAGCGGATGTCGAGGATCTCATACTGGCGAGTGCCATCCGGGACGTTTACCTCCACGATATCGCCGCTCTCCTTGCCGATCAAAGCGCGCGCGATCGGCGAGCTGATCGATATCTTCCCGTCCTGAATATCCGCCTCGTCGTCGCCCACGATCTGGTAGGTGACCTCGCGCTGCCCCTCTTCCTCGAAAAGATTCACGGTCGCGCCAAACACGACCCGGCCTTGGGCGTTTACGGTCAGCGGATCTATGATCTGGGCGTGGCCAAGTTTGGTCTCGACATCGCTTATCCGCCCCTCAATAAAACTTTGCTGTTCCTTGGCCGCGTGGTATTCGGCGTTTTCCGACAAATCGCCATGCGCGCGCGCCTCCGCGATCGCCTGTATGATGCGCGGCCGCTCGACGGTTTTCAGACGGTGCAGCTCCTGCTTTAGCTTCTCGGCGCCGCTTACCGTGAGAGGAACTTTAATCATGCGCAATCTCCTTATGCAAGTCCTGCAAACATCGCACCTCGAACTCCTGCATGTGTCCGTGCGCCTCGCACGCCGCCCGCGCCGCCGCGAGCGTCGTATAGTTCGTTACCTTGTGCTGCAAGGCCTCACGGCGGATCAGGTAAGAATCGGCCATGCTCTGCTTGTCAGCTACGGTATTGACGATGATATCGATCTCGTCATTTTTGATCATGTCCACGACATGCGGCCGACCTTCCGACACCTTATTAACCGCGCGCACCGTGAGGCCGGATGCCTCAAGCACGGCCGCGGTGCCGCGCGTCGCCAAAAGGTCGAAGCCGTGATCGGCAAAGTAGCGGGCGATCGGCACTGCCGCCGCGCGGTGCCGGTCACGCACGCTTATGAACAACCGGCCCCCGCCCGGAATGGCGGCACCCGCCGCGATCTGGGATTTGGCGAATGCCTCGCCGAAACTCCGGCCCATGCCCATCACCTCGCCCGTCGACTTCATCTCCGGGCCAAGGACGGTATCGACCCCCGGGAATTTGATGAACGGGAACACCGCCTCTTTCACCGAGTAGTAGCTCGGCACCACCTCCGAGACGATCCCCTGGCTCTCGAGCGAATGCCCCATCATCACGCGCGCCGCGATCTTCGCAAGCGGCCGCGCCGTGGCCTTCGAGACGTACGGTATGGTACGCGACGCCCGCGGATTCACCTCAAGGACGTAGACCGCCTGATCCTTGATCGCAAACTGCACGTTCATGAGGCCGACCACATCGAGGGCTTGCGCCAATGCGACAGTCTGCCGGCGCAGCTCGTCTTGCAGGGCCCGCGAGAGTCCGAAGGGCGGCAGCGAACACGCCGAATCGCCGGAATGGACACCAGCCTCCTCGATATGTTCCATGATGCCGCCGATGATCACGCGCTGTCCGTCGGAGACGGCGTCCACATCGACTTCGATGGCGTCGCTCAAAAACCGGTCGAGAAGGATGGGGCTGTCGTCGGACACGCGCACCGCAATGCGCATGTAGATTTCAAGATCCTCCCGGTTATGGCAGATCTCCATGGCGCGACCGCCGAGCACGTAGGACGGCCGCACGACCAGCGGGTATCCGGTCTCCTCGGCCAATGCCACGGCATCGACGGCATTATGCGCAATGCGGTTGGGCGGTTGGAGCAGCCCGAGGTCGACAATGAGCTTCTGGAAGCGCTCGCGATCCTCGGCCAGATCGATGGACGTCGGGCTCGTGCCCACGATCGGCGCGCCGTTCGCGGCGAGCCCTTCGGCGAGCTTCAGGGGTGTCTGACCGCCATACTGCACGATCACCCCGGCGGGCCGCTCAAGCCCGGTGATTTCAAGCACGTCTTCTAGCGTCAGCGGCTCGAAATAAAGCCTGTCCGAGACATCATAATCCGTGGACACCGTCTCCGGATTGCAGTTGACCATGATCGTCTGGTAGCCGCTCTCGCGCAGCGCCACCGAGGCATGGACACAACAATAATCGAATTCGATACCCTGACCGATACGGTTCGGGCCGCTGCCGAGCACGATGACCTTGGCCCGGTTCTCCGGCTCCGCCTCGCACTCCGCCTCGTAGGTCGAATACATATAGGCGGTGGCCGATGCGAACTCGGCGGCGCATGAGTCGACCCTCTTATAGACCGGTCGGATGCCGTGCGCATGCCGAAACGCACGCACGGTATCCTCATCCCGCCCAAGGAGCGTGGCAATCCTGCGATCGGAAAATCCGCGGCGCTTCCAGTCGCGCATGCGCGGTCCGTCGGCCTTGATCAGGGCGCCGGACGCCCCGCGCGCCTCGATCTCGCCCTCGGCCGCGATGATTTCGGCGATCTGGGCCACGAACCACGGATCGATGCGGGTCAAATCGTGCACCTCTTCGATCGTAAAGCCGATGCGCAGGGCGTCGGCCACATACCAAAGGCGCTCCGCTCCGGGGACCTTCAACTCTTGCACGAGACGATCCCGCATGGCTTTCTGGTCACCCGTGCGGTCGATGCGCGGCTCGAACCCATAGCTGCCGATCTCGAGGCTGCGCATGGCCTTCTGCAACGACTCCTGAAAAGTGCGCCCGATCGCCATGGCCTCGCCCACCGACTTCATCTGGGTGGTCAGGGTCGGATCGGCCTTGGGAAACTTCTCAAAGGTAAAGCGCGGGATCTTCGTCACCACATAGTCGATGCTGGGCTCGAATGACGCCGGCGTGGCCTTGCCCGTGATGTCGTTGCGCAGCTCGTCTAGCGTATAGCCGATGGCGAGCTTGGTGGCGATCTTGGCGATGGGAAAGCCCGTGGCCTTCGATGCGAGCGCCGATGACCGCGAGACGCGCGGGTTCATCTCGATGACGATCATCTGGCCAGTCTTGGGATTGATCGCGAATTGGACGTTTGATCCGCCGGTCTCCACACCGATCTCGCGCAATACCGCGATACTGGCATCGCGCATCCGCTGGTATTCTTTGTCCGTAAGGGTCTGCGCCGGGGCCACCGTGATGGAGTCGCCGGTATGCACGCCCATGGGGTCGAGGTTCTCGATCGCGCAGACGATGATGCAGTTGTCCAGGCGGTCACGCACAACCTCCATCTCGAACTCCTTCCAGCCGATGATGGATTCCTCGATAAGCAGCTCGCGCGTCGGCGACGCGTCGAGGCCGCGCTCGCAGAGCTGCACGAACTCCTCGCGGTTGTAGGCGATGCCACCGCCACTGCCGCCGAGCGTGAACGATGGCCGAATGATCGCCGGGAAGCCCACCAGGGCATGCACCTGCAGGGCCTCCTCGAGGCTGTGGGCGATGGCCCCCTTGGCAACGCCGAGACCGATGGACTCCATCGCCTTCTTGAAGAGCTCGCGATCCTCGGCCTTGTCGATGGCCGCCTTGGAGGCGCCGATCATGCGCACGCCGTAACGCTCGAGGACCCCCTCGCGATCGAGGTCGAGCGCGCAGTTCAGGGCCGTCTGACCACCCATGGTCGGCAGCAGCGCATCCGGGCGCTCCTTGGCGATGATGCGCTCCACGACCCGCCAATTGATCGGTTCGATATAGGTGGCGTCGGCAAGATCGGGGTCGGTCATGATGGTCGCCGGATTCGAGTTCACGAGGATGACGCGCAGCCCCTCCTCTTTCAGCGCCCGGCAGGCCTGGGTGCCCGAATAGTCGAACTCGCAGCCCTGGCCGATGACGATCGGTCCGGCGCCTATGATGAGAACGCTCTTAATATCGTCGCGCCTTGGCATCAGGACCTCGCAATCCCGTTTTGCGCCGCATCCATGAGCGCCGTGAATCGCGCAAAAAGCGGCCACACGTCATGAGGCCCCGGGCTCGCCTCGGGGTGCCCCTGAAAGGAAAATACCGGCCGATCGGCATGGACCAGCCCCTGGACCGAGCCGTCGAACAGCGAGCGATGCGTCACACGCAGGCAACTGGGCAGGCTCGCCTCGTCGACCGCGAATCCATGATTCTGGCTCGTGATGAGCACGCGCCCGGAGTCGATGTCGAGCACCGGGTGATTGGCGCCATGATGGCCGAACTTCATCTTCACGGTGCGGGCGCCCAAGGCAAGCCCGAGTAGCTGGTGACCAAGACAGATGCCAAAAAGCGGCACGCCCGAGGCCACGAGCTCGCGCGTGGCGTCGATGGCGTAGCTGCAGGCCTTGGGATCGCCCGGTCCGTTCGAGAGGAACACGCCCTCGGGCCGCAAGGCGAGCACCTGCGCGGCCGGGGTCTGCGCCGGCACGACCGTGACCCGGCAGCCGGCCTGCGCGAGGCTGCGGAGGATGTTGCGCTTGACCCCGTAATCATAAGCCACCACGTGGTAGCGTGACGGCGGGGCCTTTGTCTCCCAGAGCCCCTCTTCCCAGGCGTAGGTTTGCGGTGTTGACACGACCTTGGCGAGGTCGAGGCCATCGAGACCGGCAAAGGCACGCGCCTGGGCCACGGCCGCCGCTTGGTCACCGGCGCCTTCGCCCGCCACGATCACGGCGTTTTGCGCGCCCTTCTCGCGCAACCGGCGCGTGAGCGCGCGCGTGTCGATCCCGGCTATCGCCACCACCCCGTGCTGTTGCAGGAAGCCCTGCAGGTCTCCCGTGCCACGGTAATTGCTGTAACGGCTCGGCGCGTCGCGCACGACAAGACCGGCAGCGTGGATGGCGGCCGCCTCCATGTCTTCGTCGTTGACGCCGGTATTTCCGATATGCGGGTAGGTCAGCGTGACGATCTGGCTGGCGTACGAGGGATCCGAGAGGATCTCCTGGTAGCCAGTCATGGCGGTATTGAACACAAGCTCGCCCTGGGAAGCCCCGGCGGCCCCGATAGACTCCCCGACGAACACTGTGCCGTCGGCGAGAGCAAGCAATGCCGGTTGCGCCACGGTACCTCCCGCCTCAGGGTTTACATACAAAAGCGGGAGCCGCTCAGCGCCGCTCCCGCCCGGAAAACGAGTCATTCACAAGGATTTGTCCGGCGATTGTAACGAAATGGCCGCGCAAAATCAACGCAGACCGAGCACGTCCTGCATATCGTAGAGGCCGTGCGCGCGACCCATCAGAAAGCGCGCCGCGCGCAAGGCGCCCTCGGCGAATACCTCGCGGTTATCGGCGATATGGGCGATCTCGAGACGCTCCGAGGGCAACGCCAGGTACACGCGATGCTCGCCCACGATCTCGCCGGCGCGAATGGCCGCGAAACCTATGCTGCCGGCCGCCCGCGGCGCGCGCTCGCGATGGCGATCGTACACGGCCACATCCGCGAGGCGCTGGCCACGGGCGGCGGCCGCCACCTCCCCCAGACGCAGCGCCGTCCCCGATGGGGCATCGACCTTGTGGCGGTGGTGGGCCTCCAGGATCTCGATATCGGCGTCCGGCAAGGCACGGGCGGCGATCTCCAGCAAATGTAAAGCCAGGTTGACGCCCACGCTCATATTGGCGGCTACCACGAAACGGCCGTTGCCCGCCAGGGCCGCCAGCCCTTCGCTGATTGCCGCCGAAAGCCCGGTGGTGCCGATGACCGCGCCCTTTCCGAGCCGCGCGCAGATTTCCGCGTAATGCGCGGTGGCCTTGGGGGCCGTGAAATCGATCAGTACATCGCAGCCCGCGATCACCTCTTCGGGAACATCCGATACCGGCACGCCGAAGGGCGCGCCGCCGATGAGCGCCGCCGCATCCTGCCCGCGGGCGCCATCGCCTGTGCGCACAAGCGCCCCCGAGAGGCACGCATCGGCCTGCCCGCGCAATGCCGCAAGCACCGCCCGACCCATGCGACCGGTGGCGCCCGCCACGGCAATCCTCATGATTCCCCCTTGAAAGCCCGCTCCGCCCGCCTCATCGGACACGGACCCGGGATCGATCGGCGCTACCAGGCAATATAGGCGTAGCCCTTATGCTGGAGCTCCATCAGGTCCGCGGCCCCCATCGGCACATAGGTGGCAAGCGGCAGCAGCGCTGATTTCGTCAACTTCAATGTCCGCAGGGTATTGCCGCAGCCGTGAAACTCCACGCCATAGTCGTGAAGGCTCGCCACCCCGTCGCGGATGCCCTTTGCCACCGGCCGGACGGGCTTTTTCAAGACTACGCTGATCCCTTCGGCAAAGCAGGTTACCACGATATGGATAGAGCTCCCATAACGCCGCAGCATGGCCTGTACCGACGACAGGATATGCTGCTGATAGCCGTGATCCGCCTGGTTTAGCTGATAAACGATATGGTGGGTGGCCTTCTGGCCGGGGAAGGTCAGATCGAGGCTGTCCGCAGAGCCGGCAAAGGCCGCGCCCGACCCCATGGCCGCGGCTACGCCACCGGCGGCGACGATGACGCGCCGGCGCGCCGGATTGAATGTACGTTTGTCCCCCATAGCGAACCCTCGTTGCGGTAATGCTGGAGAGACGGCCGCCGCCTAGTTTTATTCCCCGGAACTGCGCGCCTTGGGCTCGAAAAAGCCCCGCAGCTTGTCGAGCCATGAGTGCTCAACCGGGTTGTGGCGCTCCCCGCCCTCGCGCACCGAGGCATCAAAAGATTCGAGGAGCTCGCGCTGGGCGCGTGTCAGCTTGACCGGCGTCTCCACCGTTATCTGGCAGAAAAGGTCGCCGACATGGCCCGTGCGGACATTCTTGACCCCTTTGCCGCGCACGCGAAAGACCTTGTCGGTCTGCGTCTCCGGCGGGATCTTCAAGGTCATGCGCCCATCTAGGCTCGGGATCTCGATCTCGCCGCCCAGCACCACGATCCCGAAACGCACCGGCACCTTGCAATACAGGTCATCTTGTTCCCGCCGGAACAAGGCATGCGGCTTCAGCTTGACCTGCACATAGAGGTCGCCCGCCGGACCGCCGTTCTCGCCGGCATCCCCCTGTCCGCTCACGCGGATCTGGTCACCCTCGTCGACACCAGCCGGAATGGTCACCGAGAGGGTCTTGGCGCGCCGCGCGCGGCCCTCGCCACGACACTCGACGCACGGTTGACTGATGGCCCGCCCGCTCCCGCGGCAATTGGGACAGGTCTGCTGAATCGAAAAGAAGCCTTGCTGTAAACGCACCTGGCCATGACCGCCGCAGGTCGGGCAAGTCACCGGCACGCTCCCGGCACGGGCCCCGGACCCCTTGCACAGATCGCAGGTCGCCATCGTCGGCACGCGGATACGCGCCTCGGTGCCAAAGACCGCATCCTCCAAGGACAGGTCTAGGGTGAAACGCACATCGGCGCCTCGATAAACCTGGTTGCCGCGGCGACCGCCACCGCCCGCGCCGAAGATATCCCCAAAGACGTTATCGAAGATATCGGCAAAGGGCCCACCCCCGGCCCCGAACGGTCCACCACCTGGCATCCCGCCGCCCTGCACGCCGGCGTGACCGAACTGGTCATAGACCGCGCGCTTTTGCGGGTCGCTCAGGACCTCGTAGGCCTCCTGGCACTCCTTGAAGACGGCCTCGGCGCTCTTGTCATCGGGATTGCGGTCGGGATGGTACTTCATCGCCATGCGGCGATAGGCCTTCTTCACTTCGGTGTCGTCCGCCCCGCGGGTCACACCGAGAACTTCATAATAATCGCGTCGCGTCGTCATAGCCCTGCACAACCGCTAAAGCCCGACCATAGAAGAAAAAAGGCACGGGCGTCAACACCGCCCGCGCCCCCGCGATCTTCCAAGGCCTTACTTTTCGCGGCGATTCTCGTTCACTTCTTCGAACTCGGCGTCGACGACATTGTCGCCACCGGCCTGTGCGCCGCCCGACTGCTGGGCATCTCCGCCCGGCGAGGCGCCTGCCTGGGCCTGCGCATACATCTGCTCGGTCAGCTTGTGGCTCGCCTGACTCAAGGCCTCGGTCTTGGAGGTGATATCGGCCTTGTCGTCACCCTTGACCGCCGCCTCCAAATCCCGCATCGCCGCCTCGATCGCGCCCTTGTCGGCCGCGCTCACCTTGTCGCCAAGGTCCTGCAAGGATTTGCGCGTCCCGTGCAGGAGCGCCTCGGCCTGATTGCGGACATCCACCAGTTCATGGGCGCGACGGTCCTCCTCGGCATGCGCCTCGGCATCCTGCACCATGCGCTGGATCTCGGCCTCGCTCAAGCCCGAACTCGACTTGATGACGATGCGATTCTCCTTGCCGGTGGCCTTGTCGCGCGCCGACACATGCAGGATACCATTGGCATCGATATCGAAGGTCACCTCGATCTGCGGAACGCCACGTGGCGCCGACGGTATTTCGGTGAGGTCGAAACGCCCCAGCGACTTGTTGCCGGCCGCCATCTCGCGCTCACCCTGCAGGACGTGCACGGTAACAGCCGTCTGGTTGTCGTCGGCGGTCGAAAACACCTGCGCGGCCTTGGTCGGTATGGTCGTGTTCTTCTGGATGAGCTTGGTCATGACGCCACCCATGGTCTCAATACCCAGAGACAATGGCGTCACATCCAGCAACAAGACGTCCTTCACGTCACCCGCCAGCACGCCACCCTGGACGGCCGCGCCGATCGCCACCGCCTCATCCGGGTTCACGTCCTTGCGCGGCTCCTTCCCGAAGAAATCCCGCACCGCCTCCTGCACCTTGGGCATGCGCGTCTGGCCGCCGACCAAGATCACATCGTCGACCTCGGTGACCTTCAAGCCCGCGTCCTTCAAGGCAACCTTGCAAGGCTCGATCGTCCGCCGGATTAGCTCCTCCACCAAGCTCTCGAGCTTGGCGCGCGTGATCTTCACGTTCAAATGCTTCGGTCCGCTTGCGTCGGCCGTGACATACGGCAGATTGACGTCCGTCTGGGCGCGCGAGGACAACTCAATCTTGGCCTTTTCCGCCGCATCCTTCAGGCGTTGCAGCGCTAGGGGATCCTTGTGCAGATCGATGCCCGAGTCCTTCTTGAACTCTTCGGCCAGGTAATCGATCAGCCGCAGGTCGAAATCCTCGCCCCCGAGGAAGGTGTCGCCGTTCGTCGACAGCACCTCGAACTGATGCTCGCCATCGACCTCCGCGATCTCGATGATGGAGATATCGAAGGTGCCGCCGCCCAGATCGTAGACCGCGATCTTGCGATCGCCTTCCTTTTTGTCAAGACCGAAGGCCAAAGCCGCCGCTGTCGGCTCATTGATGATGCGCTTGACATTTAGTCCGGCGATCCGCCCGGCATCCTTGGTCGCCTGCCGTTGCGCGTCGTTGAAGTAGGCCGGCACGGTGATGACCGCCTCGGTCACCTCCTCGCCCAGATAATCCTCGGCGGTCTTCTTCATCTTCTGAAGGACGCGCGCCGAGACCTCCGGAGGCGCCATCTGCTTGCCGTTGACCTCGACCCACGCGTCGCCGTTCTTGGCGCGCACGATCTTGTAGGCCACCATCTTGATGTCGCGCTGCACGATGTCGTCTTCGAACTTGCGGCCCACGAGACGCTTGACCGCATACAGCGTGTTCTGAGGATTGGTGACCGCCTGACGCTTGGCCGACTGTCCGACCAGGATCTCGCCTTCACTGGCGTAGGCGACGATCGAGGGCGTGGTGCGGTCACCTTCGCTGTTCTCGATGACGCGCGGCTTTCCGTTCTCGATGACGGCGACGCACGAATTCGTGGTTCCCAAGTCGATCCCGATAATCTTTGCCATCGCTATTGTCCTCTTGCTCCCGCTGGGGAAGATAGTTGTAAGGCCGCTGATTCCCAGATGGGGACCCAGGGGCGTTTTTCAAGGGTCAGGACTTGGACTTGGCGACCACTACGAGGGCCGGCCTCAAAAGCCTGTCATTCAACAAAAACCCTTTTTGCACGACCTCCGCGACGTGATTGGCCGGCACATCCACGCTCTCGACCACGGACATGGCCTGATGCTGGTCAGGATTGAATCGCGCCCCGGCGGGGTCGATTACCGTAATGGCGAACTTCTCGAGTACCGAATCCATCAGCTGTAGGGTCAGATCCACGCCGGCAAAGAGTGCCTCCAGGGCGCCGCCGGCGGTACCGCGATCAACGGCGCGGGCCCGCTCCAGGCTGTCGCGCACCGGCAAAAGCTCGGTCGCGAAGCGTTCCAGCGCGAACTTGCGCGCATTCGCGGCGTCCTGTTCGGCGCGCCGCTTGGTGTTCTCGGCCTCCGCGGCGACCCGCAGAAGCCGTTCGCGATTCTCGGCAAGCTCGGCCCGGGCCCGTTCAAGCTCGGCTGCCAGTGCCGCCGCATCCCCGGCCGCGGGCGCCGCTTGCGGCTCCTCGCGTGCCGGCGCCTTTGTCCCCGTCCCGGTCTCCTTCTCGCCTGCCATCGTGTCGTTGTCCGCCATCACCTGCTCCATCATGAATTCACCAGCGGCATGTGGGGATCGCCTCGCGGCAAATCAAGCACGCCTAACCCGGCAGGCCGTGGCTCAAGGCCCCGCTCAATAGGCGCGCGGTGACATCGACCACCGAGATCACGCGGTCGTAGGACATGCGTGTCGGTCCAACCACCCCGACGGTCCCCACGATCTGGCCATCGACCTCATAGGGCGCGGTCACGACGCTGCACGACTCCAGGGCCTCGTAACCGGATTCCGCGCCGATGAAGATCTGCACCCCCTGGGAGACCATGCTCTGGTCCAAGAGGTGCAAAAGGTCTTGCTTGGCCGTAAACGCCTCGAACAGACGGCGCAGCTTCTCGGTATTACTAAGCTCGGGGAAGGCCAGCAGATTGGATTCGCCGCTCACGAACAGCGGCGCCTCGCTCATCGCCTCCCCGGCAAAAACCTGATGGGCCATCTCCACCGCCGAGCGCAGAATCTGTTGCATGTCCTCGCTGTCGCGCCGCAAGGCATCCACCAGGCTGCGCCGGACCTCGGCGAGGGACAGGCCGGCGTAGGCGCCATTGAAGACATTGGCGGCTTGCTGCAGCTCCGAGGCCGAATACGGCCGCTTGGGGTGTATGACCCTGTTCAGGACCTGGCCATCCTGCGTCACCAGGATGACGAGCACCCGCGTGGACGACAGCGCCAGAAAATCGAGCTGCAGAAAACCGACATCGGCGCGCCGCGGGACACGCACGATCCCGGCAAGCTTGGTGACCTGCGAGAGCAGGCCGGACACCGACTCGATGAGTTGCTGCGGATCCTGATCGGCCAGGAATCGGTCCTCGATCGAGGTCATATCCCAGGTCTTCGGTGGCTTGACCGCAAGCAGGGTGTTCACGAAAAAACGATAGCCGCGCTCGGTTGGGACACGCCCGGCCGAGGTGTGGGGCGAACGGATAAGGCCGAACTCCTCGAGGTCGGACATGATGTTGCGCACGGTGGCCGGACTAAACTCCAGCCCGGCCTGCTTTACCAATGTCCGGGAGCCGACGGGCTGACCTTCGGCTATATACTGTTCAATAAGCGCCTTGAGGAGCCGTTCGGCACGAGGCGTTAACGACACCATAAGCTACCCCTCCTCTTAGCACTCCGGCTTTCCGAGTGCCAGGGGCACGCTACCAATAGCCGTCATGAGTGTCAACAGATGAACACGCGACGGCCACAGAGCGCCCCCTCTCTGGCCGCCCAAAGGGACCCATGCTAGTGTTGTGATCATGAGGGATTGGCGATGAAGGCGGTGATGACGCGCGTCGGTTTATTCGGTAAATATGGTGACCGGGGCGGACGCGAACTGCTGCAACGCCTTTATGCGCTCCTGGAGGCGCGGGCGCTGGAGATCACCGTCGAGGAGGACACCGCCGTGGCCCTCGACCTCGCCGGCGTGACCACCTGTCCGCTCGACCGCATCGGCGAGACGATCGACCTCGCCATCGTGCTCGGCGGCGATGGGACGCTGCTCGGCGTCGCGCGCACGCTCGCCCCCCATCACGTCCCACTGATAGGCGTCAATGCCGGGCGCCTGGGTTTTCTTGCCGACGTATCCACCGACAACATCGGCATGATCAACCACATCCTAGACGGCCACTATCAGGCCGAGGAACGCTTTCTGCTGGCCGCGACCCTGGTCCGCGACGGGCAGATACTGGTAGAGCGCCTGGCGCTGAACGACGCGGTGGTGAACAAGGGCGAGCTTGCCCGCCTGATCGAGTTTGAGACCTATGTCGACGGCCAGCTCGTGAGCGGCTCGCGCGCCGACGGCGTGATCATCGCCACCCCGACCGGCTCCACGGCCTATGCCATGTCCGCGGGCGGGCCCATCCTACACCCGACACTGGCGGCCATCGTGCTCGTGCCGATATGCCCACAGACCTTGAGCAACCGGCCGATCGTGGTGGATAGCGGCTGCCGCATCGAGATCGTGCTCGTGAGTGATCAGAGCGCGCACGTGACCTTCGATGGCCAATCGAACTTCGGTCTCAGAAACGGCGACCGCCTTAACGTCTGGCGCTCCGAGACCCCCCTTATCCTGCTGCACCCGGAAGGCCGCAACCACTACGAGGTCTTGCGCCAGAAACTACACTGGGGCCGAAGGGTGTGATGCTCTCCGAGCTCCTGATCCGATCGTTCGTGGTCATAGACGAGCTACGTATCCCACTCGGACCCGGGCTGTCGGTCGTGACCGGCGAGACAGGCGCCGGCAAGTCCCTGCTCGTCGATGCCCTGGGGCTCGTGCTTGGCTCGCGCGCGGATGCCGGGGTCATAAGGCCCGGGGCCGACACCGCCGAGGTCATCGCCACTTTCGATCTCGCGCCGACAAGCCCGGCGCGCGCCTGGCTTGCCGAGCGCGACCTCACGGCCGATGCCGACCAGTGCATCGTGCGCCGGGTTATCGCGCCAGACCGGTCGCGTGCCTTCATCAACGCCACCCCCGTCCCCCTGCAACTGCTGCGCGAGCTGGGAGAACAGCTGCTCGATCTTCACGGACAACACGAACACCAGGCGCTCATGCGCCGGGACGTGCAACGCAATCTCCTCGACGCCTATGCCGGGGCCGGCCACGAGGCCCAGGCGCTGGCAAGCGCGGTAACCGCACTGCAGGCGGCACGCGCCCGCCATCGCGCCCTGCAGGAGGCGGCCGAACAGCGCGCCGCCCGGGCGTCGCTCGTGCGTTACCAGCTAGACGAACTCGACGGCCTGCGTCCGCAGGTCGGTGAATGGCAGGACCTGAACACCACGGAGCGCCGCTTGAGCCATGCCCAAGAGCTCATGTCGGGCATCAGCGGCCTCATCGCGCTGCTAAGCGACGGAGACGACGCCCTGTCCTCGGCGCTCGACAAGGCCAGAGGCACCCTTCACCAACTTTTGCGCCATGAACCGCGGCTCGCCGAGGTCGAGGGCCTGCTTGCGAGCGCCGGGGTCGAGATCGGTGAAGCGGCGATCGCCCTGAACCGCATCGCCGGCAATATCGAAAGCGAACCCCTGGATCTCCCAGCGCTCGAGTCCCGCGTGGCCCGCTGGCATGATCTGGCGCGCAAGCACCGTGTCCCGCCGGAGGAATTGCCGGAACTTTGGGGGCAACTCGCCGCCGAGCATGAATCCCTGCAAGGCGACGGGGACGCGATCGCGGAGCTCGCCCGGGAGATCAGCGAACGCGAACACGAGGCCGTGGTTCTTGCCCACGCCCTGAGCGCTAAACGCGCCGCGGCCTCGCCCGCGCTCGCGCAAGCGGTCACCGAGGAGATGGGGCGCCTGGGGCTTGGGTCAGCGCGCCTGCAGGTGGCCTTGACCCCGGAGGATCTGTCGGTCAATGGCTGCGAGGCCGTCGAGTTCCTGGTGAGCCCGGCCCCTGACGCGCCCTTCAAACCGCTCGCCAGGATCGCCTCGGGCGGCGAGCTCTCGCGCATCAGTCTTGCCTTGCAGGTGGTCCTTGCCGACGTGTGCGCGGGCCCGACGCTGATATTCGATGAGGTCGACGTCGGTATCGGCGGCGCGGTCGCCGAGATCGTGGGCCTGAGGCTTCACGAACTCTCAAAGACCCGTCAGGTGCTGTGCATCACCCACCTCCCGCAGGTGGCCGCGCAAGGCGACACCCATCTGCTCGTCGAAAAGGGCCAGACCGGGGGGCGGACCATAAGCTCGGTCGAGGTCCTGACGCAGGCGCGGCGCATCGAGGAGATCGCGCGCATGCTGGGGGGCATAGCCGTGAGCGCGCGCACCCGCGCCTTAGCGCGAGACATGCTCCGTGGATAAGGGCATGGCAGTCCCCAAAGTACGGCCGGCGCGCATCGCCGACGTCCCCATCATCCACCACTTTCTCGAGCTTTATGCGACCAAGGGCAACCTGCTGCCGCGCACCATGAACGAGATCTATCGCCACCTGCGCGATTTCTTCGTGATCGAGGTCGATGGACAGGTGGCGGCAATCGGGGCGCTCGAGATCTTCACGGAGGACCTGGGCGAGGTCCGCAGCCTGGTCGTGGCCGAGGAATATGAGCGCCGGGGGCTCGGGCGCCTCATGGTCCAGCGCATCATCGCCGAGGCCCGGCAACTGGGGCTGCGCCGACTCATGGCCCTGACCTATGTCCCGGCCTTCTTCCACAAGCTCGGGTTCGTCACCGTGGCCATGGACACCCTACCGGAGAAGGTCTGGAACGTATGCGTGAAGTGCTACAAATACAACCACTGCGATGAGGTCGCGGTGCTCTTCAATCTCAGTCGTCAGGGGCCCTAGGACACACCGGTCCCGGGAATACCCTTCTTCGAGCACCGGCCTTCGCGCTTCATGCCAAGGCAGGTGCCGTACATATAGAGGGAGTGGCTGTCGACGTGGAAACCGAGGGCCTCGGCCACACGCCGCTGGCGCTCCTCGATGGCGGGATCGTAGAACTCGAAGACCTCGCCGCATTCCACGCAGACGACATGGTCATGATGGCCGCCGTGGTTGATCTCAAAGACCGAGCGCCCGCCCTCGAAGTTGTGGCGAATGACGAGGCCCGCGCTCTCGAACTGGGTCAGGACCCGGTAGACGGTCGCGAGCCCCACCTCTTCACCCATGTCCAGCAACGCCTTGTAGACGTCCTCCGCGGTCATGTGTCGGGCCCGCGGCTCCTCCAGGATGCCGAGAATCTTGAGACGCGGTAGGGTCGCCTTGAGACCGGCCTTCTTGAGATCGGTACTGTCGCTCATGTCGTTCATCCCGCGCTTTTGCCTTGACGAGGTCGATAGTGTACTTTGTCACCTTCGACCCACGAAAACCCAGTGTAAACTAGAACGATTCCCATGCAAAAACCGAACGTGCTCTTTCTGGTGTTGGCTTCGCTGGCACTGAGCGGTTGTCATTTGCTCTATCGCCCCACGGTCCAGCAGGGCAACGTCATCACCGCGCGGATGATTGCCCGCCTGCACCCCGGGATGACCAAGAATGAGGTGGTTTATGACCTCGGGGCACCAGCGGTTCACGACCCGTTCCATCCGAACCGCTGGGACTATTACTACTCCCTAAAGCGCAACTACAAGCCGCTCATAGCCGAGCACTTTACCTTGTACTTCAAGAACGGGAGGCTTGCGCGCATCGTCGGGGTGCCGCATCCGACCCCGCACCACATTTACAAGAAGTCCTCTTCTTGACGGCGGCGCGCCGGCGGCGGCCCTCCTTCGGGTCCTCGGGCAACGGCGCATAGATCTCGACGCGGTCGAAGGCCCGGACCCGATCGCTCAAGGCCGCGAACCGCCCGAAGATACCGACCCGGCGCGCGCGGATATCGAGCCCCGGATGGTCGTCGAGGAGCCCGGACCGGCGAATGGCGTCGAGGACACTGCTTCCCGGGGCGAGACGCACCCAGCGGACATCGGGTACCGGGGCCCCGTAGACCACCTCGACCGGCCACTCAACGCGCGCCATAGACCTCGCGGGCGCGCTTCTGGAAACTGTCGACAAGGCTGTTGGCGATGGTCCCAAACACCGGCCCCACGGCGAGCGCCAGTAGGCGGTTCGCGAAATCGAACTCGAGATTGAGGCTGATGCGGCTACCCAGTTCGCCCACCTGGGTAAAGCGCCATGAGCCCTCGAGCCGGCTGAATGGTCCGCGCACGAGGCGGATATCCATTTGCCCCGGCGCATGGGTATTGCGGGTGGTGAACGTCTTGCGGATGCCGCCGAAGGCCATGTCGATCTCCGCGACCAGCCCGGAATCATCACGCTCCAGCACCCGCGCGCCCGCGCACCACGGCAGAAACCGTGGATAGCTCTCGACATCGGCTACCAGTTCATACATCTCTTCGGCGCTATAGGGAACGAGTGCACTTTTGCTAATCGTTGTCACAATACCAACCTGGGTGCAGTAAGAATCACGGCCAACACCGCCGCGGGCACAAGCAGGCGCAAGGCCCAGAGCCAGAGGCGAAGCCGGCCATCAAGCGGCGCGCGCCGTGCGAAAAGCCCGGCCGGCGCCCAGCCCATGAGCAGACTCAAGCCCCCCGCGCCCCACGGCAACAAGACATTCACGGCAATGATCATGACGACATCGAGCAGGCCGAGCGTCTTCAGTCGCCCAAAGAAAGTAAACGAAAAGGCCCACGACTTCAAAGACAGCGTAAGAACCGCGCCGATCACGAACGCCGAAAGCCCGAGCCTTGAGGCCGCCCGCCCCCGCGCCATGCCCCGCGCCATCAAAAGCCGCATGGCAGGCTCGAGCCAGGCCACCCCGGAAAGCCAGGCCGCGGAGATGAGCCCCAGATAACACAGCACAATCACGAGCACGCCGTGGGGCAGCCGCGCACCCATGAGCGGCAAGGTCTCAAAGAGAAATCCGCCGCCGGCAAGCGGACTCAGTCCCGCGGCAAAGGCCAAGGACGCCAGCGCGAAGCCGCCGAGCCAGGCGGCGAAGACCTGGGCCAGCACCAGCGCCAGGGCCATCCGGCCGGCCGACACCGCGCTCCCGAGGTAGGCCCCGTAGGCCAACAGCGAGGCCGTGCCGAGGCCAGGCCCGAAGAACGCCTGCGAGAGCGCAACCAGGGCCAATGTGGGGCCTGACGGCGGCGCGTGCGGCGCGAGCAAAGCGGGCGCGCTTACGAAAAAACTCCCCAGGGTCGCGGCAAATACCACGAGTGTGGCCAACAGGGCCAGCAAACCCGGCACCAGGAGATAGGACAGGTCCTCGATGGCGCGCAAGCCCCCCGCGCTGACCAGGAACACCAGCAGCAGAAACAATCCCTCCCACGCCAGGAGCGGCCCGGGATGCGCGGCCAGATGGGCGAATCGCATCTCCACGAAGGCCGCCGTCGCCCCCCGAAAATCACCCGACAGGGCGGCATGGAGATAAGACAACATCCAGCCGGCGACCACCGCCACATAGCAAAACATCAGGAACCCGCCGAGCGAGGCCGCGCGCAATGCCCACCGCCAGGCGCGCCCGGGCACGGCCCGCACGATGGCATCGGCGGTCCGCGTATCCTCTCCGGCTCGCCGCCCCACGGCAAGCTCGGCCCCAAGCAGCGGCCAGGCAACCGCCAGCAAGGCCAGGACATAGGCCGCGACAAAGGTCCCCCCTCCATAATGGGTCAGAAGGTAGGGAAACTCGGAAAACGAATCCATGCCGGCCAACGCCCCCAGACCCACGACAAAAAATCGTGAGGGGGACGACCATATCGCGGTGGTCTTGTCAGGCGAGCGGGACATAACTTGGCACTCTAAACGAATCGGCGGCATGACGAATAGGCCTTGCGCAGCCGGACATCCTTGGGCACCATGCCCGACCATGGCCCGCCCCAAGGACACCGAACCCCGTATCATCGCCCAGAACAAGAAGGCCTGGCACGATTACTTCATCGAACAGCGATTCGAGGCCGGGCTCGTGTTGCAGGGTTGGGAGGCCAAGAGTCTCCGCGATGGGCGCGCGCAGCTAAAGGAAAGTTACGTCATCGTCCAGAACGGCGAGATCTTTCTGTTCGGCGCCCACTTCTCGCCGCTCAAGACGACCTCGACCCATATCAAGGCCGACCCCACGAGGACCCGCAAGCTTCTGCTGCATAAGCTTGAGATCAGCCGTCTCGTGGGCGCCGTCGAGCGCCGCGGCTACACGCTCGTGCCACTCTCCCTCTACTGGAAGGTCGGGCGCGCCAAGATCGAGATCGCGCTCGCCAAGGGCAAGAAACAGCACGACAAACGCGCGGCCCTGAAGGAGCGCGAGTCCAACCGCGAGCAGGAGCGCGCAATCAAGCAACACTGACCGCACGCGCCGATGGGCCATCCGGGACCACCCGGCCCCATCACCGGCGATTGGTTCAAAACCATGCCGCTTGTATGCCCGAGCGCTGCGACCAGTTGCCGGGGACGCCCCTCCTCCTGCGATCCCCGCAAGGTCTTGCCATCGAGCGCGACTGGCTCGTCCCCCGCCCCGCGCGCGTGTAGCCAATCCCCAAGATTCTCCTCCAACGCCGCGATATCGAGGGTCTGGAGCAGGCGGCGGATCGTGGGCTCGGACGGGGGCTCATAGCGGCCATCGGCGGTCCGGCGGCAACGCAGACGGCGCAGCATCGCCGGCGGGAGGCGTTTGACCCATTCGCCGATGGCGGTCGGTCCCTGCGCCCCACTGATCACGGCGCACAGAATGATGGCGATGAGCGAGCGCTGGCTGTGACGCAGCCCCCGCTTCGCGCGCGGGTCCCCCAAGGACCCCAGGCGAGCAAAGAGCGCAGCGGCGTCCGCGTCGGTGAGTATCATGGTCTTTACCTCCTGGCGGGGTAGGTCTCGGTGCGGGCTCGGCTGTGAGAGGATGAGCCGGGCCTTCTGATGGAGGGGGTACACCCAGATCCGCTTGGGCGCGCCATGCGCGACATAGGTGGCGTTGGACTTGGCAAAACCGCGCGTGGGCCCGAGATCGATCCAGTTGGCGGCCCGGTAGCAGGTGCCGGCAAAGCGCGCCGGATCGATGAAGGTCTCGGCGAGCATAAGGCCATGGCCGTGGACCGCCTGCCAATCCGCCGAGAGACGCGCGAGGTTCTGGCCCAGAATACGCGAGGCGAGGTTCTTGACCCGCACCCCGGTAGGATCAGGAAGCGGGCATTGTTGGCGATCAACCCGATACGTTGCCATTGCAGGGTCTTCGCCCAGCCGATCCAGGCATCGCGCGGGGCGCACTTCAAGGCCGCCGACGCCCAACCGAGGAGCGCCAGCCACTGCCCGCCTTGCCGGCCGGATGGCAGGTCCGCTTCCGCCACAAAGCGCAGACTGCGCCCCACGAGCGCGGTCAGCCCCGGGTAGTGGTGGGTGCGCATGAGGGCGTCCCAGACGGGGCGCTCCGAGGCGTCGATCAGCCGCACTCGCACCCGGGACACCGCCACCGCGTTATCCCGGTCAAGATCGTTCATGCCTGCTGTTATAGCAGAGCGCAAACCCAAAAGTCAGCGGACCGGATGCCCTTCGCCTTATCAAGGACTTGGGGAGATGGATGACGGAGCCCTGAGGACACCGCCCAGCGACCTTGCAATCGGGCTCGCGCAGTACGACAATAGGGCGTTCTGGGGACGATCGGTTTCGACGTGGATTGCGACGCCTTCAGGGCATGCCGAGGTGCAGGGCTCCTCGTAAATCCAACTGCAAAAACTATAGTTGCCAACGACGACAACTACGCCTTAGCGGCTTAATCCCCGCTAACCGTTTCCCGGGTTCTTCCTGTGGGCTTGGATGAAACGGTCATATACGCAGGATCGTGGCGTGGTGCGCCTGTTACGACGCCATTAAATCCAAGCAGGCTCAACCCATAGCCGTCCTGTCTGTCGGAGGGCGATGGGCGAAACCGTAGACAGACTACGCATGTAGAACTGACTGGCTGAGGATTTGCGGACGCGGGTTCGATTCCCGCCGTCTCCACCAATAACGAAACCCCAACCGTTCTCGGTTGGGGTTTTTTCTTGCCTGATCGCGCCGGTTCCCGCGTGTTCTTGGGGGTTCTTGCGGAAGCCTGCGGACTTCGGCATCCGGCCCATGGCCCCGTCCCGGGCCACCTTCCTCTCTCTCCCGGCCGTTGTTCTCTCCGGCCTCGCTCCGGGAAACTGGCCCGAAGTCCGCAAAGGCCGCAATCGCCACACTTAAAAATCAACGAGTTACGCGCGGACGAATCAAGCGGTTGGATCGTAGCATCGCCCGACCAAAGGAAACCACACCGTTCATGCCGACGCCGAGGCGGTTTGAAAGATGTCAGAAACAGATATATACTTCTGACAAACGGAGACCGCCCCATGAGCCACCTCAGCGAAGCCATTCTGTCCGCCGCCCAGGCCCTCCCGGAGGGAGGCTTGATCTCGCCCAAGGAATTCCTGCATCTGGCGTCGAGGGCTGCGGTGGATCAGGC
>JAKBUS010000077.1 GCA_021841585.1 Pseudomonadota bacterium | reverse complement strand
ACAAGTGAAGGAGCTTCGGGAGCGGACCGGACTGGGCATGATGGAGTGCAAGGCCGCGCTTACCGAGACGGACGGGAATATGGAGGCGGCCATCGACCTTCTGCGCACGAAGGCCGGCGCCAAGGTCGATAAGAAGGCCCACCGCGTGGCGGCCGAGGGCGCCATCGGCGCCCATGTCGATGCCCGGGGCCAGGTGGGCGCATTGGTGGAGGTCAATAGCGAGACGGATTTCGTGGCCAAGGAAGAGCGTTTTGTGGCCTTCACGCAGACGCTAGCGGCCTTGGTCGTGGATCATAATCCCGCGGATCTGGAGGCCTTGTCGGCGATGGCCTATCCCGGTGGGGGCACGGTGGCCGAGGCGCGTGCCGCGCTGGTGGCGCAGTTCGGGGAAAACATGACGGTACGGCGGTTCGTGCGCCTCGATGCTGAGAAGGGCGTGCTTGGGCACTATGTGCACGGGCGGCGTATCGGCGTGCTGGTGTCGCTGGTCGGCGGGGGAGCGGCGCTCGCCCGTGATCTCGCCATGCATATCGCCGCGAACAAGCCTGCCTATGTGCGGCCGGAGGATGTCCCGGCGGATGTGGTGGCGCGCGAAAAGGCTATCTATGTGGCGCAGGCTGAGGGGTCGGGAAAGCCCCCGGAGATCATCGAGAAGATGGTGATGGGCAAGGTCCGGAAATATCTCGACGACATCACGTTGACGGGCCAGGCGTTCGTCAAGGATCCGGAGACTACGGTCGCTGCGCAATTGAAGAAGGCCGGGGCCGAAGCCAGGCACTTCTTCCGGCTGGAGGTGGGTGAGGGTATCGAGCGCGAGGTCAGCAACTTCGCATCGGAAGTGATGTCACAGGTGAAGGGAAGCTGATCCATGGCGCGGTACCGGCGCGTGCTCCTGAAATTGAGCGGCGAGGCCCTGATGGGCGCCGCGGGTTATGGGATAGACCCGGAGGTCTTGCGTGGCGTGGCTGCGGCGGTGGCCGAGGGCGCTGGCGGCACGGGTCTTGCGATCGTGGTCGGCGGGGGGAACATCTTTCGCGGCGTGTCGAGTTCGGCGCGCGACATGGACCGGGCGCAGGCCGACCTCATGGGCATGCTCGCCACGGTCATGAATGCGCTGGCGCTGGTTGAGGCGCTGCGCTCGCGCGGGGTGACCGCCCATGTCCAGTCGGCGCTTGCCGTTGGTACCGCAGTACCCCCTTTTGACAGGCGTCGCGCCTTGGAATGCCTGGAGCGGGGCGAGGTCGTGGTGTTCGCGGCCGGGACCGGCAACCCGTTCTTTACTACCGACACCGCGGCAAGCTTGCGGGCCCTGGAAGTGGGTGCCGAGATCATGCTGAAGGCCACTAAGGTTGACGGCGTGTATTCGGCGGACCCCAAGCGTGATCCAAACGCGGTGCGCTACCGGCGCCTTGGGTATGACGACGTGCTGCAGCGCCGTCTCGGGGTGATGGATGCCACGGCGATCGCGCTGTTGCGGGAGTTTGGCGTACCCTTGCGCGTTTTTGACATGACCTCGCCCGGGGCCCTGGCGCGCATCCTCGCCGGCGCCGATGAAGGGACCTTAGTCGAAGAAGGAGCGGCATGTGAGTGATGATCTGAAGAAGGACGTCCAGGCGCGCATGGCCAAGTCGGTCGACGCCCTGAAGGCGGAGCTCGGTCGCATTCGCACGGGGCGCGCCAATACCGCGCTCCTTGACCATATCATGGTCGATTACTACGGTACCAAGACCGCGTTGCCGAAGGTCGCCAACGTTACTGTGGCCGATGCCCGTAATCTGGTCGTAAGTCCTTGGGAGAAGGGCGTAGTGGCGGCGATCGAGCGCGCCATTCTGGAGTCCGGCCTTGGCTTTAACCCAGTGACGTCCGGCACGACCATCCGCATCCCCATGCCGCCATTGACCGAGGAGCGTCGCCGGGACCTTGGCAAGGTGGCGCGCAGCGAGGGCGAGAATGCCAAGATTGCGGTGCGCAACATCCGTCGCGATACGAATAATCATTTGAAGGAGCAGGTCAAGAAGAAGCTGCTCTCGGAAGATGAGGAGAAGCGTCTCGTCGAGGCCGTGCAAAAGGCTACAGACCAGTTCATCGCGGAAATCGACAAGCTGGTCGCCGCGAAGGAACGCGATATCCTGGAGATCTAACTGCGGGCGCCCTAGTGTGCCTATACTTGTGTTATGAAGACGACGGATCAAAGCGCCATCACAGGAGGTCTGCCCGCCCATGTTGCGGTGATCATGGACGGTAACGGCCGCTGGGCCAAGGCCCGCGGGCAGGCTCGCATCCAGGGACACCGCAAGGGTGTGGAGACGGTCCGTGATCTGGTCGCAGCGTGTGCCGAGAAAGGCATCAAGGCGCTTACGCTGTTTGCCTTCAGCAGTGAGAACTGGCGCCGTCCGCGTCTCGAGGTCCGTCTGCTGCGCCAGCTGTTTCTGCTGGCTCTGGAGCGCGAAATTATCAAACTCCATGACAACGACATCCAGTTCCGCGCCATTGGCGACATCGCCGCCTTCGGGCCCGAGATCGTGCAGCGCGTGCGCGATGCCGAGGCCTTGACCGCCAACAATCGCCGCTTGTGTGTCACCATCGCCGCCAACTACGGCGGTCGGTGGGATATCGCCCAGGCGTGCGCGCGCGTCGCCGAGGAGGTGCGTGCCGGCCGGCTTTTGCCGAGCGACATCAGCCCTGAGACCCTGGAGCCCCATCTCAGCATGGCCGGCGTCCCGGAGCCCGATCTTTTCATCCGCACCGGTGGTGAACAGCGCATCAGCAATTTCCTGCTCTGGCAGCTCGCCTATACGGAGCTCTATTTCACGCCCGTACTATGGCCCGACTTCGATCGCAAGCAGTTCGATCAGGCCCTGGAGTCCTTCATCGGGCGCCAGCGGCGGTTCGGGCGCACGGGTGACCAGGTCGAGGCGGCGTGGCGTGCTTAAGGAGCGGCTGCTGACGGCGCTTTTCGCGGGCGCCGCAGTGCTTGCCGGTCTATGGTTTCTGAACACCGCGGGGGTCGGCATATTGTTGGGCGCGGTCACGCTCCTTGCCGCCTTCGAGTGGTCGGGACTCGTGACGCGGCGGCCGGCGGCGCGGTTGGCGTTTCCGGCGCTCGCCGCGCTTTTGGGGTGGGCGAGCCTCCTGCTGCCGCTGTCGGCGGTGATGGCGGTGGCGATCCTATGGTGGGTCTGGGCCGCCGGCGAGGTATTCGTGTTCCGTGACCGGGTGAGCCCAGTGTGGCGCCATGCCCCGGTCAAGTACCTGTCGGGTTTTCTGGTACTGGTGCCGGCGTGGCGCGGATGCGTGGCGCTAAAGGCCCAGGACCCCTTGCACCCGGCGCTTTTGATCTGGCTTTTGGCCATGGTATGGACTGCCGACAGCGTCGCCTATTTTGCGGGACGCGCCTTTGGGCGTCGTCGCTTGGCCCCGCTCGTAAGTCCCGGCAAGACCGTGGAGGGCGCGCTGGCCGGGGTCGCGGGGGCGGCGATCATCGGGGGCATCGGCGCCTCATGGCTTGGGGTTGTGGGGCTTAGCGCTGGTCGCGGCGCGCTGTTGGGTGTGGCGGTCGCCATGGCCTCGATCGTCGGCGATTTGCTCGAAAGCAAGGCCAAACGTCTGGCCGCCGTCAAGGACTCGGGCCACTTGTTGCCGGGTCATGGTGGTATCCTGGATCGCATCGATGCCTTGACGGCGGCGGTGCCGTTATTCGTGTGGACCATGCGCTACCTGGGGGTTCGATGAGGCAGGAAGGGCGTCCGGGGCGTGAAGCCGTCCAGGGGCTTGCGGTATTGGGGGCCACGGGCTCCATAGGGGTCAGCACCTTGAAGGTCGTGGAGCTCCACCCGGATCGTTTCCGGGTGGTGGCCTTGAGCGCCTATGAGCGCGCCGAGGAGTTGCGCGCGCTGTGCCAGACATGGCGTCCGGCACTGGCCGCCATTCATGCCCCGGAGGCGGCGCAGCGGCTTGCGCAATCGCTGGCGGATGGCGGCACCGAGGTGCTCGCGGGACCCGCGGCGCTCGAGCGCATCGTCTGCGACCCGCGCGTGACCACGGTCGTGTGCGGTATCGTCGGGGCCGCCGGGCTCAAATCGGCGTGGGCGGCGGTGGCCGCCGGCAAACGCGTCTTGTTTGCCAATAAGGAGCCGCTGGTCATGTCGGGCCATCTGCTGATGGCCTTGGCGCGTCGGAGCGGCGCGCAGCTCCTGCCGCTCGACAGCGAGCATAATGCGGTCTTTCAATGCTTGCCGCAGCCGCGCGCGGAATTGGTCAAGGCTGGCGTGCGGCGCATCGTGCTTACCTGTTCGGGCGGCCCGTTCCGTAATACCCCGGCGAGCGAGTTTGCGACCATAACCCCCGAGCAGGCCTGCGCGCATCCGCGCTGGAGCATGGGCCGCAAGATCTCGGTGGATTCGGCAACCTTGATGAATAAGGGTCTGGAGCTGATCGAGGCCTGCCGGCTGTTCGAGGCGACGCCCGAGCAGGTTGACGTCGTGATCCACCCGCAAAGCATCATCCATTCCTTGGTCGAGTATGTTGACGGGTCCACGCTCGCGCAGCTCGGCAACCCCGACATGCGCACCCCCATCGCCCATGCCTTGGCGTTCCCCGATCGCATCGAGGCGGGGGTTGCGCGCCTCGATCTGGCGGCCGTGGGGCGATTGGATTTCGAGGTGCCAGACGAGGCCCGTTTCCCGTGTCTTAGGCTCGCGCGCGCGGCGGCGGTGGCCGGCGCCAGCGCCCCCACGGTATTGAATGCCGCCAATGAGATCGCGGTGGAGTCCTTTCTTGCGCGCGAGCTGCCGTTTGTCGCCATCCCCCAGGTCATCGAATCGGTCCTGGAGGCGCGGCCGGTGGTGCCGGCCGAGAGCATCGAGGCCATACTGGAAGAGGATCGGATGGCGCGTGAGTGCGCTCGCCAAATCATCGACGGCCATCGCGGCAAGGGGGTCGCGGCGTGTTGACGGAGATCGGCTATAGCCTGCTTGGCTTCGTGCTCGCGATCGGCATCCTGATCGTGGTGCATGAGTTTGGACACTACATCGTGGCACGCAGTCTCGGGGTCAAGGTGCTGCGTTTTTCCGTGGGATTCGGGAAACCGCTCATCCTGCGTCGCGCCGGCAGCGACGCCACCGAGTATGTGCTGGCGGCGGTGCCGCTGGGTGGTTATGTCAAGATGCTCGATGAGAACGAGGGCGAAGTGGCCCCGGCCGAGCGCCACCGGGCGTTTAATCGCCAGGCCCTCTGGAAACGCACGGCCATCGTGCTGGCCGGACCCGGATTTAATTTTCTGTTCGCGATCCTGGCCTACTGGGTGGTGTTCATGACCGGCGTGCCCGGTCTAAAGCCTGTCATCGGCAAGGTCGCGGCGCACTCTCCTGCGCAGGCCGCCGGCCTGCGCGCCGGAGATCTGATCACGCGCATCAATGGCCGGCGGGTGCAGAGCCTTGGACAGGACCGCCTATACCTTTTTCAGGAGGCCCTGGAGCATGCCAAGGTGCGCATGCAGGTACTGACCAAGAGCGGCCACAAACGCGTTTTGATCCTTGATCTGCGCCATGTCCATGCCCGCGCCCTGAGCAAAGGGCACTTGGGCGAGGTGCTCGGGATCAGCGGCTGGCAGCCGCCTCTCGTGCCGCGCATCGCGGAGGTCTTCGCGCATACGCCGGCCTCCCGCGGCGGACTGCGGGTGGGTGATCTCATTACCCGCATCGGCCAGCAAGCCATCACCAATTGGACGCAGGTCGCGCGCATCGTGCGCGCCCATCCCTTGCAGCCTTTGCATTTTGATGTCCGCCATCATGGGCGGACGCGGCAATTGATCATCACGCCAAAAGCCGTTAAGGTGGGAGCCCGGCGCATGGGCCAGATTGGTGCGGGCATCCGTGTTCCCGCGTTACCGTCGGACTTGCGTGTCGTTGTGCGATTCGGACCACTGGCGGCACTCGGGGCGGCCTTGAAGGACACATGGCTGATGAGCCGCCTGACGGTCGAGATGCTCGGCAAGATGTTGATGCTCGAGGTCTCGCCTAAGAGCATTAGTGGTCCTATCACGATCGCGCAGTATGCCGGTTATTCGGTGCAGGTGGGATTCACCAGTTTCCTGATGTTTCTCGGGGTCGTTAGCATCAGTCTCGGAGTTTTGAATCTGATGCCGGTGCCTATCCTCGACGGGGGCCACGTGTTCTTCTATCTGCTCGAGTGGGTCAAGGGAGGACCCATCTCGGAGCAGGCGATCGGGTGGGGACAGCGGGTCGGTGTAACCCTGCTGTTAGGTCTCATGATGCTCGCCTTCTATAACGACATTACACGCATTCTCGGATAAGCAACGAGGCGGGCTTCAAGCAATGAAAAAATGGTTGACGGCGCTCTGTTTGACGGGCGCGCTCATGGGAACGGCCCAGGCCGCCTCTTTTGTGATTTCTCATATCAAAGTCACGGGCTTAAAGCGCATTTCGCGCGCCACGGTCATGACCTATCTCCCGTTGCGCGTAGGCGAGAGACTCACCGGGGCGCGCGCCGAGCGCGCCATTCAGGCACTGTTCAAGACCGGCTTCTTCCGGGATGTGAAGTTGATGGAGCAGGGCCATACGCTGATCGTGGCGGTGAGCGAGCGCCCGGCGATCGCGCGCATCACGATCAAGGGCACGCACGTCATCAAGCCGAAAAAGCTCCTGAAGTCGCTTACGGAGATGGGATTTGCCAAGGGGCGCGTGTTCAATCGCGCGCTCTTGCATGAAACCAAGCAGGCGTTGAGGCGCCAGTACTTCAATCGCGGCTATTACGCGGCGCGCGTGGTCACAACCGTAAAGCCCTTGCCGCGCGACCGGGTTGCGGTGGGTATCACTGTGACCGAGGGCAAGATTGCGCGGATCAAGCAGATCACCATCGTTGGCAACCATCGTTACAAGGAAAGCCGGCTCCTTGGCCGCTTCAAGCTCGGCCCGCCGAATCTCTTCAGCTTCTTTACCGGCAATGACCGCTATTCGCGTCAAAAGCTCGAGGCCGATCTCGAGAATCTGCAGAATTTCTATCTGAACCGCGGCTATCTGCGTTTTCGGCTGCTGTCGACGGTGGTCGCGATCACGCCCGACAAGGACTGGATCTACGTGACCGAGAACGTGCGCGAGGGCCACGTCTATCGGATATCGAATTATCGCTTCGCCGGACATGAGGTCCTGGCGCCGGCGACGCTTGCGCGCCTCATGCGCCTAAAGCCAGGACAGGTCTTTTCGCGCGAGCGCATCACCAAGGGTACGCGCCGCATTATCGGGAAGCTCGGCAATCGCGGTTACGCCTTCGCCAATGTGCGCGTCGTGCCGGCGGTGAACCGCAAGAACCACACGATCGCGCTCACGCTGTTCGTGGAGCCAGGTCAGCGCGTTTATGTGCGGCGGATCCGGTTCTTTGGGAATACCGTGACCCAGGATGCGGTGTTGCGCCGCACCATGCGCCAATACGAGGGGGCGTGGTTTTCCGCGAAGCGTATCAAGCAGTCGGTGACGCTGTTGCGGCGGCTTGGCTTTTTCACCAACGTGCGTGTTACCACGCCGCCGGTACCAGGACATCCCAATGAGGTCGATGTCGACGTGCATGTGAAGGAGCGTCCGACCGGCAGCATCGTGGCCGGCCTGGGTTACTCCGACCTCTACGGTATCTTCATCAATGGTTCCGTGACCTACCAGGACGTGCTCGGCACTGGCAAGGAGGTGTCCGTGACCGCCGATACGTCGGTGGCCTACAAGGACATCAACCTGACCTATGTGAACCCGTATTACACGAGTTCCGGGATCAGTCGCGGATTCAACATCTATGAAAGCTCGTTCAATGCCGCGGCTGCCTATACCGCTGCCTATAATGAAAGCACGGTCGGGGCGGGGGTATTTTATGGGATCCCGATCGGCGTCAACCGGACCATCAACATCGGGCTCGCGGCCGAGCGAGTGGGGATCACGGTCAACTCGACCAGCGCCTATGTGGCGCAGCAGTTCGTGGCCCATCATGGATCGACCAACGATATCATCAAGGCGACGTTCGGCTGGTCACGCAACACCCTGAACAACGCCATCTTCCCGACAAGCGGGACTTATCAGCAGTTCAGCGGGGAGGTTGGTCTCCCGGGCGGCAGCCTGGAATACTACCGCATGTCCTATCTTGCCAGCGTGTTCTTCCCGTTCGGGCGTCAGTACAGCCTGAAGCTGAGCAACGAGTGGAGTTACGGTAATGGATACGGGAACACGCACAGCCTGCCGTTTTTTAAGAACTTTTACGCGGGTGGCGCCAATTCCGTGCGGGGCTATCAGAACGAATCCCTGGGGCCGCGCGATATCCTGCCGCCGTACGATCCGATTGGTGGTAACAAGCGTGTGTTGGCGAGCGCGGAGTTCTTTTTCCCGGTGCCTGGCACGAGCCCCCATAACCGCTCCATGCGTCTGTCCACTTTCATAGACGCAGGCCAGGTATACGGTCCAGGCCAACCCATTCAGTTCAGCCAGATCCGTACGTCGTTTGGTATAGCCTTCGACTGGTTCTCGCCGATCGCGCCGCTTAGTATCAGTATTGCTCGACCGCTGAATGCCCGGCCAGGCGACCAGACGCGCGCCGTCCAGTTTACCTTGGGCACGCTCTTTATGTACTAGCGGGACGCGGCGCCGGTGGCTAGGCTTCGAGACGAGAAGGCGGGCGGAGGCGGGCGCGACCCGGACAGATATGGCGTATACATTACGAGAATTAGCGGACGCGGCAGAGGTCACGTTACGCGGGCAGGGGGAGATCGAGATCGACGCGGTGGCGCCGCTCAATCGCGCCGGCCCGCGGCACGTGGCCTACTGTGCGTCGGCGCGCTATCGCACACTCATTTCGGAAAGTCGGGCCGGCGCGCTCATTCTCCACCCCGAAGACAGCGACGTGTTTTCGGGGAACGCGCTTTTATGCGATGATCCGCGGGTCGCCTTCGCGCGTATCGCCCGCCTGCTTCATCCCCCGGGTCCCATTCAGCCCGGCCGTCACCCGAGCGCCGTCATACACGAAAGCGCGAGCGTGGCCGACAGCGCGAGCATAGGAGCGCAGGCGGTGATCGAGGCGCATGCGTCTGTG
>JAKBUS010000076.1 GCA_021841585.1 Pseudomonadota bacterium | reverse complement strand
CTGATCCTGGCCGGCGCTGGCCAGGATGGTGCGCACCCCGGAGAGAACATCCTGATAGCTCTGCAGGACGTTGCTTCCGGAAACCGCAAGTGTCCCGCCTCCCGTGGTGCCTGCAGATCCTGAAGATGTCGTCCCGGACGTCCCCGTCG
This sequence comes from Pseudomonadota bacterium, assembly GCA_021841585.1. GTDB lineage: Bacteria > Pseudomonadota > Gammaproteobacteria > Acidiferrobacterales > Acidiferrobacteraceae > Acidiferrobacter. The sequence goes on along the minus strand of JAKBUS010000076.1, from coordinate 8,948 downwards.
TACCGGACGCCGCCGGCGACCCCACGCTGTTGGCGATGCTGTAGTTCACCTTGCCCGTGAGCGTGACCAGCCCCACCGGGTAGGTCCTGGTCGCGAATTTGTAGAACTCGATACCGCCGTGGTGCACGCGCCAATAGACGCCCCATCTCGCGGCAATATCGGCCAGGAGCCCGCGCAGGGCCCCGCCACTCCAGTGCACGCGCCCCGTGATCGCACCGGGATATTCGTCCGCCATCAGGGCGTCCGGGTTCAGGCCCAGCAGATTGTTGCCGTTGAGCCCGCCCTGCATGCCCAAACCCAGCCCGCCGCCCATCAGGCTTTGGGCGGGATTGCTCTGCGGGTTCGAGGATGAGGGCGCCATCAAATCATGCACGGCCACCCGCACGCCGGTCAGACGCGCGAGCTGCGCCGCCACCTGATAGATCGTCTGCCGACGGGCACTTTCGTACACAATGTGGTCATTTAGAAAAGCGGGCTCCTTTTTCGGCGGGGCTACCCACGACCCCGCCATGTACGGCGTATCGTGCCAGGTAAGCACCGGATGCACAGGCACGGGTGCACGCCTTTCGGCGATACGCCCGAAAGCGGCGGCCTGCACGCGGTTTTCGCGACGGGCGTCCTGTAGCGTGGCGCATCCTGAAAGCGCCGCGGCGACCACCAAGACCATCGAGGCGATCCGGATCGTTTTCATGGTGCGCCCCCTGTCCGCACGACCAGCGTGCTCAAGCTCGGGGCCGCTGCCGGGTAGACGTCCGCGGCAATTGCCGGGGCATGAGGCATGGCCGCCATGTCGCGGAACAGCCCCTCGATCGCCTGCAGGAATGTGCCTCGAAAGGTCGCGGGAACCGATGGGATGAAGGCCCGACCATGCCATATCACGCGCCAGTGCGCGCGTTCACCCCAGGCCGTGAGCGTACTGGCCAGGGGTTGACCCACCGGCATAACCCAGACGGGTACCACGGGGCGCGACACGCCCCCCGGACGATCTTTGGTGGCTTGCGGCCGGGCCTCGAGTCTTGTCCAGGCCCGGGCCGGCAGACCGTATACGGCGTGGTCGCCCCAATCGACGATAAAGCGCATCCCGGTCTCCCGGGCGATCGTGTCCAGCCGCCGCGTCCAGGGCACCGTGCCGGCAAAGCTCACCGGAGGATCGATGCCGGTCGCCTTGCGGGTGGGCCGGTACCGCCAGCCTGCCGGCAATACCAGCGCCAGGGCATCCTGTAAGGGCACGTCATGCGCTTGGCTTACCGTGAGGGTCTCCGGCCCCGAGCCGATCTGGCTGACACCCGCGCCACTTACAGACCGGTGCGCGCCCGTACTCAGGGTGGCCGGCGCTGCGGCGAGCGGCGTACCCGCGGGCCGAGCGGTGGACGCGGCTTGACGGAAGAACGCGAATGCCGGTCGCGGAACACAAGCGGCAAGCGCCGCGACCAGCAGGCCCGCCGACATGGCAATTGGGGATCGTGTCATGATTTTCGAAACGCCCTTATGGGTTGCACAAGGACCATACTAACGATCGATTCGTCCACGTTAAGACGCACCCTGCCCGCGCACCGGATGACCCGATCACAACCGGCGCATCCGGGCACGGAACAGGTTTTCTTTCATGTATGTGGTGCGCACGGGACCGATCAGAGCCCCCCGGATGCGATGCATGAGGTATTGCGGGGTGACGCCCCAAAAGCGCACGATGCCCATCAGTACGATCCCTGTAAGCGCGATCGCCAAAGTCCAGACCCGTGCGTGGAACGCGGGGATCAAAAGCAGCGACCACGCCCACGCATCGATGCCCAGGATGGCGACCCGCAGCTGCGTATCACGCCACAGCATCGCGCCTCTCCTGGAAGTCTGAAGCGGGCGCGCTCTCCAGAGGGCCCACCACGATATCCTGCGAGGATTCCATCTCCTGGCGGATTTTTTCGACCTCTGTTTCCTCGATCAGGCCCTTCTCCAGGGCCTTCTGGGCCGAGACCAGAAGGGTCTGCCCCCGGGTGGCCACGAGCGTGCGCAAGATCGCGACGGATTGCGCGGCGGACAATCCGACCACCTGGTCGCGTACATACTGGTCAATCGCGAGAAATGACCGGATCGCCACACGGCCACCGCCTTTGCGCGGCAAGAGTCTCTGGTGAACGATGAGCCGCAGGGCGGCCATGAGAAGTCCCGTGCGGAAGGACTGCTCGCCCGGTGGAAAGACAGCCACGATACGCGCCGGCGTCTCTTCGACTGAACGGGTGTGTCCGGTCGTGTAGACGCGCGGCCCGGAATCGGCGAGCTCCATGACGCCGCGAAAGGTTTCGGGATCGCGGGATTCCCCGACCAGCGCCACATCGGGCGCCCGCCGATTGGCATTCCGCGCCGCGCGTCCGAACTCCTTGATGTGGTAGGGCACTTCCGACTGGACGCACGGCCCCATGGCATTCGGGATATCTCGCAGATCGAACTCGATCGGATGCTCGTAGGTGATCATGTGCCAGGGGTAATTCTGGCGAATGTAGGCCAGCACGGCGGCCAACAACGTGCTCTTGCCGGACCCGGTGGTGCCCGTGACGATCACCAGACCGTTTTGGGGAATCAGGGTGTCCATGAGTGCGGGCTCGATATCCATCTCCGCAAGGTCCGGCGGCCTGCCCGGAATGGTGCGCAGCACGAGCGATATGCTGGTGGCCGTGCCGTTCTGGCACGCCGTGGCATTGACCCGGAAGCGCCGGGTCTCGCCCCGGCGTACATACACCTCAGTCGCGCAATCCTTGTCTTTGCCGGCCAGTACTTCGTTTGCGGCGGTGTCGCTGCGGGCCACATGATTCGTCAGGATCTGGATCTCGCCATCACTCAAGGGCCTCGAGGATATGGCGATGAACCGGCCATGCACGCGCGCCCAGATCGGTGTTTCCGGCGCCAGGATCACATCCGAGGCGTGCTGATCGAAGGCCTCGACCAGCAGCCGATCGAAGGCCTCCGGTGTCCAGGTGCCCGGCGGCTCGTGTACTGTTTTCCAGTCCGCCACGCTAGTGTCCCGGTGCAGGCGCGTCGAGTTCACCGTCCGCGAGCATCGCGCGCGCCGCCGCCCAATCCTGTTCACTGAAGGGTCCTTCCGCCGCCGACGAGAGCGCCTCGACCGCCGCCGTGAACTCGTCTTGGGCCTTTTGGGAATTTCCGGCGCGCACCGCCGCGATCGCCTCCATGAGACGCCTTCCGGATTCGGTGTAGTCCGGCTTCAGGCGCAGGCGCCCCGACAGGATGTTGCGCATCCCGTCCGGCATATCGCACGAAGCCTGTAGAATCTGCAGTCCGGTTGCGGAGCTCACATCCGGCTGGGCCTCTGCGAAAAGCTCATCGCACCCGATGTCCTTGACGGCTTTACGCAAAAACTCGGATAGGCACTCTTCATCGTCAAGAAGTTCTTTCGGTACCTTGATAGTGGTAAAGGCGTATTCCGATATCCCGCGAAGCAGGGTCAGGTTCAGTTCGATGTCCGACATGCGGCCTCCTCAAATGATGTGGTGTACTACATAGACCAGTATACCACCCGCCATTACCGTCAATGACGCGGCAGACGAGGCAGCTTTCCCCGGGCCACCGCGCGCACGCGCCAGCCGGCGGGCTTCGTGAAATGCGCGGGCCAGGTGATCCGGAAGATGCGTTGGCCGATCGCCAGCCGCTTCCCGTTCACCACGATCCCCAAATCGCCGGTGGCCAACTCCGGGACGGAGACGATCTTCTGCCTCGCCAGCGCGTGAAACCGCACGATACCGATGTAATCCCGCGTGAGGCTGTGCAACTCCGACTCATACACCGCGAGCGCCTCGCGCACACCCTGAGCCCACCCCTGGCGCACGGCCGTTCGCCAGACATGCCATTCGCGGCTGTTCTTCGGCAGCAGCAGGCGGCTGATACGCGACAGTGGCGGGAAGCGCCGCACGAGATATGACCGCCAGGAGGGCGGCATGCTGACGAGCCGCGCGGGTTTCAGGATCTGGTAGTCCTGGATCACGCTCGATCCCCGCCGCGCCGAATCGAGCCGTATGCCGCCGCGGACCGACGCGATCACGGGCGGCAGCACGCGCCCGTGATCGAGGAGCAACGGTCCGAAGCGGAAAATCCCGTTGAGGGCACGCGCGTTGCGCATCAGGGTCTTGTCGATCCGCGCGTACTGCCAGTGGGCGCCAGCCTGCACGCCGACCGTGAAGGCCGTGCGGCGCAGCACGCGCAGCCGGAGATCCTTGATACCCTTGGCGCCCATGTTGACCGCCACCACCCCGCGGCCCTGCAGGATCCGCGACAATGCGGCGCCCTCGCCGTGAGAGGCGGCCCATCCCTGTGCTGGGGCAGCCATTGCCAGAATGGCGGCGGCCAGGATACGCGTAAGCGGTGTCCTGGCCTCGCGCGAAGGCATCCGGGATCTACGAAGCATCACCGCCCCCGATGGTGATCACTTCGATCAGACGCGCCTGCAGGTTCACGACCACGCCGGCCTGGCGGCCGGCCTGCCAGCCCAGAGATTCCAGCACTTCATACGCCGGGGTCTTCTGGACATGCACGGAGACGATCAGCGGCGCGACCGGCGGGCGCCCCACCCTCCGTACGGTCCACCCATGGCCCACGAGGGCTGCCACCGCGCGCACGGCGGGCAGCAGGCGCCCCGACCAGTTCATCTGGATGGGTGTGGCAAGCGCCCCTCTGGGGATCGGGTACGACTGGACATGGTGTATGGAGGCCTGCTTCATCCGGGACAGCCTGGTCAGCGCCAGAGCGATCCGGTCCGCCGCGCGATGGATGCCGGTCAGCACGGGATCCGCGGGCCTCACAACCTGGTGCGCGCACCCCGCGAGTGCGCCACCCAGGACCCCGATCAGGATCGCCCGTACCCACATGCGCCGCCCCCGGCCTGCCCGGATCGCCTCGCTTCGGTCCGGTCGCCCCCGCCGTGTCGAGATCGCCCCACCTTTCATGCCATGTTATCCCGTGTCGATGATGTGCCCTCCATTATTCCGTCCGCGGCCCGCCCGTGAAGACGCGCCCGCCCGGACCTGCCCGGGTTTGCCTGGCCTCGCGTTCGCGCCCAGCCTGTGTAAGGTCCCCTCGCTTCGATCCGGTCGCCCCTGCCCGATCCCGACCGCCATGCCTTCCATCGAGGCCGCCTGACTCATCCAAAGGCCGCCCCACCCTCTCTCGCGCGCCCTTTTTCCCGTTATGTATTCCTGTTATCGCTACCCGTTATCCCCATATCCCATCATGGTCTTCTCGCTACGTTACTGCCGCGCGCCAGCCCTCCCAAAAGGGGATCGTATTGGGGATGCAATCCGTGATCGTTGGGAGGACGCCTCGAACGGGGACACGGACACCTCTTTCCCCACGCAGGCCGGCCCTGAACCGAAGCGATCCCACCTCCCACTTGCCGGATCCGCCTCGCCCACGAGCGCCCGTTTCTTCCGGGGGAGCCCCCAAAAGAGCCCGAGACCGCCTGTTTTTCCTTGAGTGACGCCACTTGCTGTCACTTGGCGGCACTTGGCGTCAAGTGACATCACGTGCTGTCAACTGGCGCCACGTGACGCCACCAGTCTCCCTGCACCGTATTTGGATCATCCCCGCCACGCGCCATCAGCCGACTCCGCGTCGAATCCGAGGCGTTACTCGCTTACCCACAAAATCTGTGGATAAGCGTGTGGAGTACGGCGTATTCCGGTGCGCACGTCCATGCGGGACAAGCCCATGGTGCGGTTCTGGTCATTTTGCGGGCAAGGTGGCTCCAAGTGCGGCCTCGACTTTCTTCTGGGCGCCACGCCCCTACCGCGTTGTCTCCGTCCCCTCGGGCGCGAAGGTTTCCGCCCCTCATCAAGGAGGCCTTCAAAGTGCCGCGCGATCGCCTCCCCAGTAGACGCCGAGTCACCCCTCCGCCCCCGCGTTCGGCGCAGATTACATTGTGGGAATCCTTAGGGTTGGAGTCATAAACGGACTATCCAATCGCAGAATTATATCGCGGCCGCACAATGCTTAAGTTCAATGGGTTAGGCTAAATAGCCCGATCATGACAGGCACCTACCAGGCGCGTAGACTGAGCCAACGTTTGATGTTCTCAACCGGCAAGGAGATCTGCGATGTCGGGAAGTCTCCGTCATGAGCGCACGAAATCGAAAGCCGCTGGCCTTAACGGGGAAATAGAGACCCCGTTACCTAGAGGTCATCTGGACGCCTTGTCGCGATCGGGTCGAGCGACGGAGATCGAACGCAGCGACACGGGTCTGGTAGCCGCAGCGTGCCGGCACCCGTGCAATCGATCATGATCACAGCATCTCAACTCTACGATTACGTCCAGTGCCCCCACCGCGTCTATCTTGACGCTTTCGGCGATCCGTCGCGACGCGACGAGCCCAATGCCTTTGTCCAACTACTGTGGGACCAGGGTATCGACCACGAGGCGCAAATCGTCGCCACCCTCGGCGTCACCGCCGACATGAGCGTTGTACCCTTGGTGGATCGCGAACGGGAAACGCGCTTGGCTATGCAGCGCGGCGAACCGCTGATTTACCAGGGCCGTCTGACCACCGGTGATCGGATGGGAGCGCCGGATCTACTGGAGCGGTGTAACGGCGGCTATATCGCCGGTGACATCAAATCGGGCTCCGGCTTTGAGGGCGACGAGGGCGACGGCAAGTTAAAAAAACACTATGCCGTGCAACTAGGACACTACGCCAATATTCTCAACCTAGAAAGATTGGGCGACTGCCACGAAGCATTCGTGATAGACCGCACTGGGGCTCGTGTTCCCTATGCCCTCGACGAACCACAAGGCGTGCGCAATACAATGAGTTGGTGGGACACATATCTTGATGTCGAGAGATTAGTGCGAGGGCTGTTAGCCCAGACAAACACGACGCTCCCGGCGCTCGGCGCAACCTGTAAGCTCTGCCAATGGCACTCTTACTGCAAAAGCGAAGTCGTCACGAGCGACGACCTGACCATGGTGGCCGAACTCGGCCGATCGAAGCGTGACGCGATGATCACCGCCATTCCAACGGTTCATGCATTGGCTGCTTGCAACACGCAGGACTTCATCCGCGGCAAGAAAACCGTGTTCGAGGGCATCGGCCCTGATACGCTGATCAAGTTCCAGAAACGCGCCCAATTACTGACCACGAACGGCGCCACGCCGTACCTGAAACGACCGATTCCGCTTCCCATCGCCGCAAATGAGGTCTATTTCGACATTGAGGCCGACCCCATGCGCGACGTGGTCTACCTGCATGGTTTTGTCGAGCGCAAACACGGGCAACCCGACACTGCGCGATTTACTCCGTTCTTCGCTGATGGCATCGATCCCGATCATGAAGAAGCCGTGTTCCGGGATGCATGGGCTTACCTCAATGCACGAACACGGGATTCGGTGATCTACTACTATTCGAAGTACGAGCGAACCGCCTATCGGAAGCTGGCCAACAAATACCCGGCCGTGTGCGACGAGGGTCAGGTCGACTCCATATTCGGTTTGCCGGTAATGATCGATCTGTACTTCGACGTGATAAAGCCGGCGACTGAATGGCCCACCTACGATCAATCCATCAAGACGCTGGCGCAGTACCTTGGATTTCAGTGGCGCGACACCAATCCGTCAGGGGCCGCGTCCATTGAGTGGTATCACCGCTGGATAGAGACCGGCGATGTATCCATCAAGCAACGAATCCTCGATTACAACGAGGACGATTGCTTAGCGACAGGCGTGGTTGTGGATGGAGTTCGCCGTTTTTAACGCAGCCCGCGCAGAAAATCGTCGATGTCATTCGGCAGGATGTATGCACGCGCAGTAACTCTGCCTCTCCGTCATGCTGTCACTTGACGCTAACTGACGTCAACTGGCGCCACGTGACGCCATCACGGCGCGCAAGTCATTGCTATGCGGGGTCGTCTGAATGCGGCAGGGATCAGGCGGACGTAAGCTTGCGAGGGCCCGGCTCGATCTGTTCCTTACGCACCGAGGATTGCATGCAGAACGGAGAGCAGCCGCGGACCCTGAATCGGCTTGGCGATGTGCCAACACGCGCCTTGGCGTAATCCCCAATGGATATCCGCCTCACCACTCTTTGTGGTGCAGAGCACGACCGGGATCCGGGACGTCCTGGGATCCTGGCCAATCGCCCGGGTAGCGGCGAAACCGTCCATCCCCGGCAATACGATATCCATGAGCACCAGATCGATCGCGGACCCCGTGCGCGCCAGGGCGGCCAGACCGTGTTCCGCGCATTCGCAGGCCTCGACCGCGTAGCGCGGGGCAAGGATCCGCTCGAGTAGGTACCTCTCCGTCGGGGAATCCTCGATGACCAGTATCCGTTTCATGAGCGGATGGACACCTCGATCAGATCGCTTCCCGGACCCCCTTCAGGGCCTCCAGCATCTCCTCGAGCCACACGCCCAGCCCCCGCGCGACCGCCCATTGCGGGTCAGGGATGATCTTCGCATGGGGGACCGCCGTGCGGATCGCGTCTGCGAAGAGTTCGGCGCCGCCGCCTGCGAGGTACACATCCAGATCCGCAGCCCCGCCCCACGCCGCCTGCACGAACTCCAGGATGGGTTTGGCCTCCTGCACGGATATCTGGGCCACGGCGGCCGAGAGATCGACGGATTCCCCGCGCACGCGTACGGCCCGCTCGCGCAGCGCGCCCATGAGACGCGCCTCATCCAGCGTCACGCCATGGCGCTCGCGCAGAAATGCGCCCAGCGCGCGCAGCAGGTTGGCGACCCCGACACGCGTCCCCGTCGACCGCGGCGCGAGAAGAGACATGGATTCCATGTCGATCACCGCAAGCCCCGTGGTATAGGTGCCGATATCGATGCACCCGCAGTCGCCCTCCATACCGGGATCGCGTTTCGCCTGATACAAAAGGGCCGCGGTGGCCTGTGGCGCAACGAAGCATTGTTCCACGAGGAACATGTATACGGACCCGTTTACCTCA
>JAKBUS010000075.1 GCA_021841585.1 Pseudomonadota bacterium | reverse complement strand
CGCTACGTGCCATGGACAGCGTAGCGAGAGCGCGTAGTCCGCGGGAGGTGTAGGTTCGGGCGGGTGGCCGTGAATAACCCCGTTTGTGGGGGCAGGCCAAGTGCAAGGACATCGACACGCCCCCCCAACCCAGAGGGGGCAACCGAATCAGCCGCGATGTGAGTGGGGTGGCTACGTTTGAGCGTCGGCCGACATGCCCGTCCATGGCGCTCTGGCGCCTCAAGGTAGAGGCGGATCCGGATGGTGGGCGCCCCTCCTAACTCAGATCGAGAAGCATCTCCGCCATGTCGAGGACGCCAATTGCCTGTACCTCCTCCGAAACTGGGTAACGCTCTGTGCCGGCATAGACCACGAAACTTCTGTCTGGATGAATGTCTTTGCGAGCCTCGTAAAACCCCTTAGCCGGCTTGGCCGACAGCGCACGCTTGATCTCGATCGCCCAGCGTCCGGCGCGGCCGGGCAAGTCCAGGACCAGGTCGATCTCGGCGCCAGCTGAAGTTCGGTAAAAGCTGGCGCTTGTCCGATCTGGTGCGGCCGAAAGCAGGTTTTCAATCACAAACCCCTCCCAGCTCGGCCCGATTACCGGATGACCGGCGAGCTCGTTGTAATCCCCAATCCCGAGCAACGCGTGTACGATACCACTGTCCCGCACGTAGATCTTGGGCGATTTCACCAAGCGCTTTCCGATATTTGCGTGCAAGGGTTGCAGCCGTCGCACCAATAGCAGATCCACCAACAGATCGATGTACTTCGTCACCGTCGGCGCGGTCAGGGACAGCCCTGCCGCGAGCCGTGAGGCGTTCAGCAGCGTGCCCTGTCCGTGCGCCAGCATCGTCCACAGGCGCCCCAGCGTTTCGGCTGGGATGCGGGGACCGAACTGGGGCACATCCCGCTCCAGGTAGGTCCGGATGAAGCTTTTGCGCAGTTTCAGGCTGTCCGGGTCGGACTTTGCCAAATAGCTGTCGGGAAACCCGCCGCGAACCCATAACTGATCACAGCCGCCTTCCCCTCCTCCGACTTCCGTGACGTCGAGCGGCTCCATTTCTATATATTCAATCCGCCCGGCCAAGCTCTCGCCAGACTGGCGTAGCAAATCAATAGAGGCCGACCCCAAGATCAGAAACCGCCCCGTCCGCTTGTTCCTTCGGCGACCCTGGTCGATCAGGCCCCGCAACGTCTGGAACAGCTCTGGCGCCCGGTGGATTTCGTCGAGCACGACTAACCGATCCTCATACTGCTTGAGAAACAGCGCCGGACTGGCCAGTTTCTCCTGATCGCTCGTATCCTCCAGGTCGAGGTACAGCGCCCCCCGTTCTTCCGCGATATCCTGCGCCAGCGTGGTCTTACCGACCTGCCGCGGCCCGATCAATGCCACCGCCGCTTGGCGGTCCAGTGCGTCCGTAACATGCGGTTTAATTCGGCGCCTAATCATCCTCGCATTATGAAATGCACAATTTCGATTTACAAGGTACTGTCTTGGGCATCAGGCGTCGTTCCGCAGGCAGCCTGTCCAGTTATTCGTTGGTGTACCCAGGGGATACTTCAGGACGTTTTGCTTGTCATTCAGAATGAAAACCTCGCCGTATCGCGTACCAGGGCTATCAGCACGAAAAGCAAGGCAGACCGGACGGAACGCCAAAGAGGCTAGGTGACTTCCGTGACCGGGTTGGGCGCAGCAGCGTCTTCGCGCGACGGTTGCCGTCCCGGGCGCTTTGCCCACACCGATGTAACTGCCGGTATTCGGGGTGAAACTCCACGGCCGCCTGCAACGAAATCGCGTTCTGGAACTATAGGTACTGCGCTCACTTTTTTGTTGCGAGAACGGCCAATGGCGTTACAGAAGAGGGCGCGGTGCCCTGGGAGGCCGGGCTGTATCGGGGTAAAATGTCACAGCTTGGACGAACCTAACGTACTGAACCACAAGAAGAATCCGCGAGCGACGCCGCATGGCGCCGATTATCTACACAATAGCCCGCGCCATATGCGCACGGTTTTGCATTCCGATTCCAAAGGTTTGGTATCCCGCGCGATGACTAATAGGGGTAGACTCCGCTTCTTGCTCATTCCGGGAATATAGGCAGCTGTTTGCCGAGAACATTCCGGCGGCTGCCGTCTTTTCCCTGATACCCTAGTCTCGCGACTCATGGGAATCGACGGCTGCTCTAATCCCAGGACAGCGCCCCACCGGTCTGATACTCCGTCACGCGCGTCTCGAAGAAGTTCTTCTCCTTCTTCAGGTCGAGGACCTCGCTCATCCACGGGAAGGGATTGGTCGCGCCCGCGTACTGGAGGGGCAGGCCGATCTGCTGGCACCGCCGGTTGGCGATGAACTTCAGGTAATCATCGAACATCGCGGCGTTCAGTCCGAGGACCCCGCGCGGCATGGTGTCGACGGCGTAGCGGTACTCGAGCGCAACGGCCTGCTTGATGAGGTCGGCCACCTCGTTCTGAAAGGCCTCGTTCCACAGCGCCGGGTTCTCGATCTTGATCTGGTTGATAAGATCAATGCCGAAATTGAGGTGCATGGATTCATCGCGCAAGATGTACTGAAACTGCTCGCTCGCGCCCATCATCTTGTTGCGCCGGCCGAACGACAGCATCTGCACAAAACCGACATAGAAGAAGATGCCCTCCATGATCACGTAGTAGCCGATCAGGTTGCGCAGGAACCGTCGGTCGTTCTCTTCAGTGCCCGTCGAGAAGTTGGGGTTCATAAGATCGCGGGTGAACTGCAGCTCGAACACGTCCTTGTCCGATATGCACGCCACCTCGCGGTACATATTGAAGATCTCGCCTTGGTCTAGGCCAAGGCTCTCCACGATATGCTGATAGGCGTGCGTATGCAGTGCCTCCTCGAAGGCCTGGCGGAGCAGGTACTGCCGGCATTCCGGATTGGTAATGTGGCGATAAATCGCCAGCACGAGGTTGTTCGCCACGAGCGAGTCGGCGGTCACGAAGAAGCCGAGATTGCGCTTTATGATGGTGCGCTCGTCGGCGGTGAGCCCGTTGGGGTCCTTCCAGGTCGCGATGTCGCGCGACATGTTCACCTCTTGCGGCATCCAGTGGTTCGCGCAGGCATCCAGGTACTTCTGCCATGCCCACTGATACTTAAAGGGCACGAGCTGATTGACGTCGGCCTGACAGTTGATGATGCGCTTGTCGTCGACCTGAACCCGTCCCGAGCCGATCTTCAGGTCCTCGAGCCCAGTGACGCCCCCTTGAGGGGTCTTGGCCGAGGCCGGTGTGCCGTCAAAATCCAGCATGTTTCCCTCCATGATTTATTGGCATGCCTCGCACTGCGGGTCATTGATGGCGCAGGCCTTGGGGGCCTCCGGCACCGGACCGCGTACCGCGTTCAGGGCCCCATCGTTTAGTGTCGACTTCTCCACCGAGGTGGCGCCCAGGGTGCGAAGGTAATACGTGGTCTTCAGGCCCTTCTCCCATGCCAACATATACATGTCGGACAGTTTCCGTCCCGAGGGTTCCGCCATATAGAGGTTCAGACTCTGCGCCTGATCGATCCACTTCTGGCGGCGCGATGCGGCCTCGATCAGCCAGCGCGGCTCGATCTCGAAGGCAGTGGCATAAAGCGCCTTGAGGTCGTCTGGCAGGCGGTCTATGCCGTGCACGCGCCCATTGTAATACTTGAGGTCATTGACCATCACCGGGTCCCACAGGCCACGCTCCTTCAGGTCACGCACGAGATGCTCGTTCAGGACCGTGAACTCGCCAGACAGGTTCGACTTCACGAACAGGTTCTGGTAGGTCGGTTCTATGCTTTGCGCGACCCCGGCGATGTTCGAGATCGTGGCCGTGGGTGCGATCGCCAGGCAGTTCGAGTTGCGCATCCCATGCTGCGCCACGGCCTCGCGCACCGGCGTCCAGTCGAGCTCGACGCCCCGGTCCATGGACAGCGAACCGCCGCGCGCCTCCTCGACGAAGGCGATGCTGTCTATGGGCAGGATCCCCTGGCTCCAGAGTGACCCCTGGTAGCTCGCGTAGGTGCCGCGCTCCTTGGCAAGCTCGCTTGAGGCAAGGATCGCATGGAAGCTGACCGCCTCCATGGATCGGTCGGCAAAGGTCATTGCCTCGTCCGAGCCATATGGTAGCCGCAGTTTGTAGAGCGCGTCCTGGAAGCCCATGAGCCCAAGGCCCACCGGCCGATGGCGCAGATTCGAGGCGCGCGCCTGGGGTACCGAGTAGTAATTGATGTCGATGACGTTGTCGAGCATGCGCATGGCGGTACGCACCGTGCGTCCGAGTTTCGCCATGTCCACGCCGCCCTCGCCGCCGACATGGGCCGCGAGGTTCACGGAGCCCAGGTTGCAGACCGCGATCTCCTGATCGGAGGTATTGAGCGTGATCTCGGTATTCTTCGTGATCAGGCCGTTGACGGTCCACGCATGGGTTGCCGAGTCCACCGTGAGGCAATATGCGTCCTCGTTGGGAAGCGGCGTAAGCCCGGTAAACGTCGCGTAGCGGCGCTGCTTGTCGCTCAGGTGCGGGCTGTCGCCGTTGTTCAGCGGGAAGGCTTCCTCGCCCACCCGAAGCACGGCTGCGGCTATCGCGTGACCCTCGCTGCTGCTCATGCTCAGACGGAAGAGCGAATGTCGCCAGTAGGCCTTATCGATCTGCTGGATATGTGTCTCGACCCCAAGGTTGGCCCACACGATCTGCAGATTTTCGATGAACGGCCGGTCGTAGGAGGCGAGGGTAAGGCTCTTGATCATCCCGTTTTCGGCTTGATAGAGGCCTCGCAGATAGGCCGTCACTGTCTCCTTGTCGCCCTTCCAGATAAGCTCTGGGATGCCGACGTGGGCGTGATCGCGCTCGTCGTGCGTCTCGCGCCAGGGCTCGTGGATCTCTCCGACGTCGTGGGAGACTGCGGCCATACGCGCCTTGCCGACATAGGCAAAGCGCGCAGCCTCGAGTTCCGTCACCATGCGATGCCGGCCGTAGGCGCTGCTCGCGGTCATAAGCCCTACCACGAAGGCAATCTCGGGGTTGTGCATGGGCCCGAACAGTCCTTCGCGCTGCTGCACGAGCAGGCGGTCCCCGGACTTCAGGTGCTGCGCCTCCACCCAGCCGCGGTCCTTCACCCACACCTTGTGGTCGGGGGTGACTTTGTGGCGGTAGCCTTCCGCGGTTTCTATGCGGACGATCGGGGCGTTGGGCCGTGGCAGCAACATCTCCGACGCGTCATAGACGCCGTCGAGCCCGACCACCCGATTCTTGCCACCCAGGGCATAAAGCTCGCCCACGGTGAGCAGCCCGCGATCGGTCACCACCCTTTGGTCGGCGGTCATGCAGCACAGATTGGAGCTGTGCACCACGCCCTTGTGGCGCTGGGGGCTGCGCAGATTGCAGGGGTCCTTGAAGGTCAGCCACGGATGGCCGGTTTCGAACAGCATCGACAGCATCTTGCGCCACAGGTCGAGCGCCCGGACCTTCTTGAAAAGCTTGAGTTCGCCGCGCGCCACCCGATCTTCGTGGCGCTCGTAGGCCGCCCGGAACGCCTCGCCGTAGACGTCGTGCAGGTCGGCTGTGTCCGACGGAGAAAACAGCGTCCATTCGGCGCCCGCGCGCACCCGTTCCATGAACAGGTCCGGTACCCAGTTCGCGGTGTTCATGTCGTGGGTGCGCCGCCGGTCATCGCCGGTGTTCTTGCGCAGCTCCAGAAATTCCTCGATGTCCAGATGCCAGGTCTCGAGATAGGCACACACCGCACCCTTGCGCCGCCCGCCCTGATTGACCGCCACGGCGGTATCGTTAGCGACTTTGAGGAACGGAATCACGCCCTGCGATTTGCCGTTGGTGCCCTTGATGCGCGCCCCCAGGGCCCGCACCCGTGACCAATCGTTGCCAAGGCCGCCGGCGTATTTCGATAGCAGGGCGTTGTCCTTGATGGCGCTATAGATGCCATCCAGGTCGTCCGATACCGTCGTGAGGTAGCACGATGACAGCTGCGAACGCAGTGTGCCGGCATTGAACAAGGTCGGGGTCGAGGACACGAAGTCGAAGGTCGACAGCACCTCATAGAACTCGATGGCGCGCGTCTCCCGATCCATCTCGTTCAAGGCAAGCCCCATGGCTACGCGCATCCAAAACGCCTGAGGCAGTTCGATGCGCCGCTCCTCGCGGTGCAGGAAGTAGCGGTCGTACAGGGTCTGGAGACCGAGATAAGTGAAGTTCAAATCACGGTCGGCCTTGAGCGCCTGCCCGAGACGCGCACAGTCGAATTCGGTCAGCCGCGGATCGATGAGCTCTGCCTCCACCCCTTCGCGGATGAACGCCTGAAAGTATCCCGCGTACTCGCCGCGCATCTCGCCGTGGGTCGCCGAGTGGCCGAGCACCTCGCGCCGCAATACGTCAAGCAGCAGGCGCGCGGTTACATAGGTGTAGTTCGGTTCCGTCTCCACGAGCGCCCGGGCGCTTAAGATCGCCGACTGCATGACGTCGCGTTCGTCGACGCCATCAAACAGGTTGCGGAGCAAGGCCTGGAGCACGCCGTCGGCCGAGACCTCGAGCAGGCCGCTGCAGGCCTCGTCGATCACGGCCTTGAGCCGTGCCCGGTCGAGCGGCACGCTGCGACCATCGGCGGTGCGGACGTGAATCTCGGGTTCCTCGGCCGCGGCCTGGGCGCTGGCGCGCGCCTGCGCGCGTTGTTCCCGGTAAAGGACGTAGCGCCGGGCGGTCTCGTGGTGACCGTTGCGCATGAGCGCAAGCTCGACCTGATCCTGGATGTCCTCGATATGGACGGTTCCGCCGCCGGGAAGCCGGCGGGTGAGCGCGGCGATGACCTGGTCTGTGAGCCCCGCCACGATCTCGCGCACACGCGTCGAGGCCGCCCCCGAGTCGCCCTCGGTCGCCAGGAAGGCCTTGGTAATGGCGATCGCTATCTTCGCAGGGTCGAAGCGTGTGGCGTGTCCATTGCGGCGAATGACGCGTAGGCCGTTTTCGACGACCGCCGCGCCCGGGGAAGCCTGTGATGATTGCGCGTAATCCATGGGGCCAGGTCTCCTTGGGGAAGCCAATACAAAGCGAATACAAGGTCAGGAGTCTACTGCAAGCGAGCGGCCTTGATCAACATCAACAACAATATATTGGGAATAAGCATGTATTAATACACAAGACCTAGCTAGCCGGTCGGCGATAACCTTATACCGGGCGGCGCCTAGCGGGTGATGAACGGCGTCCTTAACACTTTGAGCGGAGTCTTCCCTAAAAATTCCGGAAAGCGGGGTGCGGCCGGGAGATGCCGGCGTTGGCGTGGGGGGGCGGAAAAGCGTCGCTTGCGGCACGCCTCTTTACCAAGGTCCGCAAGCGTCACGCCCCCCACTGCCCGCTGATCGGCCATTCCCTCATGCCGCGCGGACGTTAAGCCGGGCTTCGGGCCTAGAGTAAAGTCTTGAACAAAAATTCCGGGGAGGCGAATGCCGCCTGATGGATGCCGGCGTTGTAGTAGCGGGTGGCAAACGCCCGCTCGCGGCACGCCTCTTCGCGAAAGCTCGCAAGGGTTGCGTCCTTGCGCGCCATGGTTGCGCTCCACCAGCCCGATGGGTAGGTGCATTGCGGGAAGTGAATGGTCGCAACGTCCAGAAAATTCGCGCCGCGGAAGGCCTCGTGCATGGCCTTGATCAGTGGCGCATGAAAGAGCGGTGACTCGCTCTGGCCTACGACGATGCCGTCGGCCTTAAGTGCCCAGTGACAGTCGGCGTAGAAGGCCTTTCCGAAAAGCCCGGCGGCCGGGCCGACCGGGTCTGTCGAGTCGACGATGATGATGTCGTAGGATCCCGGTGCGGCATCCGCGACCCAGCGTATACCGTCTTGAAAATGGAGATGCGCCCGCGGGTCGTCATTGGCCGCGCACAGCTCCGGAAAAAACCGTTCGGCGACCCGCGTCACGCGCTCATCCAGCTCCACCTGATCGACGTGCTCGACCTCGTCGTGCTTCAGGACCTCGCGTAGGGTCCCGCAGTCGCCGCCGCCTATGATGAGCACTCGACGCGGCGCCTGATGAGTGAACAGGGCGGGATGCGACATCATCTCGTGATACACGAAGTTGTCGCGATCGGTCACCATGACCAGGCCGTCCAGGGTCATGAGCGTCCCAAAGGTCTCGGTCTCGTAGATCTCTATGCGCTGGTACGACGATTGCTCGTCATGCACCTTGTCCTTCACGCGCAGCGAGATCGCCGATCCCTGGTCCGCCCATTCCTCCGTGTACCAGCCTGCCTTGTCCATTACAGGTCCCACAAGACCACGGCGGCAAACGCCGCGCCGATCTTCTCGACGCGATGATCGATAGCCACCGATTTCAAGGTCTTTACCTCCCAGCCACGCTTGCGCATGCCCTCTTCGGCCATGCGCCGCACCACTGACTCCGCATCCTCGCGGTGGCCATGGGCGTGGTATTCCATGATAAGTCCGGGCTTTGCGGGATCGGTCGGCCAAGCCGCTGCCACCGCCGCGCAGATCATGGAGCCCGGGATATCGGACTCCATGGCGGCATAGGCCACGGGCACGAGCGCGCCGGGCGGGAGCACGAGCTCCGTGATCGGCACTTCGCGCGTCCCGGGAGGGACGATGGACGACATCTTGACGAGGTTCGTGTTGCCGATGCCGGCGGCCAGCAAGGCGCCGTCGAAGGCATTCAAGGGCGTATAGCCCTCACTCGAGCCCGTCACGAAGGTGTGGGACGTAGGCGTCTTGATAATCATGGCAAACCCTGGTTTCTGGGCGGATCAGCCCATCGCGCGCTTCATGGGCGGTTGTTTGTCCTCGGCCACCGACATCATGTCAATCTGCCCGCGATGGACCTCCATGGTCGACACATGGCCTGCGACCAGCGCCTCGCGCAGATGATTGAAGCCGGTTTCCGCGGATACGGAGTCGCCGCAGGTGAACAGGTCGACCGCCGCATAGCCGTATTCGGGCCATGTATGTATGGCCAGATGGCTTTCGGCGATGATGACCGCACCCGAGACCCCGTGCGGGGAAAAGTGATGAAATGTCTCTGTGACAATAGTGGCGCCGGATTTCACGGCGGCCTCCAGCATGTGGTTCCGAATGTATGCAACGTCGTTCAAAAGCGCTTTGTCGCATCCATAAAACTCGGCCACAATCTGATGTCCAAGTGAGCGCATGGGCAAGCCCTCCAATTCTGTTACCGAGGAACTCCCAGACCTTCGTCTAAGGCAGTCC
>JAKBUS010000014.1 GCA_021841585.1 Pseudomonadota bacterium | reverse complement strand
CATACACGAAAGCGCGAGCGTGGCCGACAGCGCGAGCATAGGACCGCAGGCGGTGATCGAGGCGCATGCGTCTGTGGGGCATGAGGTCTCGATCGGCGCCGGGGCGGTGGTGGGCGAGCGCTGCGTCGTGGGCGCCGGCACGCGCATCGAGGCGCGGGCCGTGATCATGCACGATTGCGTGATAGGCGAGCGTTGCGTGATATCGCCGGGCGCGGTGATAGGCGGCGAAGGCTTCGGTTATGTCCGCGAGGCGGATGGGCGTTGGCTGAAGGTGCCGCAGCTTGGGCGCGTAGTTATAGGTAATGAGGTGGATGTCGGGGCCAACACCACCATAGACCGTGGCGCGCTCGGAGATACCGTGATCGCAGACGGCGTGAAACTCGATAATCTGATTCAGATCGCCCACAACGTGAAGGTGGGCGAACACACCGCGATGGCCGGATGTGTCGGCGTCGCCGGGAGTGCGGTCATCGGAAAACGCTGCCTCATAGCGGGTGGATCAGGGATCATGGGCCATATCACGGTAGGTGATGATGTCGAGGTGACCGCGATGTCCTTTCTCAAGGGTTCGGTGACCGGCCCGGGGCGCTATTCATCGAGCCTGCCGGCGGCTGATGCCGACGTGTGGGCGCGTAATCTTGGGCGGTTTCGCCACCTGGATGAATTGGCGCGGCGCCTGCGTCGCGTCGAGCAGACAATAAAGCAGATCCTGTCAGGGGGAAAACATTGAATACGTTGGACATTCAAGAGGTGCTAAAGCACCTCCCGCACCGCTACCCCTTTCTTTTGGTTGACCGGGTATTGAACTATGTCCCGAATGAGTCGTTGGTGGCCATCAAGAACGTGACCATCAACGAGCCATTTTTCCAGGGGCATTTTCCCGAGTATCCGGTCATGCCCGGCGTGATGGTGATCGAGGCCATGGCCCAAGCCTGCGCTATCCTGTCGTTCAAGACGCTGGGCAAGATGCCATCCGATGGCGGCATCTACCTGTTCGTGGGGATTGATAAGGCGCGCTTCAAGCGCCAGGTGGGCCCAGGGGACCAGCTACGGCTGGATGTCAAGCTCACGCGCAAAATGCAGAGCATATGGCGCTTCGAGGCGACGGCCTCCGTCGACGAGGCGGTATGCTCGACCGCCGAGCTCATGTGCACCTACAAGGAGATGGCATGATTCACCCCCTGGCTGTCGTCGATCCGCGGGCGGAGATCGGCGCGGACGTGGATATCGGGCCATTTACCGTCATAGGGCCCGAGGTGGTGATCGGGGCGGGGACGTGGATAGGGCCGCACGCCGTGATTCAGGGGCCAACCCGGATAGGGAGGAACAACAAGGTCTTTCAGTTCGCGTCGCTAGGTGAGGTGCCGCAGGATCTGAAGTTCGGCGGCGAGCGCACGCTGCTCGAAATCGGCGACCGTAACGTGTTTCGGGAGTACTGCACGGTCCATCGCGGCACCGCCGGCGGTGGCGGGGTGACGCGCATAGGTAACGATAATCTGTTCATGGCCTATGTGCATGTCGCCCATGATTGCCATATCGCCGATCATACGGTGTTTGCCAATTGCGCGAGCCTTGCGGGGCATGTGGAGGTCGGCAATCATGCGGTTCTAGGCGGCTTTACCGGCATTCATCAGTTTTGCCGGGTCGGGGACCATTGCATGACGGGTGCCGCCACGGTGGCCGTGCAGGACATCCCGCCGTATGTATTGGCGGCGGGCAATGGTGCGCAACCCTACGGGATCAATGTGACCGGTTTGCGCAGGAGGGGGTTTTCTACGGAGGCCATCCATATGCTAAAACGCGCCTACAAGATTCTCTACAAGTCTGGTCTTAGACTTGAGGAAGCGATCACCAAGATCGACGAATTGGTGCCCGAACACCCGGAGCTCGCTGTTCTGGCGCGCTTTCTCAAGGTTGAGGGCCGGGGCATCATCCGATAATGGCCCTGCGCGTGGGTATCGTGGCCGGTGAGGTGTCGGGCGACATGCTCGGCGCGGGCCTCATGAAGGCCATGAAGGCGGCCACGCCCTGCGCGTTCGAGGGTATATGCGGGCCGGCGATGGCCGCCGAGGGAGGCTTGAGCCAGTTCCCCATGGAGGCGTTGTCGGTCATGGGGATCTCCGAGGTGGCCGGGCGCCTGCGTGAGCTGTTGCGCATTCGCCGCGATCTCATCGCTTATTTCCGCAAGACTCGGCCGGATGTCGTGATCGGCATCGATGCCCCGGACTTTACGCTCGGGCTCGAGCGTGCGCTGCGGCGCGACGGCATCCGAACGGTGCACTATGTCAGTCCCACGGTATGGGCATGGCGCCGTTATCGCGTGCGCACGGTGGCGGCGAGTGCCGACCGGTTGCTGACCTTGTTCCCGTTTGAGCCTAAGTACTACACCGGGCAGGCCGACGCGGTATTCGTCGGCCACCCGCTGGCCGACGCCATAGAGGCGCAGCCATCCCCCGACAAGGCGCGCGCGGAATTGCGCCTGGACGGGAAGGGGCCGGTGATCGCCTTGTTGCCCGGCAGCCGGGTAACCGAGTTACGCGCCCATGCCGGGCTTTTCGTGAAGACCGCCCAGCGCCTGGCCTTGCGTTACCCCAACTGCCGATTCGTTGCGCCGTTTGTCAATCGCGAGACGCTCGAGATCTTCGACAAGACCCTGACTGAGCTCGAGGCCTTCGATCTTCCAATCACGCGCCTTCACGGGCACGCGCGGCAGGCCATGGCCGCCGCTGACGTGGTTCTTTTGGCCTCGGGGACCGCATCGCTGGAGGCCGCCTTGATCGGACGGCCCATGGTTGTGGTCTACCGGCTCTCGCCTGTCACCTACGGGCTCGCGCGCATGCTGTCACGGGCCCCTTACGTGTCGTTGCCAAACCTGCTGCTTGGGCGCGGCGTGGTCCCGGAGTTGCTGCAGGGGGCGGCCACGGCCGATGGCTTGGTGCGTGCCGCCGAGGGGCTGCTGGAGAATCCCGGGCGCCGGGAGGAGATGACCGCGGCATTCGCCGAGCTGCGCGCGCACCTTGGGGCTGGCGCGAGCGATCGCGCGGCATCGGCCGTTCTGGAGTTGGTCGGCGTGGGTGGCACCGCGCCTACAGTCGTGTCATGCGCATCGTAGCGGGCATCGATGAGGTCGGCGTGGGCCCGCTCGCGGGGCCGGTGGTGGCGGCGGCCGTGGTGCTGGGGCCGCGCCACGGACTGACCGGTCTCAAGGACTCCAAGCGGTTGACGGAGCGTGCGCGCGAGCGTCTGGCAGGCGAGATCCGCGCGCGCGCGCAGGCCTGGGCGCTTGGCCGGGCCTGCGCCGCCGAGGTAGATAGCCTGAACGTCCTGCACGCGGCCTGGCTTGCCATGCGCCGCGCCGTGGATAATCTTGCGCTCACCCTCGATCTGGCGCTGGTGGACGGCGTGCATGTGCCAGCCCTGCCTTGTCAGGCGCGCGCCATCGTGCGCGGCGACGCGCGCGTGCCGGCGATTTCGGCGGCGTCGATCGTGGCCAAGGTCGCGCGCGATGCCGAGATGCGCGCCTGGGACGCCGTCTACCCCGAATACGGATTCGCCACGCACAAGGGTTATGGTACCGCCCGTCATCTGGAGGCATTGGCGCGTCTTGGATCGTGCCCGTTGCATCGTTTGAGTTTTGCGCCCGTGCGCGACGCTCGCCGCGGGTCCTGAAGGGGGTTGGGCATGACGGGTTTCGTCCATCTTCGCGTCCATTCGGAATACTCTCTTGCTGATGGCCTGTTGCGCCTGGATGAGCTCGTCAACGCCTGCCATGACAAAGGCATGCCGGCGGTGGCGCTTACCGATCTTGCCAACCTGTTTGGCATGGTGAAGTTCTACAACAAGGCGGTGGCGGCCGGCATCAAGCCCATCCTCGGAGCGGATATCTTTGTGCGCGGTGATGACCCGCAACGGCCCTATCGCGCCGCGCTGCTTTGCCAGAACCTCGATGGCTATCGCAACCTGAGCCGGCTCTTGACGCGCGCCTATAGTGAAGGGCAGAGCGCGGGCCACGCCTGTATAGAGAAGGCGTGGCTCGAAGGGAATACCGACGGCCTCATTGCCTTGTCGGGGGGGGCGGATGGCGATGTTGGGCAGTTTTTGATCGGCAACCACAAGGACAAGGCAGATGCCGCGGCGCGCGCCTGGGAGACGTTGTTTGCGGGGCGCTTTTATATCGAAGTGCAGCGCAATGGCAGGCCCTGGCAGGAAGAATACAACGCGCGCGCCGTGGGGCTCGCCCGGCACCTGAAGATTCCGCTGGTGGCGACCCACGACGTGCGCTTCCTGGCGCCCGAGGACTTTGAGGCCCACGAGATCCGGGTGTGCATCCATGAGGGCCGCACGCTCGCCGATCCCAGGCGTCCGCGCCACTACACCGATCGCCAGTATCTGACGAGTCCGGCCGAGATGGCGGCCTTGTTCGCCGATCTCCCCGAGGCCCTGGACAATACCGTCGAGATCGCCCGGCGCTGCACCGTGGCACTGCGTTTCGGCGATTATTATCTCCCGCAATTTCCGGTCCCGGAGGGGGCCTCGGTCGATGACGTCTTGCGCGCCGATACGCTTGCGGGGCTAGCCCGGCGCATGGCGCGGTTTTCACCCGAGGAACGCGCCGTCCACGACGGACCGTACCGCGAACGCCTGGACCACGAGCTGTCGGTCATCGTCAAGATGGGCTTCTCCGGGTACTTCCTGATCGTCGCCGACTTTATCACCTGGGCGCGGCACAATGGGGTGCCGGTGGGGCCGGGGCGTGGTTCGGGCGCCGGGTCGCTGGTCGCCTATGCCTTGGGCATCACCGAGCTCGATCCGATCGAATACGATCTGCTGTTCGAGCGCTTCTTGAACCCGGAACGCGTGTCGTTGCCCGATTTCGATGTCGACTTTTGCATGGATGGGCGCGACCGGGTCATAGAGTACGTCACGGAGCGCTACGGCTCCGACAAGGTTTCACAGATCATCACCTTCGGGACCATGGCCGCGAAGGCCGTGGTGCGCGATGTCGGCCGGGTGTTGGATCATCCATACGGTTTTGTCGACAAGCTCGCCAAGCTCATTCCGCACGACCTCGGCATCACCTTGGACGAGGCGATCGCCCAGGAGGCGGCGTTGAAGGAGCGCTACGAACAGGAGGAGGACGTGCGCGCGCTGCTCGATGCCGCGCGCAAGCTCGAGGGCCTGTCGCGCAATGCCGGCAAGCATGCCGGCGGTGTGGTGATCGCGCCGAGCGCCTTGACCGACTTCATGCCCCTTTACTGTGAAGCCGGCAGCAACCAGTTCGTGACCCAGCTCGACAAGGATGATGTCGAGGCCCTGGGGCTTGTGAAGTTCGATTTCCTGGGACTAAGGACCCTTACCATCATCGCCAAGGCGGTGGCCATGATAGACCGCAGGCGCGCCCAGCAGGGCCTTGGACCGCTTGCCATCGAATCCTTGGCGATCGATGACGCGGAAGCGTTTGCCCTCCTGAAGCGCTGCCGGACGACCGCGCTCTTTCAGCTGGAGTCGCGCGGCATGAAGGATCTCATCTTGCGCCTGCAGCCGGACCGTTTCGAGGATGTGGTGGCGCTGGTGGCGCTGTTTCGCCCAGGCCCCCTGCAGTCGGGCATGGTCGATGATTTCATCAACCGTAAGCACGGGCGCGCGCGCATCGAGTATCCGCACGAGGCGCTGGCGCCGATCCTAAAGCCCACCTACGGCGTCATCCTCTACCAGGAGCAGGTGATGCAGATCGCGCAGGTGCTGGCTGGCTACAGCCTGGGCAAAGCCGACTTATTGCGCCGCGCGATGGGCAAGAAGAAACCTGAGGAGATGGCCAAGCAGCGCGAGGGCTTCGTCGAGGGCGCGCGCGTCCGCGGTTGCGACCCACGGCTTGCCACCGCCATCTTCAATCTGATCGAGAAGTTCGCGGGCTACGGGTTCAACCGCTCGCATTCGGCGGCCTATGCGCTCCTGTCCTATCAGACGGCGTGGCTCAAGGCGCACCATCCGGCGGAGTTCATGGCCGGCGTGTTATCGGCGGATATGGACAAGACCGACAAGGTCGTGACCATGATCGCCGAATGCCGGGAGATGGGCATCACGGTCCTGCCGCCCGATATCAACCGCTGTGATTACGAGTTCGTGCCCATCGACGGCCATACGATCCTCTATGGCTTGGGGGCCATCAAGGGTCTTGGGGAGGGTGCCATCGAGGCGGTCCTGACGGCACGCGGCACGACGCCGTTCGACGATTTATTCGATCTGTGCCGGAGGGTTGTGGATCGGCGGATCAACCGCCGCGCTTATGAGTGTCTGATCGCGGCCGGCGCCTGCGATGCCTTGGGGCCTCATAGGGCGGCCATGATGGCGTCTTTGGATGTGGCCCTGAGCACCGCCGAGCAGCATGGGCGCGATGCCGCGGTCGGGCAGGACGATTTATTCGGCGATGTGGTGGCGTTCAAGCCGGATTTCGTGGCGGTCGAGCCGTGGACCATGGAAAAGCGCCTGGAGGCCGAAAAGGACACCCTCGGACTTTATCTGACCGGGCATCCCATAGATCGATACGCCGCGGAGCTAAAGCGCATCACGCGGACCACCATCGCCGACCTAAGGCCCACCGAGAACGGCTCGGTCATGGTGGGGGGGCTTGTGGTTGCGCTTCGCGTCATCAATACCAAGCGGGGCGATCGCATGGCCTTCGTGACCCTGGATGATCGCACTGGACGCATAGATCTGGCGATGTTCGGCGAGCTCTACCAGCGCTACCGCGAACGCATCGTCAAGGACGCGCTCGTCATCGTCAAGGGCTCGGTAAGCACCGATGACTACTCGGGTGGCTTCAAAATGACCGCCGAGGCCATCTATAATATCGACGAGGCGCGCGCGGCGTTCGCAACCCGTCTTGTCGTGGACATCGATCATGGCGTATGCGACGAGGGCTTCGTGGATGGCCTGCGCGAGATCCTGGGGCCCGCGCGTACCGGGAATTGCCCCGTCACCGTGTGTTATCACCGCCCTGAGGGCGTGGTCGATGTGATGTTTGGTGAGGATTGGCGGGTGACACCCAGCGAGGCGATCATGCGCCAGTTGGAGGTGCTCGTGCCGGAAGGCCATGCGCGGCTGATCTACCAGGACGGATAGATAGAATGAATCAAAATTATCTCGATTTCGAACAGTCGATCGCCGATCTCGAGGCTAAGATCGACGCCCTGCGATTCCTGGATTCGAGTTCGGGCGTCAATATCAACGAGGAGATCGCGCGCCTGCGGGCCAAGAGCCATCGTCTGACGCAGTCGATCTTTGCATCGCTTACCGCCTGGCAGGTCTCGCAGCTTGCGCGCCACCCGCAACGCCCCTACGTCCTGGATTATGTGGGGCGGGTGTTTCAGGACTTCGAGGAGCTCCACGGCGACAGGCTGTATTCCGATGACCCGGCGATCGTGGCCGGGGTCGCCCGTCTCGAGGGCATGCCGGTGGCGGTCATAGGCCATCAAAAGGGCCGTGACACCCGCGAGAAGGTCCGGCGCAATTTCGGGATGCCGCGCCCCGAGGGCTACCGTAAGGCCTTGCGGATCATGCGTCTGGCGGAGCGCTTCCGCATGCCGCTCGTCACCCTGATTGATACGATGGGTGCCTATCCCGGAGTCGGGGCCGAGGAGCGCGGGCAAAGCGAGGCAATCGCCCGTAATCTGTTCGTGATGGCCACCCTGAAGACTCCGATCGTAAGTGCCGTGATCGGCGAGGGCGGTTCCGGTGGCGCGCTTGCGATCGGGGTCTGCGATCACATGTTGATGCTTCAATACGCCACCTATTCGGTGATAAGCCCGGAAGGCTGTGCCTCGATACTATGGAAGAGCGCCGACAAGGCGGCGCTGGCGGCCGAGGCCCTCGGGATTACCGCCGATAGCCTGAAGCGCCTGGGTCTCATCGATGAGATCGTGGCCGAGCCGCTTGGCGGGGCGCACCGCGACTACGAAGCCGCGGCCAACAGCCTGAAAGAGGCCTTGCGTCGCGCGGTATCCGACCTTACGGCGCTACCGGTCGACGATCTCCTCACGCGTCGGCAGCTCAGGCTGCGCCAGCACGGACAATTTGAAGAGCGTTAAATTTTGTTGTGAATATCTGGCCTGGGCCCTTGCTGGTCTTGGGGTGAAGGCGTCGGACGATATCCTGGTGGCCGTGAGTGGCGGTGGCGATTCCCTGGCGCTTTTGCATGCCATGAGCCGCCTTGGCTGGCGCTCGGTGCGTGCCATCCATGTCGATCATGGCCTCCAGAGGCAGGCGGCCGCGTGGGGCGCGCGGGTGCAGGCGGCGGCGATGACGATGGGCGTGCCTTGCGAGGTCGTGCGCGTGACCGTGACACGCACGGGCGAGGGCCCGGAGGCCGATGCGCGCGCTGCCCGCTATCAGGTGCTGTCTGCATGCATGCGTCCCGGGGAGGTCCTGGTGACTGCGCATCATGCCGACGATCAGGCCGAGACCGTGCTCTTGCGGATGCTGCGCGGGGCGGGGCTCGCCGGGCTTTCGGCCATGGCCGGGATACGCGCGTTCGGCCCGGGACGGCTGGCGCGGCCGCTGCTTGCCGTGCCTAAGGCGGCGCTGGCGGCCTATGCCGCCGAGCACGCGTTGGTCTTCGTCCATGATCCCAGCAATGACGATACGCGTTACGCGCGTAATTACGTCCGTCACGCCCTGATGCCGGTCATCACCGCGCGCTGGCCGCAGGCGGTGTCGGCCATAAACCGCGCCGCCCGCCATGCGCGTTCGGCCGAGGAGCTGCTGGCCGCCTATCTGGCGAACGATGTGGCGGCCTGTTCGGCCCCCGACGGGGCGTTGCGCCTGCCGGCGCTGCTCGCGCTCGCGCCTAAGATCCAGGGACCGGTCCTGCGCGCGTGGCTCACGGGCCAGGGGGGGCCGTCCATGAGTGAGGCCAAGGGGGCGGAGGTGCTGGCGGCGCTGGCCATGGTTCCCCGGAGTCGCCGACAAGTGTTACGCTTTGGGCGGGCCGGGGCACTGCAACGTTACCGCGAGCGGGCGGTATGGGTCCCCGGGGATCAGCAAACCGCCGAGCCCGCCTTGCGTCAGGCGTGGACCCCGCCGTTCGTGGATAGGATCTTGAGTGACGGGCGGCGCCTGCGGGCGGTGCCGGCCTTGGGCCGGGGGGTGGCGGTCTCGCGCATCGCTGATCGTGCGCTCACCGTGGCGACCCGGACCTTCGGGCAGAGGGTGCTCGTGCCCGGCCGCGGCCACCGGGCGGTGAAGAAGCTCTTGCAGGAGATGGGTATTGCCCCGTGGGAGCGTCCGCGCGCGGTCTTGATATGCGCAGACGAGGCATTGATCGCAGTGGTCGGACATTGGGTGTGCGCGCCTTTCAGGGCCGGGCCGGACGAACCGGGCCTGGTCTTTCATATCGAGTCATGACAGGCCGATCGAGGAGGTTATGCGAAGTGGAACCAACTGACAGCGGCAACGGCTGGACTCGGCAGGCGCCAGGCGCGCCCGGACGGTTGTGATGACCAAGTTCATATTCGTGACCGGCGGGGTCGTGTCTTCGCTGGGCAAGGGAATAGCGGCGGCATCGCTTGCAGCCCTGCTTGAGGCGCGCGGCCTGCGCGTCACCCTCATGAAGCTCGATCCCTATATCAATGTCGATCCAGGGACGATGAGCCCTTATCAGCACGGCGAGGTGTTCGTCACCGAGGACGGCGCGGAGACCGACCTTGATCTCGGGCATTATGAGCGGTTCGTGCGCATGACTATGACCCGCGACAACAATTTCACGACCGGGCGCATCTACGAGAATGTGATCCGCAAGGAGCGCCGCGGGGACTATCTCGGGGCGACCGTTCAGGTGATCCCGCACATTACAGACGAGATCAAGCGCTGTATCGTGCAGGGCGCCGGCTCCGCCGACGTGGCCATGATCGAGATCGGCGGCACGGTGGGTGACATCGAGTCCCTGCCGTTTCTCGAGGCCATCCGCCAGATGGGGGTGGAGTATGGGCGCCAGCATGCCGTCTATATGCATCTCACGCTGGTGCCGTTCATCAAGGCCTCAGGCGAGATCAAGACCAAGCCCACGCAGCATTCAGTCAAGGAGTTGCGCGGCATCGGGATCCAGCCGGACGTGCTTTTGTGTCGCGCGGATCGCAGGCTTCCGGAAGACGAGCGGCAGAAGATCGCGCTTTTCACCAATGTCCCGGCGCGGGCCGTCATCTCGGCGATCGATGTCGACAACATCTACCGCATA
The DNA here is from genome assembly GCA_021841585.1 of Pseudomonadota bacterium. Classification (GTDB taxonomy): domain Bacteria; phylum Pseudomonadota; class Gammaproteobacteria; order Acidiferrobacterales; family Acidiferrobacteraceae; genus Acidiferrobacter. Next base: position 36,700 of record JAKBUS010000014.1, on the reverse strand, counting down.
CCGGAGATCCTCCATGACCAGGGTCTCGACGACATCGTGGTCGAGCAGTTGCGGCTGAAGGCCAAGACCATCGATCTTAGCCAGTGGCGGGCGGTGAACGATGCCCTCGACCACCCTCAGGGGGTCGTGGATATCGCCATCGTCGGCAAGTATGTGCATCTGACGGAGTCCTATAAATCCCTGTCCGAGGCCCTGATTCACGCCGGTATCCATACGCGCCTGCAGGTGCGCATCCATTACGTCGATTCCGAGGTCCTGGAGCGCGAGGGCGTCGATTGTCTCGCGTCCTATGACGCGATCCTGGTCCCCGGGGGTTTCGGTGGACGCGGCACGGAAGGCAAGATCGCGGCCGTGCGCTATGCCCGCGAGAGCGCCGTGCCCTATCTTGGCATCTGTCTTGGCATGCAGATCGCGGTCATCGAGTTCGCGCGCGCCAAGGTCGGTCTGGCCGGGGCGCACAGCACCGAGTTCGACCCCAAGACCCCGCATCCGGTCATCGCCCTCATAACCGAATGGATGGGCAGTCAGGGACAGCGCGAGGTGCGTACCGAGGGCGCCGATCTCGGGGGCAGTATGCGCTTGGGCGGCCAGCGTTGTGAGCTTGCGCCCGGTAGCCGCGCGGCCGGGATATACGCGGCGGCAAGCGTGGTGGAACGTCACCGCCATCGCTATGAGGTCAACAACACCTATCGCGAGCGGCTCGCCGAAAAGGGGCTGCGCATTTCCGGAACCTCGCCCGATCAGGCGCTCGTGGAGATCGTCGAGCTGCCGGATCATCCGTGGTTCATCGGGGTCCAGTTCCATCCCGAATTTACATCCAACCCGCGCGACGGCCACCCGTTGTTTCGCAGTTTCATTGAGGCGGCACGCACGCATCGCGCGCTCGTGGCCGCGCGGCAGGCTGATTCGGCATGAAGCTCTGCGGCTTTGAAGTGGGGCTGGACCGGCCCTTTTTTCTCATCGCCGGACCGTGCGTGATCGAGTCGCGGTCCTTGGCGCTGGAGACCGCGCAGGCGCTGAAGGAGATGACCGCACGCTTGTCGATTCCCTTCATTTACAAGTCATCGTTCGACAAGGCCAATCGCAGCTCGCATGCCTCGTTTCGCGGGCCCGGACGCGATGCCGGCCTTGCGATCCTGGCCGAGGTGCGTGACACGATGGGCGTGCCGGTACTGACCGACGTCCATGACATCCCGGAGATTTCGGAGGTGGCCGAGGTCGCCGATGTGCTGCAGACCCCGGCGTTTCTGTGCCGGCAGACCGATTTCATCCAGGCGGTGGTGGCCGCGGGCCGGCCCGTGAACATCAAGAAGGGGCAGTTCCTGGCCCCGGGCGATATGAAGAACGTGGTGGAGAAGGCGCGTGCCGCCGGCGGCGAGGGACGCATCCTGGTGTGCGAGCGCGGCGCTTCATTTGGGTATAATAATCTCGTTTCGGATATGCGCGGTCTTGCCATCATGCGCGAGACCGGATGCCCCGTGGTGTTCGATGCCACGCACTCGGTGCAGCTGCCGGGCGGGCAGGGGTCGTGTTCGGGCGGCCAGCGCGAGTATGTGCCGGTGCTGGCGCGCGCGGCGGTGGCCTCCGGGGTGGCGGGGGTCTTCATGGAGACCCATCCCGATCCGGACAAGGCCTTGAGCGATGGACCCAACGCCTGGCCGCTCGCGCGCCTCGAGCGCCTGCTCGGTACCTTGAGGGAGATCGACGCATGCGTCAAGGCGCGAGGCTTAGACGAGATGACCAGTAGTTAATCAAAAACGGCAAGGAATTTTTCAGGATGGTGTCATGAGCAAGATTGCAGATATCCGGGCGCGCGAGATCCTCGATTCCCGCGGGAATCCCACCGTCGAGGTGGACGTGACGCTCGATTCCGGGGCCACCGGGCGCGCCTCTGTCCCATCCGGCGCCTCCACCGGTGCGCGCGAGGCCTTCGAATTGCGCGACGGTGACAAGAAGCGATTCCGGGGGCTTGGGGTCCTCAAGGCATGCGCGTCGGTGAACGAGACGCTAAAGAGAGTGCTCGTGGGCGCCGATGCCGTGCAGGCCGCGGTCGATGAACGCATGATCGCCGAGGATGGCACCGAGGACAAATCGCGGCTTGGGGCCAACGCCATCCTGGCGGTCTCATTGGCGCTCGCGCGCGCGCTCGCGGCCGAGGCCGGCGTGCCGCTGTACCGGCACCTCGGGGGGCGTGGACCCTTCGTTTTGCCGGTACCGCTCATGAATATCGTGAATGGCGGCGCGCACGCCGACAACAACCTGGATTTTCAGGAGTTTATGATCGTGCCTTTCGGGGCCTCGCGATTCTCCGAGGCGCTGCGCTGGGGGGCGGAGATCTTCCATACGCTCAAGGGCATCTTGAAGGCGCGGGGGCTTGCCACCGCGGTCGGGGATGAGGGGGGATTCGCGCCCGACCTCGGCACCAACGAGGAGGCCTTGACCCTCATCCAGGAGGCCATAACGGCCGCCGGCTATATCCCCGGGCAACAGGTGGGCATCGCCCTCGATGCCGCGGTCTCCGGGCTCATCGACGAGAACGGGTCGTATGTGCTGGCCGGCGAGGGTCGGACGCTCGATGCCGGTGCCCTGACCGGACTCTATGAGAACTGGATGGCGCGCTATCCGATCGTGAGCATCGAAGATGGCATGGGTGAAGAGGATTGGGCCGGATGGAAGGGTCTCACGCAGCGCTTGGGCGGCCGGGTCCAGCTCGTGGGCGATGACCTGTTCGTGACCAATAGCGCCATCCTCGAGCGCGGCATCGATCAGGGCGTGGCCAACGCCATCCTCATAAAGCCCAATCAGATCGGGACCTTGACCGAAACGCTCAAGACCATACGGCGGGCGCAGGCGGCTGGCTATGGCGTGATCCTCTCGCACCGCTCGGGCGAGACCGAGGATACCGCCATTGCCGACATCGCGGTTGCCACCGGCGCCGGCCAGATCAAGACCGGTTCGCTGTCGCGTTCCGAGCGCATGGCCAAGTACAACCAGCTCCTGCGCATCGAGGAGTTCGAGGGCGGAAATGCAAGCTACGCGCGCGCCCCGCGGCAGGCCTATTCCCAAGGCTGAGCTTATGGGCCTAATATGGGGGCCATGAGGAAATGGATAGGTCCGCTCGCGGTGGTGCTATTCGCATTGACCCAGTATGCCCTATGGTTTGGGCAGGGCGGTGTGATCGCGCTCATGCACCGCGAGCGTCATATCCATGCCCTGGTGCGCGCTAACGCCGCGCTCCTAAAGACCGACGAGCAACTGGCCGCCGAGGTGAAGAGCTTGAGGCATGGGCGCGCGGCCATCGAGGCCCAGGCGCGATCGGGGTTGGGAATGGTAAAGAAGGGTGAAACCTTCTACGAGATCGTTCCGGGGAGTCCCCCGGCCACCCAGACCGCGCGTGTGTTTCGCAATCAGCAACTCGCGGCCAGGGGATAAGGGAGGTCGCGAAAGCTAAGCGCTATGTCCTGCCAGAGGACCGCGCCGGCGTCATGGCTGCTGATCTGGATCACCGCCAGCAGGTCGATGGCGCCATCGGGCCCGATCTGCGCGTCGATTACGGTGCCGGCGGGTTGTCCCGGGAGATTGGGCGCCTGCAGGGTGGCGCCGGGGGGTGGCGGGGGCGCATCCGCCGGCAGGGACGCCAGGTACATGCGCTGTTTCAGGCGCCCGAGGTAATGGGTGCGCGCCACGATCTCCTGCCCCGGGTAACACCCCTTGCGAAAATTGATCCCCCCCAAAAGGTCGAGGTTCATCATCTGCGGCACGAAGGCCTCCGAGGTCTCCAGACCTATGACGGGCAGCCCCGCCTGGATGTCGAGCCAGGCCCAGGCGCGGGCGCCGACACGCGTGACCTCGGGCAGGCGTGATGGCAGCACGCGTAGCGCCGCTTCCGGCCCCATGAGCAGATAGCGCGGGGCGCGTCCTGGGATCGCCGCGACCGTGATGTCACCGCTCGTGGCGGCCTCGGGCGCGGTCGGGGCCGGGAGGCCGGCTGCCGCCAGCGCCTGGGGCGCATGCGGCCCCGAGAGGCCGATGAGGGCCCAATCGGCGGCGGGGGCGAGCTTGACCTGGGCGCGCAGGATATACATCGTCAGGCGCTTTTGGACGGACGCCTGGAGGGCTGCTGGCAATAGCAGCAGAAAGGCGCCCTCATGGGGCACGACCCGAAACAGCGTGATCATGCGTCCCTGGGCCGTGCAGTAGGCGGCCAGCTGGTTCGTGGCGCCGAGGTTCAGGATGTCGTTGCTGAACTGCCCATGCAGGAAGGCGGCCGCATCGGCGCCGGTGGCGCGCAGGATCCCCATGTGGGTGAGCGGGCTCCACACCGTGCCGCGCGCGGCGGCTAAGACCTCCGCGCGGCGATCGCCATAATCGGCGAGGGCGAAGTCCTCCACGAGGCCGCCGGCCTCGATCAATTCCGCCTTCCATTCCCTCTGCATGACTCGCCCCCTATAATGCCTGACATGCGCCCGCCGCATCACGATCATATCAAAAACCGCTGCCACGGCTAGGGGAGGCCGGATGTCTGGGACACGTCCGCAAGACTTGGGCCTTACGAGCCTGCGGTTACCGGTGGGGGCTTGGGCCTCCATTTTGCACCGCATCACGGGCGTCCTTTTGGTCGGCGTGGTGGGTTGGGCGCTCGTGCTTTTGCGGGCTTCCCTGCAAGGCCCCGAGGGTTTTCAGGGGGTGGCGGACGAGATACGTGGTCCGTGGGGGCATGTCTCGGGGCCGCTTGCGATCCTCGTCGTGGGCCTGCACTTCTACGGTGGTATCCGTCACCTGGCGCATGATGCCGGCTGGGGGTTTGGGCGCGAGCGCTCGCGCGCGAGTGCCGGCGCGGTCATGATCCTTGCGGTGCTGACCGCGCTCGCGGCGTTCTGGGCATGGCCCTGAGCGATCGCAATCTCGGCAGCCGCCGCGCCGGCAGCGGCGCCTATCTGCTCGCACGCGCAAGCGCGGTGGCGATTGCCGGCGGCGCATTCCTGCTCATAGCCCTGATCGCCGCGCTCCCGCGCCTGGGCTACGGTCTTTGGCAGGCGCTCTTTCACGAGACCGCCGTGCGCATCGTGTTGGCCGGTTGGCTTTCGGCGGTGGCGCTGCATGCCTATCTCGGCTGCGATTCGATCCTGAAGGACTACGTCCCTAACACCCTCGCGCGTTTCATGGGCCTCATGGTTATCGCCGCGGGCCTGCTGGCGTTGGTCGTCTATGGCATGGTGGCGGTATGGGCATGAGCACGCGCCTTCGGCGCCGCCAGTTCGACTGCCTGGTGCTGGGCGCCGGGGGCGCCGGTCTGCGCGCGGCCTTGCAGCTCGCCGATGGCGATGCCCATGTGGCGGTGGTGTCCAAGGTCTTCCCGACGCGCTCGCACACCGTGGCCGCGCAAGGCGGAGTGAATGCGGCCCTCGGAAACGTCCTGCCGGATTCCTGGCATTGGCATATGTACGATACGGTCAAGGGCGGGGATTATCTCGGCGATCAGGACGCCATCGAGTATCTCTGCCGGGCGGCAAGCCGTCTTGTCATCGAGCTCGAACACTACGGGGTGCCGTTTTCGCGCATCGATGACGGGCGCATCTATCAGCGCAAATTCGGCGGGCAGAGCCAGAATTTCGGGGGCGAGCAGGCGGCGCGCACCTGCGCCGCGGCCGATCGCACGGGGCATGCCATCCTCCATGCCCTCTATCAGCAGAACATTCGCGCCAAGACCCATTTCTTCGACGAGTTCTTTGCCATCGATCTATTGCGCGATGCCGACGGCAATACCCTGGGCGCACTGGTCCTGGAGATCGAGACCGGTGAGCTGCTCGTAATCGAAAGCAAGACCACCCTGATCGCCACCGGCGGCGCCGGACGCATGTACCGCACCAGCACCAATGCCCTGATCAATACCGGCGACGGGCTGGCCATCGCCTTGCGCGCCGGCCTCCCTTTGCAGGACATGGAATTCATCCAGTTCCACCCCACCGGACTTGCCGGCCTCGGGGTGTTGATCACCGAGGGCGCGCGTGGCGAGGGCGGATATCTCGTGAACGGGCGCGGCGAGCGCTTCATGGAACACTATGCCCCGCATGCCCTGGATCTCGCCAGCCGCGATGTGGTGAGCCGGGCGATTCACATGGAGGTGTCGGAGGGGCGCGGTTGCGGGCCGCGCGGCGATTACGTGGAGCTAAAGCTCGATCACCTGGGCGATGACACGATCCGCAAGCGCCTGCCGGGCATACGCGACACCGTGTTGCGTTTCGCCCACATCGATCCGGCGCGCGCGCCGATCCCGGTCTATCCGACCGCCCATTACATCATGGGCGGCATCCCCACGAACCGCTTCGGGCAGGTGGTGGCCCCCGAGCGCCATGGCCCGGAGGAGCCGCAGTCCGGGCTTTACGCGGTCGGCGAGTGCGCGTGCGTGTCGGTGCATGGCGCCAACCGCCTGGGCGGTAACTCGCTGCTGGACATCATCGTGTTCGGGCGTGCCGCCGGCAATCACATCCTCGCGGCGCTCAAGGAACAGCGCTACCACAGGTCCCTGCCCGGGGAGGCGGTGGAGCGCGCGGTGGAGCGGGTGCGGCGCTGGGAGCGCCCGGGGAAGGAATCGGTGGAGGCCCTTGGCGCCGAGCTTCGGCAGGTCATGGAGCGCTACTGCGGGGTGTTTCGCACCCAGGACGTCCTGGACGAGGGGGTACGGCGGGTTCGCGAGATCCGCGAGCGGCTTGCTTACGCCGGGTTGCGCGATCAAAGCCTGGTCTTCAATACCGCCCGCATCGAGGCCTTGGAGCTCGAGAACTTGGTCGAGGTGGCGCTTGCCACCGTAGTCTCGGCGGCGGCGCGCCACGAGAGCCGCGGGGCGCATTCGCGGGTCGATCATCCCGAACGCGACGACCGTCACTGGTTGAAGCACACCCTCTATCTGCGCGCGGGGGAGACCATCGACTACAAGCCGGTGCGCGTAAAGCCCCTGACCGTCGATTCGTTCCCGCCGGTCGCGCGCGTTTATTAGGAGGCTTATGCGTTTTCGCATCTATCGCTATAGACCGGAGGAGGGCGGAAAGCCCGTTCTTCAGGACTACGTCCTCACCCCTGAGGCCCTGGACGGTGCGGTGATGCTGCTCGATGCCCTGATGCTTTTGAAGGCCCAGGACGAGACGCTGAGCTTTCGGCGTTCGTGCCGCGAGGGCGTGTGCGGGTCGGATGCCATGAACATCAATGGCCGCAACGGGCTCGCATGCATCACCCCCCTGAAGGATTTGCGTGAGCCCATCACCCTGCGTCCGTTGCCGGGAATGCCGGTGATCCGCGATCTGGTGGTCGATCTCTCGGGGTTTTATCGCCAGTATCGCGCGGTGCGGCCATGGCTCGTAGATGAGGGGCCAGAGCCCGAGATCGAGCGCCCGCAGAGCCCTGCCGAGCGCGACCGGCTCGACGGCCTCTATGAATGCATTCTGTGTGCCTGTTGCACGACGAGCTGTCCATCGTTCTGGTGGAACCCCGAGCGCTTTCTGGGCCCGGCGGCCTTGCTCCAGGCCTACCGCTTCGTCACCGACAGCCGCGACAAGGCGCTCGGCTGGCGCCTGGATGATCTCGAGGACCCCTACCGCCTGTACCGCTGCCATACCATCATGAACTGCACCGATGTGTGCCCCAAAGGGCTCGATCCGGCGCGCGCCATAAGCGGCATCCGCGCGCTGCTTGCCAAGCGCAGGCTATGACGCAAGCCGCGCTTGGCTGGCGGTGCCGGCGCGGGCTCTTGGAGCTCGATCTGGCGCTTACAGCTTTCTTGAAGGATGGCTATGCGCGGCTATCGCCATCCGAAAGTGCGTTGTTCGAGGAGTTCCTCGCCGAGAACGACGCCGATCTGTGGGCGTGGATGCAGGGGGCACCGGCGCCGGCGCGATATGCCCCGATCCTCAAATCCTTTACACTTTCAGATCCCGAACAAGGCGACCACCGTTCATGATCGACCCGAAATTCCTACGAAATCAGCCGCAAGAAGCGGCGCGGCTGTTGGCGCGACGCGGCTTTACGCTCGATATCGAGACGCTCACGGCCCTTGAGGCGCGGCGCAAGGTCGCCCAGAAGGAGACCGAGGACCGCCAGGCGAGCCGCAACGCGCGTGCCAAGGCCATAGGGGGCGCCAAGGCCCGCGGCGAGGATGTGGCGGCGCTCATGGCCGGCCAGGAAGAGGATGCGCGGCGGCTCGCCGAGGCCCAGACGGAGCTCGCTTCGGTGCAGGCTTCATGGGATGAATTGGCGTCGGGTCTGCCCAATATCCCCGCCGACGACTGCCCGGATGGCCAAAGCGAGGAGGACAACGTCGAGGTGAGGCGCTGGGGCGATGGGCCTGCGTTGGCGTTTCCGGCGCGCGACCACGTCGATCTCGGCGAGGGCCTGAAGGGTCTCGATCTGGCAGCCGCCGCCAAGCTTGCCGGCAGCCGGTTTGCGGTCCTGCGCGGCCCGCTCGCCCGCCTGCAGCGCGCGCTCACGCAGTTCATGCTCGATCTCCACACCCGTGAGCATGGCTACACCGAGGTGTATGTGCCCTACATGGCCAACCGCGAGAGCCTGTTTGGGACCGGCCAGCTTCCGAAGTTCGCCGAAGACCTCTTCGCGATCGCCGGACTGCCCTATTTTCTGATACCGACGGCCGAGGTGCCGGTCACGAACCTCGCTCGTGACGTGGTCTATGCAAGAGACGAGCTGCCACAGCGCTTCGTCTGTCATACCCCATGCTTTCGTAGCGAGGCGGGTGCCGCCGGACGCGATACCCGCGGTCTCATCCGCCAGCATCAATTCGAGAAGGTTGAGCTTGTGCAGATCGTGGCCGCCGAGGATTCGGTGCGCGCCCATGAGCAGCTGACCGGGCACGCCGAGGCGGTGCTGCAGCGCCTCAAGCTACCCTATCGCGTCATGGCGCTGTGCGCCGGCGATATGGGGTTTGCCTCCGCCAAGACCTATGATCTCGAGGTCTATCTGCCCGGTAGCGGCCGTTATCGGGAGATCTCGTCTTGCAGCAATTTTCGTGACTTTCAGGCGCGGCGCCTGAACGCCCGTGTCCGTGCCCCCGGCCAGAAACCCGAACCCGTGCACACCCTGAACGGCTCTGGGCTCGCGGTCGGCCGCACCCTGGTCGCGGTCCTCGAGAACTACCAAGAGGCCGATGGGGGCGTGCGCATCCCGGATGCCCTGGTCCCGTACATGGGCGGCGAGACGAGGCTTGCGCCGCCCGCGTAGGGATCTGTCGGTGCGGGCCCTGGGTCTCGCGCGACCAGGGCCCGTTGTTTCAAGGCCGCAAGTGAGCGTGCGGGTCGATCAGTCCTTGCCGCGCTTCAGGAAGGCATCCAGGCTAAGACAGCCAGGCCCGTTGACCGCGAGCAAGATGAGCCCTCCTGTGAAACTCACCTCCGCGAGTGTCACGATCTGGTCGGCCATGGTCGTGAAGTTCTGGTGGAAGATGACGATGGCGGCGGTCGAGAAGAGCGCGAGCAGCAAGGCCGCCCAGCGTGTCCAAAGGCCTACCATAACCGCCACGCTGCCGAAGAGTTCGACTGCGATCACGACCGGCAGCAGCCCTCCGGGGAGTCCGTAGGAGACCATGTAGAGGCGTGTTCCGTCATAGTCCTCGATCTTGCCGATGGCGGCAAAAAGGAAGATGAACGCCAGAAGCACGCGCCCGATGAGATCGAAGACCGCACGCCCTTTGTTCTTGGATGACATGAGACATTCTCCCTGGCGGGCTTATCCCGCTGATACAGCCTAGGGGTGCCTGTGCCCCTTGTTCAGGGGCCTTCTCAGATGTGGAGTTGCCATCGTCGAGGCGGTATCCTAGGGGCCTGGAGAGGTGGCAGAGCGGTCGAATGCGGCGGTCTTGAAAACCGTTGAAGGGCAACCTTCCGGGGGTTCGAATCCCTCCCTCTCCGCCATTCCCCGAAAGAGGCTGCGTAGGCGCCGTTCTTAGCCGGCGCGGCTCTCCTCGGCTTGCGCGGCCAGGCGCGCGCGGCGATGTTCTTCTTCGCGGCGTGCGGCATCGATCTCGCGCAGGACTTGGGCGACATCGGGAGGGGTCGACTCTGGATGGTAGACGCCGGTCAAGGGCGTATCTGGTTGCAGGTCGTGGGCTTGATAGAGCGCCCACATCTCGCGCCCGTAGTCGCTCGTGGCAAGGGGTGGGGCAAAGCGCCCAAAGAACGCCGCGAGATGATCGATGTCGCGCACGAAGAAGGCCGCGGCATTGTTGTTGGCGGTGGCGTTCAGGTGCTGGGGCAGGTCGATGATGACCGGACCCTGGTCATCCAGAAGGACGTTGTATTCGCTGAGGTCGCCATGGACGACGCCCGCGCATAGCATGCGTGCCACATCGCGCATGAGGGTCGCATGGATGGCGGTCGCCTGGGCGGGTGTCAGGACCAGGTCGGAAAGGCGTGGTGCGGGATTCCCGGTGGCGTCCACGATAAGCTCCATGAGCAGCACGCCGTCTATGCAGAGATAGGGCGTGGGCACGCGTACGCCGACATCGGCAAGCCGAAAGAGCGCATCCACTTCGGCGTTCTGCCAGACCTCCTCCCGCTCGTGACGCCCGAAACGCGATTTTTTGGCCATCGCCCGTCCACGCCGACTGTCGCGTACGGTTCGCCCCTCTTGGTAGAGTCCGGCCTGGCGAAAGCCCCGTTGGCGGGCCTCCTTATAGACCTTGGCGCAGCGCACGCCGTGCGGGGTCGCGACGATGAACAGGTCGGCCTCCTTGCCGCTGCGCATGGGCTGGATCACATGGTCGATGAGCCCATCTTCCAACAAGGGCGCCAAGGTCTTGGGAATACGCAAGGATGGGTTACCGCAGCGTCATAAGTGGCGAAGAAAGAAAAATCCGGTGATGAGTAAAGATGATCATGCGCCTATGCTACACGAAGGGGGGCAAAGCGGCGATAGGGCATGTGCAAGCCCAGGCCCTTTCGTATCGGCAAGTGGCCGTGATCTATGACACGAGGCCTGCGCGCCTCCGGGCGGCCGTCGGATGGAGCCGGTTCGATGACAACCCACGGCGCCATGCATGGGGGGATAAAGAGCGCAAATGACGTCGTGCATCGCATGTCCCAAAGGTCGCCGAAGGCTTGTTTTGGCGCAATCAACAGTGTCTTGGGGCTCGGCCGAGACTTATACTTACAAGCGGTCCCTTGCGGGATGTGTGCCATCCGTGGCGGGACCGCGCGGGCATCGATTGTACGCGTGAAATCCTCTCACAGATAAAAGGTGATGAACGATGCAGGTAGGTCCTCGAGAAATCACAAATCCTTTTCGCCCGATTCCCCTTGAAGTGCCGGAGGGAATGAAGCCCAACGAATTCTTTAACAGCACGGAAAACCTTAACGACCTTACCGATAACAACGGCCTCCTCAAAAATCCGGAAGGACTCCTGCTCTACAGAAAGGCCATTGCCCACAGCAACGAATTCGATACATCCATCATATACAACACCGCGCGCAGCATCCTTGATCCGCTCGGGCGTCCGGCGCGACGCACGCAGGTTCCGGATAACGTGAAGAACGTCTGGAATCGCATGAACGAAGTCATAATCGCCTACATGCTCGAGCGCTATCCGGATCCCGACCAGGCGCTGGTGTTATCAGGCGAGGCGAGCTTGGACGCCACGTGGCCGCTTACCTCCCCGGGAGTGCCGAGTATCCGCATGTTGCACAATCACTTCATCGTGTTCGACAAGGAGCAGTTGCGCAAGTCGAGCATGGCCGATCCGGAGAATCCGAACCTTACGGATGGCGGGCAGAACTCGCTTTTTCAGGCCTACATGCGCAATGTCTATCTCGAGTTCTTTGCGGGCCTCGATCTCGAAATATTGAAGACCTGCGAGCATGGCTCCTGCAAGATCGCGCTGACAGGCTACCCGCAGGGGCTGCCCAGCTGGGAGGTCCAGGGGGGCGCGGACTCCCTGAAGAAGGTGCGATTCTGGAAGGAGTACGACACCATCCTGAAGGGCTTCATAGACTTCTATAGAACCTTTTTCGGGCAGGTATCCACACGCAACGCGCCGATGCCGCGCGACATCTATTTTCCGGAGCTCGTCGAGGACAAGCTGCTCTTTAACAGCAACTTCCTGAAGACCGCGAAGATGGTGCGCGACCACTGCATACGGGATGCCCGTTACGCGAACGCGATCCGTTGGCAGCCGGCATTCAAGCAGCTCATTTACCGCAATGACACGGGTAAGCTCATCGTCACCATCAGCCAGAACTCTATCGGCAACGCCATCACGGAGCTCTTGGGTGTCGTCGTAAAGCGTGTGCCGGATGCCGAGGGTTATGCGCGCGCGGAGCCCGCATTGCTTGAAAAGTTGTTCGAGGTGCGCCGGCGCCTGATGGATCTGGATCTCGGTGAGGCCATCGCCACGAAGCACTGGGGCGCGCAGTAGAAACCGCCGGCGCCCGACCAGGGGTGGGGCGTGCCGCGGACCGGGCCCCAAGGGGGCAGGCTACGGGCGGGCAACAGCGGCCAGTGGGGGTCGCTGTGCGCGGAGGGGGGTCGGAAAAATGGGGATCGAGTATGCGGCTTGAAGACGCTGGCGGGCGGACGCGGCCGCACCTCGCGCGGCGCCGGGCGGGCCTTAATTATGGTGTGTTTTGTAAAGGGCGTCACACGGGCGTTGACAGCCCCGGGATGGGCTGCTACAAAGCCGCCATCGCGGCACGACCGCTTATTTGGAGGGCCCGCTACCCAATGGGTAGTAGTAGCGACACATTTAGCGCCTGAAGGTAGACCCCGCTTCGCATGACACTGGATCGCGGTCGCCTGAGGGCAGACCGTGGGTCCGGGCCCATCATAGTCCCGTCCCACCCAAAATCGCATCTATAGAGACGAGGGTTCGCTCGCCGTCGGGCGCGCGTGGCCTGGTTTCAAGGACATATCAGGGGTTCGCTCATGCAGGTGCATGTTCTTCAGGCGTTACGGGCGGCGCTTTTGCGAGCCAAGGCGGCGCAGGCGCGGCAAGTCGAGCGGCGCGCCAGGGTCAGGCCGCCGGGTGGCGAGACCGATGAAATGGTAGTGCCGGAGGCGCTGCTGATACGCGTGCAGGATCGCCTGCGGATCGCGCGATTGCGTAATGGCCCCAAGACCATCGGCAATCGTCTCGCATTGTGGCTTGCGCTCATCGGTCCAGGTCTCCTTGTCATGCTCGGGGATAATGACGCGGGTGGCGTCATCACCTATTCGCAGACGGGCGCGGTCTACGGTCTCGGGGTGTTTCTGCCGATCATGATCCCGCTCGGGATCATGGCCTATTTCGTTCAGGAGATGACCATACGCCTGGGGGCGGTCACGCGCCGCGGCCATGCGGAGCTGATTTGGAAGCGTTACGGGGCCTTTTGGGGGATATTCTCGATCGCCGACCTTGTGATCGCCAACATCCTGACGCTCATGACCGAGTTCATCGGGGTGCGCGTGGGCGGCGACGTCTTCGGTCTGTCACATTGGCTCACGGTACCCATCACGCTCATCTTCGTGGCCTTCGTGCTCGTATTCCTGCGCTACTGGACCTGGGAGCGGATCGCGCTTTTCATCGCCGTCCTAAACCTCGTATTCGTTCCCCTGGCGCTGTTGTCACATCCCGATTGGTCGGCGGTGGGACGGGCCTTCGTGGGCGGTAACTGGCTGGTGCCCGGGGGATTGCTGTCCTCGGGATTTCTCGTTCTGCTGTCGGCCAATATTGGGACGACGATCGCCCCATGGCAGCTTTTCTTCCAGCAGTCGTGCATCGTCGACAAGGGTCTCCTGCCTCATGATATCGACGCCAGCCGGCGCGATTTGATGTTAGGGGTCGCCGGGATGGTGATCGTAGCCATGGCCATCATCGTATTGACCGGGCAGCACCTCCATGCGCTCCCCGATGCCAAGGACCTGAACGTCGAAGGCATTCTCGGGGCCCTCCAGAATCATGTCGGCGGCTGGGCGACGGACCTTTTTGCGCTCGGGCTGATAGAGGCCGGCCTCATCTCATCGATCGTGATCACCGCCAGCACCGCCTGGGCGATGGGGGAGGCGCTCAATCTCCCGCGGTCCTTGAACGATGCCCCGCGCAAGGCCTGGGCGTTCTATGCGCCCGCGGTCATGGGCTCGGCGGTTGCCGCAGGGGTCGTCATGTTGCCTCATGTGCCGCTCGGCTTTCTGAATATCACAGTGCAGGTGATTGCCACGATCTTCATGCCGGCGGCCATGTTGTTTCTTCTCATGCTCGTAAACGACGCCGAGCTCATGGGGCCGTTCGTTAATAGCCGCAGCCGCAATATCGGTGCGGTTGTGATCATGGTGTTGCTGATCGTTTGTAATGCCCTTTATGGGATCACCACGGTGTTCCCGCATGCGCTTGGGGGTGCGAAGTGAAACGTGTCGAACGCGTCGATTATGCCGAGCTCGCGCGCCTTTTGCGCGAGGAGGGCTGGGACAGGCCTCTACCCGAGGTGAGCCCGCGCCCACTGAAGGCCTGGCAGCAGTGGGTGTTCTGGGGCCTGCGGCTTTATATCGTGGTCATGTTGATGATCGTGATCTGGGCCTTTTCTCACGGCACCCCCTCCTAGTTTTGCCCGGGGGCCGCGCGCTCCGGGCGGCTTGCGCGGCTGGCGTCGTGTCCATCGCCCTCGTAACATAGGTCCCGAATGGTGCGTGGCGTAGGTCCAATCCCCGCCAGGGCCGCGGGGTTCAACCCGGGATCGACTGCGCGAGCCACCAGGCGCCGCCACCCCAGGTCCCCACCCATAGGACCGCGCCTATGGCGCTCCAGAGGGCGAACGGGCGAAAGCCCATCTCCGCGCTGCCGGCTATGTAGCCCTGCAGTTGGCGCAAGGGCACGATATAGCGGCCGACGATGACGATCACCGCGCCGTAACGACGGAACAGCTCATGGACGCGGTCGACCATGGCGGGCTTTACCCCGACGTATTTCCCGTATCGCAGGAGGCCGGCATGTCCGTAACGGGCCCCCAGCCCGTAGGCGACATAGGCCCCAACCACTGAGGCGAGCAACGCGAGCGGGAGCACCTCTGTGATGTTGAAGGCGCCCTTGGCGGCCAGGAAGCCGGCGGTAACCACGACGGCTTCGCCCGGCGCAAACACAACCCCCATGTTTTCGATGAACAGGATGGCCACCAAGCCCCAAAGTCCATAGCGATGCATGACCGGCGTGGCGATATGGATGAGGTGCGCGAGGGTGGAGAGAAACCAATGACTCATACAATTTATCCTGTTTGACCTGTCACTGCGCTGGTGTCCGGCCTAGGCCGGGCATGGCCCCGTGATGGTCGCTCCCACCCCCGGTCCGTCCGGCGCGAGCACATGGCCATGAGGGCGCGTCGACCCAGGTAGCGGACGCAGGCCGATGAGCGGCAACCTGCGCGGCGCCCATGACGCCAAGCCCTCAGCGCGTACCGATTATGACATCTATTGGGGCCGCGGCATTCGCTGACCTGGCCGCACGACCGCATTCGGCCCCCTGCCCATTGTGCGCTACCCGCATAAAAACGTCATTGTTCGGTCACGATCGCCACGAAGAATGCCATTCAACAAACAAATATCCAAGGGAGGATATCTATGGCGATCGGTACCGGCGTGGCTGGGCGGGCGAAGGTGGGGCTCAGGCGTGGGCCGGGCGATTATGGACGTCTGTCCGGCGCCATCCTGGCAGCCATGACCCTGGGATGGGGTGTGGCGCGCGCCGCCGGCATGCCGGCCAGCCCCGCCCCTCCCGTGGGCGGTATCGATATCGGTGCCGTACATGCCGAGGTGCACCGGTCGGCAGACGCCAAGGCCCTCAAAAAAACCGACAAGAAACTCACGGCTAAACGGATCTTTCACAGCGCGCAATCCGAGCTCCTGATAGGCCAACACCAGTTGCAGGCCGCGGGCCCGGTTGGTGGGGCGGCGCAGGCGCTCGCGCAATCACCGGGTGTGCGTGTCGTGAGCCCCGGGGCGGTGGGCGCGCAACGGGCGGCGGTCAGCATAAACGGCATAGAACAGGGGTGGGGCGGCCTGCAGGGACTGACCTCCAATGGTCTCCTGGCGGTGACCTTCGACGGCGTGCCTATGAACAACCCCGGGTCGGGACTGTGGTCTACGCCCCAGATCCCCGAGTTGTCGCTGATATCGGGCATCAATGTCATCTACGGCCCTGGCAACCCCGACAGCCGCTGGTACGACAGCCTTGGAGGCACCATCGGGTTCATCCCCGTGCAACCCACCAAGAATGCTGGCGCCAATGTCGGCATAACCCTCGGTAGCTATGGCACGCAAGGTTTTCATTTCGCGGTCCGCACTGGGCTCCATAACGGCTATTCGGCGGTGTTGGCGGCGGGTGCCACGCAGTCCAACGATTATATCCAATCGCAGGAGGATGGTTTCGCAAACCCCAGCCATGATCAGGCGATTTTTGGCAAGGTGGTCAAGCTTCTGGCGCATGGAAGCGTGGGCCTGGGCGCCTACGTTGCCGACTCCCATTCCTACCGTCCGGCGTTCATTCCGGTCGCGCCCATAGCGGGACTCACCGTAAACGGCTTTACGAGCAGCGGGGCCACGATCCCGGGGCCGCTCTACAGCGAAACCACTTCGGGATATTACGGGGGCATACCGTTTAGCATATGGCACAAGCAGGCCGAGAACGCCACCTATCTCGTGTACATGCCCGTGACCCTGCGCTTTTCCCCGGTGACCGCGCTGCACGACACGCTTTGGTATCGCCTTGGGAACCGCCTGCACAATCATTACAACGACTTCAATCAGGGCGCCAACAACCTCTTTGAATATAACAACCCTCATACCGCGACGTTCGGTGACAAGTTCGTTTTCGATTTTTCCCTGCCGCGCAATGCGATCGCAGCCGGCGGCTATTATCTCTATAGTGTCTACGACACGCGCAATGCCTTTTACAGTCCGGAGGTCACAAGTCCCTCCGGCATCCCGTTTACGTATTCCTACCCGTCCAAGTATCGGAGCGGATACTTTTACCAGAATTTCGCCGCCGCCTTCGTGCAGGACCGCATTGCCATCGTGCGCGGCCTGAGCGTGACGCCGGGGGTCCGGATCGCCTATTTCGGTACGACCTACGCCAATCACGCGACCACGGACTTCCCACAGGCCAATCTCATCTACGACCCCGAGACGCAACCCAACAGCTCAACGACCTTCACGAAGGTCGAGCCGTCGCTCGATATTCGCTACCAGTGGACGCGAAACCTGGCGCTTTATGCCCAGAGCTCCACGGCCTATCAAAATCCCGAGGTCGGCGGGGGCGGAGGGCCCTACCAAGCGTTGCCATCATCGGTGCTGGTTCCGACCGAGGGCCGCTACGATACTGCGGGCTTGCATGTGCTCGTGAGGCATTCGGGGATTGCGCGCCGTTTCCATCTGAATCTCGACTATTACCGCCTGTCGATCACCAACCAGTTCATCAACGTGACGACCAGTAATGGCAGCACCATCGAGGCTACGGGCGACAGCCTCTATCAAGGGGTAAACCTCTCTTCGACGGACAACCCGGTAGGCGGCCTCCATGTGTTCGGGAATGTCGGCTATGAGCGGTCGCATTACGTGAACTACACGACGGGCGGCGTGGCGTACGCGGGCCTTGCGGTGCCTTATGTGCCAACCGAGACGCTCACCGCTGGCGCGTCGTATCGATATTACGGTAATGGAATAGTCTACAACCCAAAGCTTTGGACGACCTTTACTGGAAGCCAGAATATCTTCAACAATGACACCGGCGCGCCATCGTCGCAGACGCTGCCTGCCTACAATATCTGGAGCGCCTCGCTTGGCCTTACGGTGCCCGTGGGGACCAGCAACGGGCGCGCCGACAAGATGAAGATCGTGCTGTCGGTCTTAAATCTTCTCAACAAGCGCTTCAATGAGTACGCCTATGTCACATCGGGCGGCTATCTCGGGGGCAACAGCGCCGGGGCAACCCTTGGCTATCCCGGGGCGCCACGCACCTATTACGTGTCAGCGGATTTCAGTTTTTAGGGTGGCTTACCACGGGCCGGTGTGCGGCGGTAGCGGGCATGCGGGATGATCGATGGCCAATCGCCGTCGACGCGGCCTCGTGTGCGCTGGCTAGACGGGGAAAAGGGCCAGGGATGGCCGGGATAGGGCTTGTGTTTTTGGGCGGTAAATCTCGCATGCCATCTTGAACACGCGCCCGCGCATTCCCGTTCCTAGGCCGCGGCCAGGAGGGAGTCTAGCGGAAAACGACGGTGCGCCGGCCGTGGATCAGCACGCGGTCGTCCAGATGGTAGCCAAGCCCGCGCGCCAGCACCGCCTTTTCGATGTCGCGGCCGTAGCGTACGAGATCCGATGGCTCGTCGGAATGATCGACGCGCACCACGTCTTGCTCGATGATCGGACCGTCATCCAGATCCGAGGTCACATAATGGCAGGTGGCGCCAACGAGTTTGACGCCTCGCTCATAGGCCTGGTGATAGGGCTTGGCGCCCTTGAAGCTCGGCAAGAAGCCGTGATGGATATTGATGATGCGGTTGGGGTAGCGCCGGCACAGGGTGTCGGGAAGGATCTGCATGTAGCGGGCGAGGACCATGACGTCAGCCCGCGTCTCCTCGAACAGTTCGGCGATGCGCGCGAAGGCCGCGGCCTTCGCGCCGGGGGCGACCGGTATGTGCTGAAAGGGGATACCATGCCACTCCACGAACCCCCGGTGCGTGTCGTGATTCGATATGACGCACGGGATCTCGATGTCCCATTCACGGGCCTGCCAGCGGGCCAGCAGGTCGTAGAGGCAGTGGCCGAGCTGCGAGACCAGGATCACCACGCGCTTTTTGCGGGCGCTGTCGACCACCTGCCAATCCATGGCGAATTCCGCCGCTATCGGGGTAAGGCGTTCCCGGAAGGCCGCGACATCGAAAGGTAGGGAGTCGGCGAGGATCTCCTGGCGCATGAAGAAGCGTCCGCCCTCCGGGTCGGAGTGATGGTTGGCCTCGGTGATCCAGCCACCGTGGGCGGCGATAAGGCCGCTGACCGCAGCGACGATACCGACACGGTCGGGGCAGGAGAGTGTCAGCGTGTAACGGCGGGGCATCAGGGCTCCGGGGAGGTGGCGACAGGCCGCCATTTTGACACCCTCCCGCTCCCCAAAGGAAGGAGCTTCCTCAGCCTGCCGCCGCCGATGCCTGCCGCGCGGCGCCGGCTTGGCACGCTTCGCGATAGGAATCGCGGGCTCGTGCCGGAAAACTCCCTAGAATCGCAACGCGCCGGGGCGGCGCTATCCGGGCGTGTTGGCGCAAGGCGCGTAGGCGCCGCGCGATCCCGGCGCCTACGCGCGAGGATATCCGGCAGGCATCGCTGGCGGACGGGGACCATCGAGTCATTGCCGGCGGCCGGCAAAGAGCCGCGCTTGCGCGGCAAGCGCGAAGGCCGCGCCGCTTGCGCACACCGCCGGCCAGCGCGCTTCCTGCCAGGCCCACGTCCCCACGAAGGATCCGAGGGCCCCGCCGGCGAAGTAGGTGGTCATGTAGAGGGCGGTCAGGCGATTTCGGATAGTGCCGCCGAGGGTGTAGATGCGCGTCTGGTTCGAGACGTGACTGCCTTGCACGCCGGCGTCGAGCAGGGCCGCGCCGATGCCGATGCCAAGAAGGGAATCGCCCGCCTTCCACAAAATCAGGAATGCAAGCACTACGAGTCCAAGGAACACGCCGTTGATGCCGCGCGCACCGATGCGTTCGGATAGCCGGCCCGAAAGGGGGGCCGCCAGGGCGCCGCTCACGCCGATGAATCCCGTGATTCCCACCATGCGGCTCGCGTCGCCCGGAAACAGGCGGCCGTAATGGAAGACGAGCGGCGTCCAAAAGGTATTGAAGGCGGCAAAGCCCATGGCGCCGAGGAAGGCGTGGAGTCGGAGCAGGGGTTCCTGTCGCCAAAGTATCACCAGGGATCGGAGCAGGTCCCTGTGCGTGGCCGATTGGGACGGCCTCTGACGGGGCAGGAGGCGGGCGGCGGCGGCCGCACACAAGGCCATGGCGCCGGCCGCGATCGCGTAGATGGCGCGCCATCCGAGAAAGGCCCCGAAGCCGCTCAAGGCCCGGGACACGATGATGCCGACCAGAAGGCCGCTCATGACAAGGCCTACCGCGCGTCCGCGGCGCGTTGGATCGGCGAGGTTTGCGGTATAAGGGACGAGCAGTTGCGGAACAGTGGTGACAAGCCCCATGAAGAGACAGGCCGCGAGCAGGATCGGCAAGTCCGGGCTCAGTGCCACCAGGACCAGTGCGCCGGCTATGAGCCCGGTGGTCGTGACTATGAGGCGCTTGCGCTCCTGGCCATCGCCGAGGGGCACGATGAGCATGAGGCCCGCGGCATAGCCGATTTGGGTCGCGACGGTCACGAGACTGGCGTGGCCGGGCGCGACATGGAAACTCTTTGCGATTTGCGCGAGCAGTGGCTGGCTATAGTACAGGTTTGCGACGGTTGCGCCGGCAAGAAATGCAAGAAATCCGAGCAAACCGGAGGACAGGGGCGCCGCGGATGCCGCGCGCGGACCTTCATTGTGGGACATGGGATGCCATCGGGAGTAAGGGTTTGAGTGTAGCGCGTTCATGACCGACTGCAATAGCACCATGGCCTGCCCCCGCGGCGTCCCTGCCCGCCGGGCCACCCCAAAACCCGCATATATTGTCTTGTCATCGTCACCGGGATTCGCCAGACTCGCGAATATTGTGTTGACGGAAGGCCCGATGCCATGCCCAAAGCCCTAACCAAGGCCGCCTCGCGGGCTCCCAAGAAGATCGTAAAGCGCATGGCGCGCAACCGCAGTCCGGTCATCGCCGCCGTGGATCTCGGTTCGAACAGTTTTCATCTCGTGATCGCCAAGGTGGAGAACGGCGAGCCGGTCGTGGTCGACAAGCTGCGGGAGATGTTGCGTTTCGGGTCGGGACTCGATCACAAGCAGCATATCCGGCCAGTGGCCGCCAAGGCGGCGCTCGCCTGCCTGCGGCGTTTTGGACAGCGCCTTGCGCTATGGCGCCCCGAGCTCGTGCGCGCGGTCGGCACCAATACCCTGCGTCAGGCGGTGGGCACCGAGTCCTTTTTACATAAGGCCCAGGCGCGGCTCGGCGTGCCGGTGGAGGTGGTGTCTGGCATCGAGGAGGCGCGCCTCATCTATCGTGGCGTAAGCCCGGGAATCGCCGCCGCCGCCCGCGCATTGGTGGTCGATATCGGCGGCGGAAGCACGGAGCTCATCGTGGGCGTGGGTGGACACGCGGAGGTGCTGGAGAGCGTGACCATGGGTTGCGTCACCCTGACCGATCGGCTGCTTGCCGGCCATCTGCTCACCGAGGCGCGGTTCGCCCAGGCCGTCACCTTCGCCCGCCATCAGCTGATGCCCCTGCGCGAGCGGCTGCGCGCGGCGCACTGGGAGCGGGCCGTGGGGTCCTCGGGGACCATCCGCGCCGTCGATGCCGTGGCGCGCGAGCTGGGTTTTGCCGCGGGAGGACTCACCGTAAGCGCGTTGGCGGCGCTTCAGGAGCGTGTCGTGGTCCAGCGTCACGTCGATAGGTTGGTGCTACCGGGGCTTGCGACCGAGCGGGCCCCGGTGTTTGCTGGAGGGCTCGCCATCGTGATCGCGCTCTTCGAGGTGCTGGAGATCACCACGATGGAGGTCGCGAAGGGTGCCTTGCGTGAAGGAATCCTGAGGGATCTGATCGGCCGCCTGTCGGGGGAGGACGTACGTAATGACGCAATCGCACGCTTTGCTACGCGCTGGCCGGATCCCTGCGGTACCGGAGTGACCGAGCGCATCGATACCCTCTTTGAGATGGTGGCGGGTCCATGGCGCTTGTCGCTGGAGGACCGGCGCCTCCTCGGGTGGGCGGTGCAGCTCCATGCCTGCGGGACCGCCATCAACCGTCTCCGCTACGAGCGTCACAGTGCCTATATCGTGACGCACGCGGAATTGGCGGGTTTCGCGCCGCGCGAACAGGCGTTGCTTGGCATGCTGATCGCCATGCATCGTGGCAAATGGACGCAGCCCACGGTGGCCAGCATGAAACGGTCTTTTGGGGAGACCGCGGTGCGTTTGGCGATACTCACGCGCATCATTGTGACGCTCCTGCGGGTCGAGCGGTTGCTAGCCATAAGCAGCCGGCGCGCGCCATGGCATCTTGCCGCGCGCGCCAACACACTCGAGATCAGTACGCCCCTGCGTGCCCACCCCATGCGTGAAGCTTTTTGGCGGGAGCTCGGTCCCGAGATTGCGGACATGCAAAAAGGCGGCGTTCGTTTTCTTTTGAACGGCTAGGATCCTTGTTCGGGGACTAGGTGCCGACTGTGAATGATATATGAGTCGTCACGGAAGGGGGGCGCCCCCTTGTTTGGGGTCTTGCCGCATTGTCGGTAGCGGCTATGACAGCTGACGCAGGTGTCACCGGCTGTCCATAACGGGCGCGGCCATGATGGCGCCCGGCCGATGGTCCGCTGCCGCAAGCCATCCCTCTCAGCTCGACTCGCCGTACTCCGCCAGCAGTTCCGCCTGTGCGTCCCGCACGCGATTTTTGTGGGGACGAGGACTGCGGTATTGGCCGTCGACCTGCAGGACCCAGGCGTGAGTGTTGTCCTTTAGGTAACGCTTCAGGTCGCGCACGAGGCGATCACGAAGCCGCGGCGACTCGATCGGAAAGGCCACTTCGACGCGCCGAAAGAAGTTGCGCTCCATCCAGTCTGCGCTCGCCAGATAGACCTCCGGACGCCCCCCGTTGGCAAAGTAATAGATGCGGCTGTGTTCGAGGAAGCGGCCTATCAAGGAACGGACCTGGATATTGTCCGAGACGCCGGCGACGCCCGGTCGCAGACAACACATGCCACGCACGATAAGTTGAATTTTGACGCCATCGATGGACGCGCGATACAGCGCCTGGATGATTTCGAGCTCGGTCAGGGCGTTGACCTTGAGGATGATGCGTGCAGGGCGGCCGGCCAGCGCGTGAGCGCGTTCGCGGTCGATCAGGGCCAGCATCTGGGTGTGCAAGGTGAACGGACTTTGCACGAGGCGATGCAGAGGCATGGTGCCGCCAAGACTCGTGAGTTGCAGAAAGACGTGATTCACATCCTCGCCGATCTCCGGACGGCACGTGAAGTAGCCGTAATCCGTATAGGCCTTGGCGGTACGGAGATGGTAATTGCCGGTGCCGAGATGGACGTAGCGGCGCAGGATACCGGCCTCGCGGCGTACTATGAGCGCCATTTTCGCGTGGGTCTTGAAGCCGACGATGCCATACAAGACATGGGCTCCGGCCTCCTGAAGCTTGTTGGCCAGCGCGATATTGGCGGCTTCATCGAAGCGCGCGCGCAACTCGATTACGACAGTCACCTCTTTGCCGGCCTGCGCGGCGGCGACCAGGGCATCGGCGATGAGGGAGTCCGGGCCCGATCGATACATTGTCTGCTTGATGGCAAGCACCAGCGGGTCGGCGGCCGCCCGCTGAATGAAGTCGACGACCGGCAGGAAGGATTCGAACGGGTGATGCAAAAGGATATCGGCGTGACGGATGGCGGCAAACAAGTCGGCGCCGGATGCCAAAATCCGCGGTACTCCGGGAACGAAGCCCGGGTACTTCAGGTCCGGGCGTTCGATGCGATCATAGATCTCGCCCAGGCGGTTTAAGTTGACCGGGCCGTTTACGGCATAGAGATCCTCGGCCTTGAGCTCGAACTGACGCAGCAGGAAGCTGCTGGTGGCATCCGGGCATTCGCTCGAGACCTCGAGACGCACCGCATCGCCGTAGCGGCGCGAGGCGATCTCGCCCTGCACGGCGCGCAGGATGTCGTCGATCTCATCGTCGTCGATAAAAAGATCGCTGTTGCGGGTCACCCGGAATTGATAACAGCCGAGCACCGCCATGCCGGGGAAGAGCCGACCCACATAGGCGTGAATCACCGATGACAGGAGCACGAATTCGTGGCTCTGGCGGTCCGTCCGGGGGAGCGCTATGACGCGCGCGAGCGCCCGCGGCGCCTGGACTATGGCCATGCCGCCATGGCGCCCAAAGGCATCGCGGCCCTCGAGGGAAACGATGAAGTTCAGGCTCTTGTTCAATATTCTCGGGAAGGGGTGCGCGGGATCGAGCCCCAGGGGGCTTAAGATCGGCAAGAGCTCCTCTTCGAAGTGGCGGCGTAGCCAGGCGTCCTGGGCCTCGGTCCAGCTATCGCGTTTGACGATATGAATGCGGGCCGCGGCGAGCTGTGGAATCAGGATTTCATTTAGGACCCGGTACTGTTCGGAGACGAGGTCAAGGGCCTCTTCGCGGACCGCCCGCAGGGTTTCGGTGGCGGTCTTGTCGTCGGGTGCAAGCGCGGTCCCGACGATCTGGGCGCGCTGCTGGAGCCCGGCCACGCGCACCTCGAAGAACTCATCGAGATTGGTGCTCGATATACACAAAAACCGCAGTCGTTCGAGGAGCGGCAGGCGGTCGTCCTTGGCCTGTTCCAGGACCCGCCGGTTGAAGGCCAGCACGCTAAGCTCCCTGTTGATGTACAGGGAAGGGCTCTTGAGATCGACGTCGGTCACGGCGTAATGGCACCCTCGTGCCGGTTGCAAGGGTTGCAGACGCCCCGCGGCGCCTGCGCTTTCGCAGCGCTAGGTGCCATGATCCAGGTATCAAGGCAGATCCACATGATTCGCATCGTGACGGGCCCGGTCCCCTTGACCGGGCATAGGTCGCGATAGTACACCGTGGCGGCTATTCGTTGTAGGCGCGCTCCCCGTGCTGGGTGATGTCGAGGCCCTCGCGCTCCTCCTCGAGGCTCGGCCTGAGGCCGATGACGACATCGATCAGCTTGAGGATGAGGAAGGTGCCGATGGCATCATAGGCCGCGACCGCCACGACCGCGATCAGCTGTTTGCCGATCTGGCCGACGTGGCCCTCCAGGGCCCCCGGGGTTCCGCCTATGGCCTTCACTGCGAACACGCCCGTCAGGATCAGTCCCACGATCCCGCCGACGCCATGAACCCCGAAGACATCGAGTGTGTCGTCATAACCCAATGCGTTCTTGACGTACGTGACCGCCCAAAAGCATGCCGCGCCCCCGGCGAAGCCGATGATGAGCGCGCCACTCGGATCCACGAAGCCGGAGGCTGGGGTGATGGCCACCGCCCCGGCCACCGCCCCGGAGGCCATGCCAAGGACGCTCGGTTTGCCGCGCGCGCCCCATTCGAGGAACATCCAGGTCATGGCGGCGGCCGCGGTGGCGATCTGCGTGGCCATCATCGCCATGCCGGCCAGGCCGCCCGCGGATATCGCGCTGCCGGCATTGAAGCCAAACCAGCCGACCCACAGCAGCGAGGCCCCGGCGATTGTGAGGACCAGATTGTGGGGCGCCATCGCCTCGCGCCCATAGCCCGTGCGCGGCCTCAGCACGAGCGCGGCGACGAGCCCCGCGACCCCGGAGTTCACCTCGACTACGGTGCCGCCGGCGAAATCGAGGACGCCGAGGTGGGCGAGCCACCCTTGGGGCGACCAGATCCAATGGACGACCGGGGTATAGACCACCAGAAGCCATAGGGCGCTGAACCAGAGTACCGCCGAGAACTTGATGCGTTCGGCAAATGCCCCCGAGATCAAGGCCGGTGTGATGATGGCAAAGGTCATCTGGAAAGACATGAAGACCGATTCGGGGATCGCCATGGAACGGTCGGAGACCGTATCGCGGCCCATGCCGTGCAGGAATACCCGGCTCAGTCCGCCTATGAAGGCGTTGCCGTGGGTGAACGACAGGCTGTAGGCGACGGCGTACCAGAGGAGTGTCACAAGGCAGGTCGTGGCAAAGCTGTGGGCCAGAGTGCTCAAGACGTTCTTGCCGCGAATCATGCCCCCGTAAAAAAGGGCGAGCCCCGGTATGGTCATCATCAGGACCAGCACCGTCGACACCAGCATCCAGGCGGTGTCGCCGTGGTTGATGACGGCGTGGGTGGCGGCCGGGGCTATGATCGCCGCCGGCGGCGCCGAAACCGGTTGCCGACCGGCGGCCCGGTGTGCGGCGGCGAGGGCTGGGATGGGCATGAGCCACAGCATGATGAATACGGCGACCACCGCCGTTTGGATAGGCATGAATTTGCGCACCGCGATCTCCCTTGTCAAAGCGTGTTGCCGCTGGTGCCGTCGGCGCGGGTCCGCACCGTACCCCAGCGCCGGCACGAAAATCGTCCCATCACTGGTCTCGTCATGGGCCATATACGCCGCTCCCCTTTGTGGGGCCATGGCCCCTCCGGCCGGGAATGGGAAACGGTATGGTGGTCCCGGACCGGTGAAGAATCGCCGGGACCCGGCGGTGTCGCGACGAGATAGGCCCGCGGCGCCCGGCATGGCGGGGCTGCGGCGTACCGGCATCGTCCGCCGCCGGGGCAGGCCCACGCGGCTTGCGCCAAAACGGCCGCGCGATTGCGACGACGAGTTTCAAGATGCGACGTCTCCCTAGGCGCCGCGATGGCCTTAGGATGTCTTAAAGGCCAGGGCGGCGCGGTCTCTCTTATCGGTATGATCACGGGCCGCGCGGTCGTTCCGATCGAATCCGCAAGGAGTCTTCGCTCCGGGGCCGACGTGACTTTACTCGCCCTGTATTGGTGCATCAACTGAGCCGGGGTCGGTAGGTATCCCTCCCGCATCCCCATTTAAGGGGCGCGTGAGCACGGGGCCTGCCCTTGTGTGGCGCAATGCGAACTGGACTCATTGACAGGGAGTGGATGGGGCGTGATGATGCGGGGGTACGAATCACAGGAGCGTCCTTCATGTCAATACCTAATAAGAAGAGGTGGTGGGCGGGCGCGGTGTGCGTCGGCCTTTGCGTCCCGCTGGCGGCGTTCGCGGCCGTCTTGGCCCCGCCGCCTGCCACGCTGTTCAAGGAGGTCCGCGCGCTCGAGAACGGCGGCGCGCTGCTTCCCGGGAGCCACCTTTGGATGCATGGCTCACGGATGGCCGATTACTACACCATCGACCGGGCCAATACGATTGCGGTGAAGGCGGCGGCGCATGGCGTGCGGAATGTGACGCGCTTTCCGGCCGGGAGCCTTTATATCAAGGAAAATTTCGATATCCACAAGGTTTTGAAGACGGTAACGGCGATGTTGAAGGTGCCAGGCTACGATAGCGCCGATCGCGACTGGGTCATGGCCGCGTACAAGCCCGACGGTCATGTGATCGCCTACGGGCGCGTAAGTAGCTGCATCTCCTGTCACGCGATCGCCGCCAAGACGGATTTCACATTCCCATCGGGGACCAATCTGCCGATAGCCACCGTGCAGAAGTTCTTCCCGGGCCAGCCGATCTCGCCTGTCTATCGTGCCGCGCTCGCGCGAGCGGGGCATTCTTAAGACTCACGCGATAAGGTGCGCTTTCCTGGGGCGCGGCATGGGGCCGCAGGCTCATGCCGCGCCCTCGTTTTTCCGCGTCGGTTCCGGTATCCTGCCGGGTTTTTGGAGGGGCTGCGGTGGAAGACCAGGGGAGTATAGAGCAGGCGCTCCGCGAGCTTCGCGAGCGCACGGCCGCCCTTCGGGGGTATCTTTGACATCGATACCCGGGAAGAGCGCCTAGCCGAGGTCGAGCGCGAACTCCTGGACCAGCAGGTATGGGCCGACAAGGCGCGGGCCCAGGAGCTGGGGCGCGAGCGGGCGCGGCTGGCGGAGACCGTGGGCGCCATCCATGCGCTCGAGGCGGGCCTTGGCGAGGCCGCGGAGCTCTTTGCCATGGCGCGCGCCGAGGGTGATCGGGCCACCGAGGAGGCCATCGCCAAGGACGTGGCGGGCCTCGGGACGCGTCTCGAGGCCCTGGAATTCCAGCGGATGTTTCCGGGCGAGATGGACCCGGCCAATGCCTTTCTCGACATCCAGGCGGGCTCAGGCGGGACCGAGGCCCAGGATTGGGCGGAGATGCTGTTGCGGATGTATCTACGCTACGGCGAACGCCGCGGTTTTGCCACCGAGATCGTCGAGGTCTCGGCCGGCGAGGTAGCCGGGATCAAGAGCGCCACCATCAAGTACGTCGGCTCCTACGCCTTTGGGCATCTGCGTACCGAGACCGGAGTCCATAGGCTCGTGCGCAAATCCCCGTTCGACTCCGGCAATCGCCGGCACACCTCGTTTGCGTCGGTGTTCGTCTATCCCGAGATCGATGACAATATCGATATCGAGATCAATCCCGCCGATCTTAGGGTCGATACCTACCGGGCAAGTGGTGCGGGTGGCCAGCATGTGAACCGCACGGACTCGGCGGTGCGCATCACCCATGGCCCGAGTGGCATTGTCGTACAATGCCAGACCGACCGTTCTCAACACAAAAACCGGTCGCAGGCCATGAAGATGTTGAAGGCGCGGCTCTACGAACTTGAGATGCAAAAGAAGCGCGAGGCGCAGGAACGGCTCGAGGAGAGCAAGTCGGATATCGGCTGGGGCAGCCAGATCCGTTCTTATGTCCTGGACCAATCGCGCATCAAGGACCTGCGCACCGGCGTCGAGATCGCGAATACTCAGGCGGTGTTGGATGGCGATCTGGATCGATTCATCGAGGCGAGCTTAAAGAGCGGACTGTGATTAGAGGGGTAGAGAAGTGAGCGAGGGGCAAGACGACGAGATCACGGGAGACGAGGACCGCCATATCGCGCTACGCCGCGAGAAGCTCTCGGCGTGGCGAGCGGAGGGTGGGGCGTACCCCAACGACTTTCGCCCCAATTGCCAGGCCGGCCCGTTGCTGGCCGACTATAGGGACGCCCCGGAGGAGATGTTGGCCGCCGCCGGTGAGCTACGCTTGGGCGGACGGATCATGACCAAGCGGGTCATGGGGCGCGTCAGCTTCTGCCACATCCAGGACGCCACCGGGCGCGTCCAGGTCTTTATAGAACGTGACGTGGTGGGTTCGGCCTACGAGGCCTTCAAGCGCTGGGACCTCGGGGACATCATCGGTGTGACCGGGCGGCTGTTCCGCACGAAGACCGGGGAGTTGAGCGTGCGCGCGGCGCATCTGCGGCTACTTGTCAAAAGCCTGCGGCCCTTGCCCGAGAAGTTCCATGGGCTCACCGATCAGGAAACCCGCTACCGCAAGCGCTATCTCGATCTTATCGTAAACCCCGAGACGCGTATGGTCTTCGAGCGGCGCGAGCGCATCGTTGCCTATCTGCGCGCGTTCCTTAAAGGGCGTGGGTTCAGTGAGGTCGAGACGCCGATGATGCAGCCGCTCGCCGGCGGCGCAACCGCGCGACCGTTCGTGACCCACCATAACGCGCTCGATATCCCGCTGTTTCTGCGCATCGCGCCCGAGCTCTACCTGAAGCGGCTCGTGGTTGGCGGTTTTGAGCGTGTCTTCGAGATCAATCGCAATTTCCGCAATGAGGGCCTGAGCACGCGTCATAACCCCGAATTCACGATGGTCGAATTCTACCAAGCCTATGCCGACTATCGTGATCTGATGGATATGACGGAAGTCCTGTTGCGTGGGATGTGCGCGGAGGTGCTCGGCACGTCCACGCTCACCTATCAGGGGGAGTGCTACGATTTGGGGGTGCCCTTTGCGCGGTGGACGGTCGAGGAGGTGATTCGCCGCCATCACGCCGACGCCCCGTCCGACCTGCGCGATGTCGCGGCGCTGCGCGCGTTTCTGGTCGCCAAGGGACTGCCGGTGGAGCCCGGTCTCGAGGCTGGAGGGTTGCAGATGGCGATCTTCGAAAAGACCATCGAAAGTCATTTATCGCAGCCGACGTTCATAACCGCGTATCCCGCGGAGGTCTCGCCGCTTGCGCGGCGCAACGACTCCGACGCGTTCGTGACCGACCGCTTCGAGCTGTTCGTCGGGGGCCGGGAGATCGCCAACGGCTTTTCGGAGTTGAACGACCCCGAGGACCAGGCGCGGCGCTTCAGGCGCCAGGTCGAGCGGCGTGGGGATGGCGACGAAGAGGCCATGCACTACGATGCCGATTATATCGAGGCGCTCGAATACGGCATGCCGCCCACTGCTGGCGAAGGGATCGGTATCGACCGATTGGTCATGTTGTTCACGGATGCCCCAAGCATTCGCGATGTCATCCTGTTTCCGCATATGCGTCCCCACGGTTCATGACCGATATCCCTGTCGTGTTCCTCATGGGGCCGACAGGGGCGGGCAAGACCGCCACTGTGTTTGCGTTGAGCCGGCTCTTGGCCATCGAGGCTATCAGCGTCGATGCCGCGCAGATCTACCGCGGACTCGATATCGGTACGGCCAAGCCCACCCTAGGCGAACGCCGCATCCTGCCGCATGGCCTCATAGATATTCGCAGCGTGGCCGAAAGCTACTCGGCGGCGGCCTTTTGCGAGGATGCGCGGCGGGCGATAGATGCTGCGCGACGCCGCGGCCGCGTGCCGGTCCTGGTCGGGGGTAGCAACTTTTATTTTCGGGCACTGGAGTGGGGTTTGCCCGATATCCCCGCGAGCGACGCCGTGATGCGCGCGGCGCTGATGGTGGAGCTCGATGCCAAGGGCCTGCCGGCGCTCTATGCGGAACTTGCCGAGCGCGATCCGCGACGGGCGCGGGCCATCGCACCCACCGACCCGCAACGGATCGTGCGCGCGCTCGAGATCGTCCGTACGCTGGGGCGCGTACCAGAGGTCGGAAAGACACCGCGAAGCGGGCGCTATGTATTGCTCAAGTTCGCCGTCGCCCCTCGCGAGCGCGCGGAACTTCATCGCCGCATCGGGCTGCGCTTTCGACGCATGCTTACGCGCGGGCTCATAGAGGAGGCGGCCTGGTTGTTCGGGCAGGGGTTGCCGGTAAAGGCCCCGGCGCTGCGGCTTGTCGGCTATCGCCAGGTCGGAGAATACCTGCGGGATAAAATCCCGTATAATGGCCTCGTCGAGCAGGGCAGCGCCGCCACCCGGCAACTGGCCAAGCGTCAACTCACCTGGTTGCGGGCGGATCCGGCCGTACGATGGCTGGACGGGGACGGTCCCCGAGCGCCCGAGATTTGTGCGACGATCATACGGGATGCCATTGATGCCATGGGATATGGCTTATGACGCAGACCGCCAGGCGCCTCAGTAACGGTAATATAAGAACAGGAGAACTGTCATGAGTCAGCATAGAGGGCAGGCTTTACAAGACCCTTATTTGAATGTTCTGCGCAAGGAACATGTGCCGGTTTCGGTCTTTTTGGTGAACGGCATCAAGCTGCAGGGGCAAATCGAGTCTTTCGACCAGTTCGTGGTCTTGTTGAAGAATACCGTGAGCCAGATGATCTATAAGCACGCCATCTCCACGGTGGTGCCCAGTCGTCCAGTCAAGTTTACTTTTGATATGGACGAGACGGACAAGGGGGTAGGCAACGAATAAGCGGCAGAGTCTCGGCGAGGCCGTGGGCCGCGAACGCACCGTGTTGGTGCATTTGCGGCTGGCGGACGCCGAGGAGCAGGAGGATCTCGAGGAGTTGCGGCTGCTTGCGGCATCGGCAGGCGCGGAGATTGTCGGGGTCGTAGAGGGGGCGCGTCAACAGCCGGATAGCGCGACCTATGTTGGTTCAGGGAAGGCTGAGGAGGTGCGCGCGCTGGTCGCCTCGACTGGCGCCGAGCTGGTGGTGGTGAACGCCGCCTTGTCGCCCGGCCAGGAGCGCAACCTCGAGAAGGTGGTCGCCGCCCGTGTCCTCGACCGTACCGGCCTCATCCTTGACATCTTCGCGCAGCGCGCCCATTCCCACGAAGGCAAACTCCAGGTTCAGTTGGCCCAGCTCGAGCACTTGTCGACGCGACTCGTGCGCGGATGGACGCACCTCGAGCGCCAGAAGGGGGGTATAGGGCTGCGCGGGCCAGGCGAGACCCAGCTTGAGAGTGACCGGCGCATGATCGGCGAGCGCATCCGAGTGCTGCATAAGCGCCTCGATAAGGTGCGCAGGCAACGCCTGATGCGACGCCGCGCTCGCCAGCGTTCCGTGGTCCCCACGGTGTCTTTGGTCGGCTACACCAACGCCGGCAAGTCATCACTCTTCAATGTCCTGACCGGGGCGGATGTCTACGCCGCCGATCGTCTCTTTGCGACCCTGGACCCGACCATGCGGCGCGTGGAGCTTCCGGGGGCCGGCGCCATGATCCTCGCCGATACCGTGGGCTTTATCCGCCACCTTCCGCATGGGCTCGTCGCGGCCTTTCGTTCGACCCTGGAGGAGGTGCAGTTTGCCGATCTCTTATTGCATGTGGTCGATGCGAGCCATGCGGATCATCACGCGTATGAAGAACAGGTCAATCGC
The DNA here is from genome assembly GCA_021841585.1 of Pseudomonadota bacterium. Taxonomy (GTDB): domain Bacteria; phylum Pseudomonadota; class Gammaproteobacteria; order Acidiferrobacterales; family Acidiferrobacteraceae; genus Acidiferrobacter. Next base: position 4,459 of record JAKBUS010000014.1, on the reverse strand, counting down.
GTGCTGGCCGAGATCGGTGCCGAGGATGTCCCAAGGCTCATAGTGATGAACAAGATCGACGCGACCGGGGATCGGCCGGGACTCGAGACCGACGGATTTGGTCAGGCGCGACGGGTCTTCGTGTCCGCGCGCACCGGCGCGGGTCTGGATGGGCTTTTGGAGGCCATCCATCAAAGACTGGGGCCGCAACAAATCGAGGCCGTGATCCGTATCCCGCTCCACGAGGGCCGCCTGCGATCCCGCCTCTATGGGGCGGGGATCGTGCTGAGCGAGACGGTCGAGGGCGATATGTTGCGCATGACGCTGACCATGTCGCGCGAGGCGGGGCGGTGGATTGCCGCCGAGCAGGGGGTGGAGGTGACGTTCGTGGCCCCCGGTGAAGGGCAAGACAAGGTCGACGCGGGGCACGTCGAGGCCTGAAATCCCGGCGCTGGGGCCCGCCGCCTTCTTGAGCCGCGGCGTGGGCGGTCGGCTACGCGCATGCGGCGCTTGCGCGAGGTCCATGGCAATGGGCCCCATGCCCATCCGGCACTAGGCCCTTATGGGGCCGGCGGCTTCATCGGGGTCTGCTTCAGGACCCATCTGACCATGCCCTCGGCCTGGGGCATCGATAGTCCCGGGTGCGGTATCATGGGCGTATTGTAGGTCCAAGGGGCCCAGTAACCCGACCCCCCGGTGATGACCTTGCGCGCCAGACGCGTGAGCGCGCCGGGCTTCCCCCGATAGCGGTAGGCGACCCACGAGAATGCCGGGCCGATCTTGCGGGTGCGCACCGCATGACAGGTAAAGCAGCCCGCCTGTGTCATCTGCGCGCGCTCTTGGCCCATGGTGGCGCCATGCGCGATGGCGGCCGCGGCCAGCGCCGACAGAGCGAGGACCGCGGTCATCGTTCTCGCGGCGGGCGTGGCTGGTCCGACGGCGGCATGAGCACTGGGTGATGCATGGCGATAGGATGTCATGATTTGTGTTCCTCTCGGGCGTGAAAGGTATGGGATGGCCGGGACCTTGCCCATGGGTCACGCCCCGCTATCCCTGATGAATGGCGCGCGTGCGCGTAAGCGGCGCGCTTGATGGTGGCCGTCGGGCGGCCTTGCTTGAAGAGGGGATGCCGGCCGCGGGCGCGCCCCGCGAAGCCAGGCGCGCGCGCCCCATGCGGGCCGCTCACCGAGCCTGGCGCGTATCTTGTGGTTTTCGTCACCATGCACGCCCCCTATGACAATGAGCGGTGACCGCGACCCTTACCACGGTGGATTCGTTCAGGCCTCGCCGGAAAGGCCGTTGTAATGTTCCATAATTTCCCATATACGGAGACGCTTATATTGACGATTGTCAATTGCGCAGAGGGAAAGTGTCGGCGCGGAATCAGCGGAAACCGCCGCGCGGTACCGCGCAGGCGCAGGCACGCGGTCCCATATTCCGGGGGGCATGGCGCCCTCGGGCGACTGTTTGCCTGTTCCCCGAACGGCCGGCGGGTCTAGTCGCCGTGGCGTCCGTGCTTATTGATGGCTTGAGAATGACCCCAATCGGCGATCGAGGTCACGCGCACCCCGACCCACCAGTAATCCCCTACGCTGTCTTGGCTGTGGCCGCCGATCAATTCGTGGCCGGTATCGAGACGGACGCGATCGAGGTAATCCTCGGCTTCCTTGCGGCGGCGAAAAAGCGACCAGTTGACGGCGTTTTGGAGCGGGCTGCGGCTGGGCACCTCGTGGTCGTTCTCCAGGATCTCGTGGGTCATGACCAATCCCCCTTTCACGTGAGCATCGAGGCCTCAGAGTATAGCCGACGAGGGCCACGCGGCGCCTCATTCCAAGGTCAGGGCGACAGCTGGCGGTGGGCGGGCTTGTGCGCGACCACGGCCGAGACCGGGACGGCCATGACCCAGTCCCAGGAGTTGTCGAGATAGATGGTGCCGCCGACGACCACGGGATTGACGATGCCGAAGCGCCCGCCGAGATACTTCTGTCCGATTACGCGTCCCGTATGGGCATTCAAGACGAAAAGGCGCGGCCCGGTACTGATGAAGAGCTTGCCGTCGGCGTAGGTGGCGGGACTACGGCCGGCGCCGGCGGCGCCGGCCTTGGGGATGTGCCAGGTCCAGAGGACCTTGCCGCTATGGAGGTCGTAGGCTTGATAGATATTGTCCACCGGTGTGCCCATGTAGACCGTATGGCCGTGGATCATCGGCACCCCACCCTTGAAGGCCGGGGGCTTAGGGCCTAAACCCATGGTGTGCGTCCACAGCGCATGCCCGTCCTCGGCATTGTAGGCGCGCACGATGGTGGTCATGGTGGTGCGTCCGCCATGGGACGGCACGACCGCCACGGCGTCCATCACGACTACGCCATGGGCTACCGCCGGTGAGACATCCCCCAGCCCCGTTTTCGTAGCGCGCCGGATGGCGGCCTTCCACACGATATGACCATTCTCGGCCGACAGGCAGTAGAGGTAAGGAATGACCGACAAGGCGACGTAGACGTGCCCATGGTAGACGGCCGGGTCCGACATGTTGGCGATGCCGCCGGCGCGTTTCACCCAGATTTGGTGGCCGGTTTGCGCATTGATGGCGTAGATATCGCCGGAACCCGTATCGATAAAGAGCCGGTTGCCGGCAATCGCCGGCGTGGGCATCGTCGCGCCCATGGTTCCGAAATGCCAGAGCAGCCTCCCTGTGATCCGGTCGAGGGCATAGACGCCGTTGTAGCTAACGCCTGCCCCGCGCGCCGCGGTTTTCTGCGAGTACCTCTGAACATTCGAAAAGTTGAAGCCGACATTGCCGGCGGTCAGATACACGATATGGCCAGAGACCAGGGGATCGCCCATGAGCGTGTTGCCGACGGGGCTCGTGCGCCATATGAGCCGTCCCGTGCGGGCGTTCAGGGCATAGGCGAATTGGTCGTCGCTTTCGGCATAAATGATGCCAGAGACCGCGGAAACGCCGAGCGCGTTTCCATAAAATTGGGTCATGGTGGCGAGCGCCAGCCGGTCCCCGTAGACATTGGCGCCAAAGGGTTTATGGCGGGACAATGGCCAGGCCCGGGCCTCGGCGTAGCGCCATGTGACGCCACGCTTAAGCCACGCCGGCGCGGGGCTTATGGAATAGGTCGAGTCGTGACGGGCATTGCCGTAGGCGTGCGTCCAGTCACGCGGGAACCCGGCCTCATCGGCCGGGCGCGGCAGGTTGGCGGGGTAGAAGATGCGCGCATAGGGTCCGTGCTGTGACCCAGGGACGAGCGCGGCCGCGGCGACCAATGGACCCGCGACCAAGGCTATGGCCACACCCGCAAGCCGCGGCGAGATATCCGGCATAGCTATCCTCCATGACACGCGCCACGGTAACGCATGACGAACCGGCATGGACGGGACAAAAGCCGGGGCCGCGCCATCACGCGCACGGCCACCTGGGGGCGACCGATCGCAAGCCCCTCAGCGGGCAGGGCCCTGGCTGCGGGAAGCGCCTTCCTCGGTGATGTAGTTCAAAAAGGCCCGCGCCACCGGCGAGAGCTGCTTGGTGGATGGATAGATCACATACCATTGGCGCCGTAACGGGAAGCCGCGCACGTCAAGGACCGCGAAGGCGCCGGAGGCCGCGTCGAGGGTGAGTGTGTGTCCGGACAGCACCGCCACGCCCAGTCCACCGGCCACCGCTTGCTTTACCGCCTCATTGCTACCGAGGGTCATGCGAATCTTGGGCTGTACGCTGTGCTTTTCAAAAAAGCGCTCGGCGGCAAGCCTGGTCCCCGATCCTGGTTCGCGCATGATGAATGATTCATCCGCCAGGCGCTCGGGGGCGATGTCGTGTTGCGAGGCGAGCGGATGGTCGGCGGGTGCGATCAGGACCAGTGGATTTTCCATGAAGGGTTGCGCGATCACGCTTAGCTGCTCGGGGGCTTGGCCCATGATATAAAGGTCGTCCAGGTTCTGCTTTAGGCGCTCTATGAGCTGGTCGCGATTGGCGATCTCCAGCGTGGCCTCTATCCCGGAGTGGCGCTTGCAGAACGCCCCCAGGAAATGCGGGGCGAAGTATTGCGCGGTGGTGATGATGGAAAGCTTCAGGTTGCCGCGCTCGAGCCCCTGGTCGGCGGCGAGGTCCCCCGACAGGCGTTCCAGGCGATCGAAGACGTCGAGCGCCCCGGCATACACGAGGCGCCCGGCCTCAGTCAGAAACAGCCGTTTGCCGATCTGTTCATGGAGCGGGGCCCCCACCGTGCCGGACAATTGCTTGATCTGTATCGACAGCGCCGCCGGCGTCATATGCAGCTCCTCTGCGGCGCGGGTCATGTTCAGGTGGCGAGCGAGCGCCAAAAAGATCTTCAATTGATGCAGGGTGACGCGGCGCAGGAACATAAGCAGTAATTTTTAACGTAGGTGTATATACGTTTAAGTTAACTAAAATCCATGGAGATTGCAAAGCCATCGCCCGCCAAGCCCCGTGCCAGCGGGGCTTAAGCGCGGATGT